>CAXUKB010000104.1:0-9756 GCA_964251345.1 uncultured Fimbriimonas sp. | reverse complement strand
ATATCCGGAACGCCCGTGTCCGTGCCGTCCTTAGAGTAGGACGCGACTTGCATGCCGTAGGTGTAAACCGTGCCGTCTTGGCCGCCGTCGCCCCCGAAGATCGTCCCCGCCGGGTCGGCGAACGAGGTCATGCTTGCGGTACCCGAGAACTGCTCAAAGATCTGCCCGTACTGAGGGCTGTACCAGTACACGTTGTTAATAGTGAAGCCGATGTCGTTCTTGCCTCCCTTGTTGATGGAGGAGCGGGATCGCCAAAACTCGTTCTCCTGACCGGCGGGCGGCGCGAACAGGGCGTAGCTTTTAATGTAGGGCTGGATCAGGTCCGCCCAGTAGTTGTAGTCCGATCCATATTGGTTGTTGAGGACCACGAAGTCGTCGTAGTCCTGCGCGTACATCTGCGCGCCGAGCGCGATCTGCTTGCAGTCGGACAGTCCCACCGTCTTCTTGGCGGCGGCCTTGGCCTGGGCGAACACGGGGAAGAGGATGGCGGCCAAGATGGCGATGATCGCGATGACGACGAGGAGTTCGATGAGCGTAAAAGCCTTCTTCATGTTCTTGGGAAAGGGCGGGTAGGTAATCGAGAATCCGATTCTAGTGGGAGGAAAAAGTTGTGCCAGCCCGACCGGAATGGGGGTTTTCCGCAGAGGCTGACCTTGCGGTGAAGGGAGCAAGCCGTGAGGCGGAGCGGTGGGTAACGTCGATGGTCGATTCCTTGGAGGACCGACGACGATTGTCCGGGAGGCGAGGGGAGGCACGCCACCCCGGGTACTTTCATCCCGCGTATAACCTTTCTATTGCGCCGGAAGGCGCACTTAAGTACTGCATCCGGTCTCTTGATCAGAGCGTCATCCTTGATCTAACGATGGAACTAAGGAGCTCAAGCACCTCAAGCACCTGCCCGCCGCGGTACCGAAGCCCCGCGCTGCACGCGAGTTTTCTCCGAGAATAAACCTTGATGGCAATCCATCGGTTTGCCATACTTCGTTCGCGCATTCTGCGGCTACGGGGCTCGTGGGCTCGTAAGGGCGACGAGGGCCGAAATTCCAAAACGAAGCTCAACGACGTAAAAGAACGCCCTTCGGCATGGGTCAGCGGAAGAAGTGGGGCCTGGACGGCCCATCCTTCGCGCTCAGGTCGTGCTCCGTCCAGGCAATCGCACGTCGGTTTTCTGGACTAGCGCCGTGGAGGGCCATCCGAAGGTCGTCGAGCCACTGCGGCGGCACGGGCTCGCCGTTGGCGAGCAGGACGTTCGCGTTCAGGATCCGCCATCCGAGCGCTGGCGCTTCGAGCCAGAGCAGGTCGAGCGCCGCTTGCGGCGCGTTGCTTGCGACGAGGATCTGAGAGAGCTCGTAGCCCACCTGGAAGTCGAGCTGACCTCCAGAAACCTCGCGCGCAAGCCAATCCGGCAGCTTCCTGGCGATGGCGGTCGCACCTGCGACGTCGCCCGCCGCCGCCCGCGCCCGGGCGGCGATCGTCGCCGCCCACACCTTGCTGCCCCCTTCGGGCGTCGGTCCCGAGGGGATGGACTCCGCCCACGCCTCTGCGAGCCGGACGATCGTTCCTTGGGGATCGTTCCGCCGCTGGGCCAGGCGCCCCAGTACGTCGAGAGCCATGACGGCCTCACTCCGGGCCTCGGGCCGTCGCGCCCGGCGGACGGCTTCCGCCGCGGTGGCCTCGGCCTCCGCCAGACGCCCGTCCAGGAGGTATCGACGGGCCCGCTTCGCCATCGCCGAGGTTACGGCGACGTCCCATCGGGGATCGCGCGCCGACCACCGCCAAGCGTCGGCCTCGATCCCGAGCTGAAGCACCTCGTGAAGCGATTCCTGCCCGAGCCGAACGGCGATGGATGCGCGGACCGCGTCCTCGGGGGTCGCCGCCCGCTCGTCCGCGCCGCCTTGGACGAGGGTGAGCGCGACCGCCTCCTCGGGAGAGGCGCCGAGCGCGAAGGCGGCGGTGTGGAGCGCTGCCGCCCCGGGCACGTCGCCGCCGCCTTCCCAGCGGGCGAAGGCGGCCTGAGAGACGCCACTGGCGCGCGCCGCCTCCGCCTGGGTTAGCCCGCGACGCAGGCGCATGGCCCGCAGGACCTGCCCCAGCCCAACCGGCGCGCCCAGGGGACGTTGGGCGAGCGCGATCCGGGCGTGCCGGGGATCGGCCCGCGCAATCGCTTCCGCCCGAAGCCGCTCAGGAGCTCCCAGCGCGTCCAAGAGACGCTCCAGCGGAATTCCACGGGGAAGACGAAGGCCCGCTTCCCACTGGTACAGGGTCGAGCGGCTCAGCCCTGCGATCCGAGCGGCATCGGAGAGATCGATGCCCCTCTCGTTCCGGATTTCTCGAAGGAGGGTGCCTAGCGATTCGCGTTCCGGTGCCAAGGCCAGGACAGAGTATGTCCCTGAACGTCGATGGCCTGCGCGGCGATCCGCGCTTCGAACGTATAACCTTATAGACCGGTTCGTCTGAACCGAAAGAAAGTTGGAACTCCTCTCTCCTCCCGATACTCGCCTCGTCACCTTCAAGGACGTGAAGGCGAACCCCAAGGTCCGCAAGCTTATCGACGGGGCCAACGATGTGATGAAAGCGATGGGCTACACCGAGCACGGCCATCGCCACGTCGGCATCGTCTCCAGTATCACGCGCTACATCATGGAGCGCATGGAGACCACCCCCCGCGAGGTCGAACTCGCCCAGATCGCGGGCTACCTCCACGACATCGGCAACGTCGTCACTCGCCTGAACCATCCCATGCACGGCGGCGCGATCGCCTTCACCCTCCTGAACGAGATGGGCATGGACTGCGCGGAGATCGCCCCCATCCTCGGCGCCATCGGCAATCACGAGGAGCTCACCGGCGGCCCGGTTTCCGCGATGTCCGCGGCCCTGATCATCGGGGACAAGAGCGACGTCCACTATTCCCGAGTCCAGAACCCGGTGCCCGAGAGTTACGACATCCACGACCGGGTGAACTCCGCCGTGCGCAAGAGCCGCGTCGAGATGGACCCCGAGCGGCGCGTCATCGAACTGGAGCTTGAGATCGACACGAAGCAGGCCACGGTCATGCAGTACTTCGAGATCTTCCTCTCCCGCATGGTGATGTGCCGCGCCTCCGCCACCGTCCTCGGCTACAAGTTCGCCCTAAACGTCAACGGCACCTACTTGGAGTAGGGAACTGCACGGTTTTCGGCGGACAATTCCGAAGTAAGACGCGAGTTAGAAACGAACGGAAATGTAGGCTTTGTCTGATGAATTATTTCTCCTCTCACCTCCGAGGGAAAGGAGGTGATAGGTCTGGGAGCCACGCGAAGGTCGAAAACGCGTGTCGGTATGAGCGCATCCGACGCCTACTGAAATTCATCGGACACGGCTTAGTTCTCTAATTAGTAGATGCCAGAAGGCGTTGCGTGATGTGTCGTCTCGTTACTTACCCGTTTTTGTGATTCGGTGCGCAAAAAGCGAAAGGCTGATTTAGCGTTGTATTTTGGTCGAAGGAAGCCGCCTCCGTTCGACGGCAGCTTCTTATGCATCGATTTTTCCTCAGCCGAGCTCTCGCGATTTTCGTCGCCTCCACGCTGACCTTCTCGGCGTCCGCTCAAGCTCTAAACACGGTCAGCCGGGCGCTGGCGACGGCGATCCTCGCTCAGCTTCCGTCGAGCGACTACACCGACACGCCCGGCGCCGTAAACCCGGGCACGAACCCTGAGACGCAACCGGTCTACCAGGGCGGTCTCTGGGACGATCAGACGCTCGCCTCGTTCAACGAGTCGGCTCGGATCGAAGCCGGCCTCGATCCCGCCGCCACCCCGCCCGTCGACTCCTACGACTCCGGCGACACCGGCGACAACCAGGCGCTCATCGGGCGGCCTCAGCCGCTTCCCCGGTCCCAGTCGATCACCACGGATGCGACCGGGGCTCACCCGATGATCATCGGGGTCGGGCCGTCTCCGGGGAACACCAGCGGCAGCACCTCCGGGAGTACGAGCGGAAGCACGAGTGGGAGTACATCCGGCACGACTTCCGGCAACACCGGTGGCAGCACGACCGGCGGTGGGACGACCGGAGGCGGTTCCCCGGCTCCGGCTCCGCCTGGCTCGGGATGGGGCAGCACGCCGCCCGTCGGCACCGTGCCGGGACCGGCCGGCGGCGAGGGCAACAATTGGGAGGGAAGTGGGCCTGGCGGAGGCTCCGCCCAGGTGCCCGGCATCGTCAACACCCAGACGGGCAACCGCATGACGACCATGCCGGTCGTCGGATGGAAAACGAAGGGCGGCCTGCCTTTCGGCTTGACGCTGTTCCACAACGCCCAGGACAACATCGACGTCGGCTGGGGCCAAAACTGGCGCTCCAACTTCGACCTGCGGGTGATCTACACCGGCAACACGGTCAGCACGCCCAGCGGCAACCGCGATTACCTGACGGTCGTCTATCCCACCGGCAAGCGCGTCGCCTTCACTCGCCAGCAGACGGGCGCTTCGCCCACCTGGGGTCCCGCCTTCTATCCGCCCGCGGGCTACTACGACATGGTCTTCTCCGCGTCCGGCGGAGGGTACACGCTTCGGACGAAGGACCAGCGAGTCTTCAGCTTCGACGCCAGCGGCTTCATGACCGGCGAGCGAGACCGCTATGGCAACGCCATCACGGTTACCTACAGCGCCTCGCGGCTCGCGAAGGCGATCGACGCCTCGGGCCGGAGCCTCACGTTCACCTGGAGCACCCTTCTCGTCGGCACCTCCTCCGGCTTCCAAAAGTCGGTCCCGTATCTTCAGTCCGTCCGGAGTTCGGGCGGTCAGACCTGGCAGTTCGCGCAAGACGCGGGGCCCCTCGCGAGCGCCGACGACGCGGGCGTGAAGTTCCTGAGCGGGATGGTCATGCCCCAGAGTAGCACCCTGGGGTCGAACGGCCACGCCTTCACCTACACGGCGAGCGGGGCGATCGCGAGCGAAAGCGCCCAGAGCGCCGGCGTCCACCGCTTCGCCTACGACGGTAGCCAGCGCCTCACGAGCTTTACCGATCCTCTCGGCAACGCGACGACGTACACCTATAACTCCAGCAACACCGTTCGGACGAACCCCGACGGAGGCCAGCAGACCGACTTCTACGATTCGGGCGTGCTCCGGAGCGAGCAGGACGAGGCGGGTTTCAGCCGGACCTACACCTACGACGCCAACTTCAACGTCACGCAACTCGTGGACGAGCGGGGCAACGTCGAGTCGTACGAGTACGACGCCTTCGGCAACCGCACCTCCAGCCAAGACCCCCGGCAGAGCGCCGCGAGCGTCAAGGCGACCGCCACCTACAACTCCTACAACGACCCCGTGACCACCACGGACACGCGCGGCACGACCACGACCTTGCGGCGCGACCCCTCCAGCGGCGTCGTGCTCGGCGTCGTCGACGGCCTGAGCAACACCGTCGAGACGAACGACTGGGACGCGACCGGCGTCCTCACCCGCACCGCGAGCGGCGGCGTCACCACCACCGCGACCTACGACGCGAACGGCAATCCCAGCTCCGTCACCGGACCCAACGGCACGGTGAACCTCCAGTACGGCGATCCCCACTTTCTTGATCAGGCGACGAGCTGGAACGATGCCCAGGGGCGGACCACGAGCGTCGACTACGACGACTGGGGACGGCTCGAAGAGGTCACGCGTAGCGACGGCGCGACGATGAGCCTCGTGCACGATCTGGCGGGCCGGGTCACGAGCGTCACCGACTGGCTCGGCCACACGAGCCACTTCACTTACGACGCCGACGGAAGGCGCGTGAGCAAGACCGACGCGCTCGGCGCGGTGGAGCGGTACGGCTACGACGGCTGCGACCGGGTGACCACGATCACCGACGGACGCGGCAAGGTCCGCACCTACCGTTACGCACTGCGCGGCGAGGTCGCGGGGCTCACCCTTCCCGACAACGCGACCGAGCGGTACCGGTACGATGCGGGCGGCAACCAGACCGTCCGCACCAACGCCCTGGGCCAGTCCACGACGTACGCCTACGACGCCTCCGACAACCTCGCGAGCGTGACCTACCCGAGCGGTCCGGGCGTGGGCTACGCCTACGATTTGGACTGCCGTCCGACCTCGATGACCGACGCGACGGGCGTTTCGTCCTGGACCTACGACGCCGCCGGCCGCACCACCGGCCTGACCACGCCGCAGGGCGCCCAGGCGTACGCCTACGACGCGGACGGCAATCCCACGACGGTGAGCCTGGCGAGCAACTCGACCATCGTCACCAACTACCAGAACGGGCGGGTGGCGAGCGTCGTCTCGAGCCGCCCCGGCGATCCGCTGGAGACCACCTCTTACGCGTACGACGCGTACGGACGGGTCCTGACCCAGACCCTGCCGAACGGCGCGATCACCACCTACGGCTACGACGCGCTGGACCGGGTGAACGGCATCGTCCACCGCCGTCCCGGCAACACGAACTCGGTGATCCTCGCGGAGGCGTACGAGTACGACGCGCAGGGCAACCTCGCGGACAAGGTTGTGGACGGGGTTCGGACGGACTACGCGTACGACGCGATCGACCAACTCGTGGGCGAGGCGGTGACGGGCGGACCGACGACGGCCTACACCTACGACGCGAACGGCAACCGCCTGACGAAGACGGTGAACGGGGTTCGGGAGACGTACGCCTACGACGATGGCGACAAGCTGCTGAGCCGGAGCGGGGCGACCACGGGCGGGGTGACGTACGGCTACGACGCGTGCGGCCGCACGACCTCGGTGGCCTCGGCCGCGGGCAGCACGACCCTGACGTACGACTACGAGGACCGTCTCACGCGCCTGCAGGGCGTGGGAGTGGACGAGTCGTACGCGTACAACGGGGCGGACGCGCGGGTGGGCAAGTCGGGTACGGCGGGAGCCCGGACGTACCGCCGGGACGGAGTGGGGGTGACCGCCCCGGTCCTAAGCGACGGCAACGCGGTGATGGTGCCGGGGATCTCGGAGAAGGTGAACAACGGGGGGAGCCGCTACTCCCACCTGGACCGGCTGGGGACGAACGCGCGGACGACGGACACGTCGGCGAACCTCATCGACTCGCGCAGCTACGACGCGTTCGGGCTTCCCCAGCAGATCAACAACCCGAGCAACTCCGAGCAGGGCTTCGCCTCGGCGCACGGGTACCAGGAGGACGCGGAGAGCGGCCTCAAGCTCCTGGGCCACCGGTACTACGACCCGGGCAGCGGTCGGTTCATCACGCGGGATCCGATCGGCTCGGGGATGAACTGGTACCGGTACGCGGACAACAACCCCCTGAAGAACGTAGACCCCACCGGCCTCCGAGCCTTGACCGATGTCGAGCGGCGAACCGTTCAGGTGCAAATCAACAACATTCGCGCCAACGGCTACAAGGACGCCGCGGATCGTCTTCAAGGAATGTTAGACAATGGTCGGATCACCGCCCATGACGACGACAATGGGGACTGGGCCGACACCGTTGTCGACGACTTAGATGGAGACAGCGTCACGACGATCGACGCGAGCCTCTTGAAAGGCGCACGTGGAGACCGATCTCAGCGGCTATGGTTGCAGTCCGTGTTGTTCCACAAGTGGATCCATACCCGCCAGGGTTGGGCATCTCGCAAGATGGCCGCATCTTACGTCCCTTCTTGGAAACCCGATCAAGAAAACGAGGCGTGGCAACTCCAATATTGGTATCTCTACCGCCTCTACGAACGAGTTCAACCAAAAGACAAGGCTTTGGCTGCAATATTACGGGATCTCATCCAAGACGCTCAGGATGGATGGCAAGAAAATGGGCTTCCAGGCGGTCAGGGGCGACGTTGGAGAGATGGTAATGGCACTCCTTAAGTCCGGCTGTTTCTGGCTGAGCATTGTGGCGATCAGCCTGGGAGGCTGCGTACAAGAAAGCTCCAAAGCATCCTATCCGTATCGACACCGAGTTTATTTTGATCTTCGGGACGCATTCAGGGTGATTCTGGACTTGGAAACTGAATCCGGTAAGAAATCTCAGGTCAGCGAGCGCGATGTCAGGGCAAGAATCAGGCACATGGGACTCGCGGAGAGTTCTCCTTACGTGGCGCTTCAGCGTTCAATCGAGTCAGGACTTCGCTTCCATACCGTTGTTCCTAGGCCTGAGTCCAACGCTCGTGTGTTTCTTGCTCTGGATTATCCGAAGAATGTTTGGCTGCGTGGCTTGAATCGCCAAGTATTGGGTGTAAAGAGGTGATCCTTGTTCTCACACCTGGACCGGTCGGGAACGAACGCGCAGACGACGGAAGGCTCGGCGAACCTCTTCGATCTCTCAGACAGTGCGGAGGTGGGCCTCTACGCGGACGCGAACCTATACGTGAGTTCGCGACTTGCGGGTCTGATTCAGGAGGCGAGGTTCGACGTCAGCCTTGGGGCGGGAATTCCCTGGGTGGGCTTGCAGCCTTAGATGAAAACCTCCGCCATAGGATGGGCGATGTTCTATCCAACACACGTGAGCCGTAAAAGCCGTTTTATGGGGGCGGTAGGCTCTAGCCGTGGGGCGTTGCAAGCTGTTTCGAGTCGCTCCTGGACGATCGGGCGGGCTGATCAAGCCCGCCGATCCCGACTACCGAGTGCCGGAACGCTATCCTAAGGTCCCAGGGTACGTGGAGCGGGCGCGGGCCGTCGCTAAGGGCCAGCTCGCTCCTTGGTGGGGCACCGAGTACGCGTCCGTGCGCGATGAACCGGGCCAGCCGATCAGCGACCTCGTTTACTGCTCCCCGTCGCCGGTCTACGCGGTTTCGGGGCGTCTTATGAGGGCTCTTGAGAGCGAAGGCATCGCGGGCCTGCGCTTCTATCCGGTGAGGGTCGACGGTGAGACGACGATGTACATCCTGGGCGTCGCAGGTCAGGTGGCCGTTAACCCCAAGGCGTTCGAGCTCCATCTCCTTGACGGGGCGGAGGTCGGGCTTCGCGATGAAGCCTCACTTTATGTGAACGCACGCGTGATGGACGTTATCCGGCGCGAGGAGATCGACCTCTACGCCGAGTGCGCCGTCCAAGAGAAGGATGGCTAGGGAAAGCCCGTGCGGGCTATTCCTCGTCAACCTAGCCTGAGCAATGTGGGAGATCCTAGTCGGACTTTAGAGCATGAACGAGCAAGGGATCTTTACCATTCATGAGCCCTACCGGGACAACGGCACGATTCTCGAGGCATGCACGCCTGGGCTCGAGATGCCGAAGGGCATTGCGAATATTCCTGGTTACCTTGCAAAGGTCCGTGAGGTGCATCATGGCTTGCGAGACCCTTTTTGGGGCTTCGAGTATCGTCAGGATGGCAGGGGAAAGCTTGCCGACCTAGTAATGGCGAACTCCGTGCTTTACGCGGCTTCCGAACAACTCAAGCAAGTGCTCGAAGAGGCTGGCCTAAAGGGTGTGCTCTACCACCCGATCCGGGTGGACGGACGCACGCCTATGTATATCCTTGGCGTGCAGGGCAGGGTGGACGTTCACCCTGCCCCCTTGGAGTATCGGCTTCTAGACGGCGCCGAGATCGGGATCTATGGCCATTCGTTTATTCACGTAAGCGCGCGCGTCGCGGGGCTGATTCGTATGGCGGGGCTAGACATGGAGGTCGAACGGTCCAAGGTCCATCCTAGGCCGCCGTGGCTCGGGGCGAGGCAATCCTCGGATGCGTAGGCATTATCGTATGGGATGAGCGGGAGCCGCCAGAGCCTCTTCATCACCGACAAGCCCCGGACTCTGTCCGGGGCCAACGCCCTCGCCGACCGATCCCGGGATCTCGGAGAAGGTGAACAAC
>CAXUKB010000103.1:0-13536 GCA_964251345.1 uncultured Fimbriimonas sp. | reverse complement strand
CGCTGAGGCTGCCCGGATTCTCGAGGGGCGGAGTGGGGGTCAGCGAGGTGCGCGCGGCGAGATCGACGTTCGGCGTGTAGCCGGGGGTCGTCTTCATCGCGACGGCCTTCGATTCTGGAAGCATCTCGATGCCCATTGGGGCCTCGGCCTTCACGAGCCCGCCTTTCGCATCGACGTAGACCTTCGTCGTGGCGCGCGGATCGACGATCTCGGCGAGCGTCGCCAAAACTTTCCGGCCTTTCACATCGGCGGTCGAGGGACCGACGAGCCGAATCGAGTTCTCGATAAAGGTCGTGGTGGTCGGATCCAGAATCCAGAATCGCTTGGTGGACTTGATGCCGGAAGCCTGCACGAGCGTGATCGGATCGTCGACGATCGGCCCGTTGGGCAGAGGGAGGAACGTCGTCCTTTTCTGCCCCGAGTTGTCGTTCATGATTCGGACCTTCGTTCCGAGGAATCGCGCATCCATCGTCTGCACCCGGCCGGAGCTTGCCTGGCGAAAGGTCATGCGCAGAGGGTGGCCCTTAACCGACCAGGTGGACGAGTCGATGGTCATCTTGAGCGGCGTGCCAAGGAGGCCCATGTCCATGACGGTACGGCTGTCGCTGCGTTCGACGGTTTGGCCATCGAGCTTCGTCGGCCCGACCTTCGAGGCGACGCAACCAATCTTCTGGCCCTGAAGGTAGAGGCCTAGGTAGCTCTCCTCCGGGACGGCGGGGGCGAGGAGGGCGAGGGCGAAGAGAACGGCTGGCATCGTCGGCGTACCTTTCTACAAGACGCGGGGAAAGGGGGTTCCGTTTTGTCGGCTGCAGAAGCGTTTGCAGGTTGTGCCCGCTTACGAAAGCGAGACCCCCTCCCCACGCACTAAACTATGAGGTGTGACGACCCACCGGCTCGACGAGATGCCGCCCGCCGAGGCGTACACGTTGCTCACGCGCGTGGTACAGCCGCGTCCGATCGCCTTCGTGTCGACGCTCAGCGCGAGCGGCGTCGCAAATCTCGCCCCGTTCAGCTTCTTTATGGCCGGTGGCAGCAATCCGCCGAGCCT
Source organism: uncultured Fimbriimonas sp. (assembly GCA_964251345.1). Lineage (GTDB taxonomy): Bacteria > Armatimonadota > Fimbriimonadia > Fimbriimonadales > Fimbriimonadaceae > Fimbriimonas. The sequence goes on along the minus strand of CAXUKB010000103.1, from coordinate 12,488 downwards.
GTGCTTCTCACCCGTGCTGGGAAGCGGCGGGGTCGAGAAGGACACGCTTCGCAACGTGCGGGAAACAGGCGAGTTCACGATCAACGCCGTCGACCGTGCGATGGCGGTGGGGATGAACGCGACGAGCGCGCCCTTTGGACCGGACGAGAGCGAGTGGGGGCCAAGCGGGTTCACGCCGCTTGCCAGCGAAATCGTCCAACCCGCGCGGGTGGCGGAGAGTCCCGCCCAACTCGAATGCCGCCTCTTCGCCATCGTGGAGCACGGCAGCGGTCCGACGGCGGCTCGCTACGTCATGGGCGAGGTCGTCCGACTCCACTTAAGGACGGGCACTTTCGAAACGATTTCTCGTCTGGGCGGCGCGGAGTACCTCGATACCGAAACTGGAGAGCGATTCGGTCTCAGTCGGCCCGTCTGAGTTCAAACTTCGTTCAAAGGTCATCTAAACCCTGCGGCGGAGAGGCCTAAGGGCCACCATAACGGTATCTTCCGCTTGCTCCTTTTTTCATGCGACTGAAGCGCGTCCGACTGTTCGGGTTCAAGACCTTCGCCGACCGCACCGAGTTCACCCTCGAAGGCGGGGTGGTGGCGGTCGTCGGTCCGAACGGTTGCGGCAAATCGAACCTCGTGGATGCGATCCTCTGGGGACTGGGGGAAGGCTCGGCGCGGCAGCTTCGGGCGCAGACGGGGCAAGACGTCATCTTCTCCGGCGCGAAGTCGCGCAAGCCGGTCGGCTTCGCGGAAGTGACGCTGACCTTCGACAACGAGGACCGCGCCTTGCCCGTCGACGCGAGCGAGGTCACGGTCACGCGGCGGCTTACCCGAGGCGGCGATGGCGAGTACCGAATCAACGGCCAGGCCTGCCGCTTGCGTGACGTCCACGACTTGCTCGCCGACTCCGGCCTCGGGCGGGCGGGCTATGCGATCGTCGGGCAGAAGGAGATCGACGCGGCGCTTAGCGCCAGTGCGGAAGATCGTCGGGCTTGGATCGACGAAGCCGCCGGGGTTCAACGATACCGAGCGCGCAAGGTGGAGGCGTTGCGCCGTCTAGCGACGGCGCAGGAGCATCTGACGCGCGTGGCGGACGTGGTTCGCGAGCTCGAAGAACAGGCGGGCCCGCTCCGGGGCGAAGCCGAGGCCGCCCGGCGCTATCGTACGCTCCAATCCGAACTCCGCGAGATCGAAGTCGGGCTGCTCGTTGAAGAGGCGGCGTCCGGACGGCGCGACACGGAGGCGATCGACGTCCGGATCGCGGAATCGCGTCGACTCGCCGAAGCGGAAGCGGCGAGGGCGGCGGCGCTCGAGGTCGACGTCCGTCGAACGGGCGATGAAGTCTCCGAGGTCGAACTGGAGATGGACGCAGTGCGTGGACTACAGCAGGGTTCGCTAACGGCGCTCGAACGCGCGGAGTCCGACCTGCGGCTCGCCGCGGAGCGCGAGCGTAGCCTGGATGCGCTCGAAGCGACCCTCGCCACCGACGGCGAGGCGGCGCTCGAGCGCCTCGCGGAAGCCGCTGCCGACGCGGCGACCACCAAGTCCGCCCACGTTGCGGACGAGAAGGCCTGGAGCGACCTCAAGGCCAGTCTGGCCGGCGTCGGCACCGAAGCGCGAGAGTTGACGGCGACGCTCGTCGAGGCGGAGAGACACCTCGCTCGCACTCGGGAGGCCGAGTCGCGCCGTCTTCGCGAGGAGGCCGCGCGGGGCCACCGCGAGGCGCGACGAATCGCGGTTCGTCGCGAGCTTTCTGGCATCGTCGGCACCCTGCCGGAACTGAGGAACGGGCTCGAAGAGGCCGAGACGGCGGTGGACGCGGCCCGAGCCGCCGCCGAGGCGGCGGCGGCGGCGCCCCGCGCGGTCGAAACCACCCTCGCCGAGATTCGTGCCGAAGAGGAGCGCGACGCCCGAACGGTGCGGCAGGCGATGGCCGAACGGGCGACCCTCGAAGGCCGACGACGCGGCATCGAGGCGACGCTCGACGCCCACGAAGGGCTTACCCAAGGCACGCGGGCGGTTCTCGAAGCCGCGGAACGCGGTCTGCTCACGGCCCCCTACGTCGCGGTGGGCGAAGCGTTGGAAGCCGACCGGGACCTCGCGTTGGCCGTCGAAACCGCGCTGGGAGGAAGCGCGAACGACCTTATCGTGGAACGCGAGGCCGACGCGAAGACGGCGATCGCCTGGCTAAAGGAGCGGCGCGCGGGACGCTGTACGTTCCAACCCATTCCGCTTATGCGGCCGAGCGAGGCGACCTACGAGTTACGACGGCTCCTCAACGAGCCAGGCGTGGTCGGACGGGCGAGTGAACTCGTGACCTGCGACCCACGTCACCGTCCGGTCGTCGATAGCCTTCTCGGGCGGGTCGTCATCGTGGAAGACCTCGACGTGGCCCTGCGCCATGCGCGTACGACGGGCTGGTCGAGGCTGGTCACCCTTGAAGGCGAGGTCGTCCACAGCGGGGGCGCGGTCACGGGCGGGCAAAACGCTCGGAGCGGCTACGGTTCCGTTCAGCGGCGGGCGGATCTCACGGAGATCGAGGGCGAGGTCGAGCGGCTGGACCGCGCGGTTCGGGAGTTCGAAGGCCGCTCGGCCAAGCGGTCGCAGCGCTCCGAAGAGGCCCGCGTGCAACTTCTCGAAGCGCAGAAGGCGGTTCGGACGGTGGCGGTCGAGTTGGACGAGGCGCAGAACTTCGCCCGTGGGCTGAACGAGGAACGGCGAATCGCCGAGCGCGAGCGAGAACGGCTCGAGAAGGAGCTCGCGAGTCTCGATCGCGACGAGACGACGAGCGCGCCGGTCGACCTCGCGGGCGCGGAGCGGGCGCGGGACGAAGCCCTGCGGGCGCTCGCGGCCAAGTCGGCCGACGCGGAACAGGCGGAAGGACGGCTCCGCGAAGCGGAAGAGCGGGTCTCCCAGTCGCAAGCGCGGAGCCTCGCGGCGGATCGACGCCTAAAGGCGGCCCATGCCGGTGAGGCGGAACGGGAGCGTCGCCTCGCGGGCCTCGCACCCGAACGCGCGGAAGCAAAGGCCACCGCCGAACGCGCGACCGGCGCACGCGAAAAGGCGCGCGTCGATCGTGCCGAGGCGGATGCACGGCTGGCGAACCTCGCCGTGCAGCGCAAATCGAAGCTCGAAGAGTCTTTGCGGCTGACCGAGGAGGCCAAGCACGCCCGCGACAACGCGACCGGCGTGGCGGAGACGATCCACAAGGCGGAGTTCGAGCGGGCGAGGGCCGACAGCCGCCGGGCGGCCGCGCTCCAGCGCCTGCTCGAAGAGTACGCACTGGACGAAACCGGAGTGGATGCGCAGGCCGGAACGCTCGCGGTGCCGGACGACGCGCTCAGCGTGGTCAACCGACTGCGTCGCGAGTTGCGGGCGATGGGCGACGTGAATCTCGGCGCGATCGAGGCGTTCGAGCGACTCGATGCGCGGCTGACGGAGCTTTCGGAGCAGCAGGCGGACGTGCTGGCCGGAATCGCGGGGGTTGAGGCGAGCATTCGCGAGCTCGACCGGCTCACGAGGGATCGGTTCGCGGATACCTTTATTCGGGTGCGCGACGAGTTTGGTGCGATGTTCCTCAAGCTTTTCGGAGGTGGAGAAGGATCGCTCGCCCTCTCCGATCCGGATCGAATCCTGGAGAGTGGGATCGAGATCGCGGTGACGCTCCCAGGCAAGCGACGTCAACCCCTGAACCTTTTGTCCGGCGGCGAGCGGTCGCTCTGCACCGTGGCGCTCCTCTTCGCGCTTCTTCGGGTCCGGCCTTCGCCACTCGTGGTGCTCGACGAAGTCGACGCGCCGCTCGACGGCCGTAACGTCGAACGATTCGCGTCGACCCTCTCGGAGTTCACCGATAAGACGCAGTTCGTGGTGATTACGCACAACCAGGCGACGATGGAGTACGCGCCCACCCTCCTCGGTGTGACGATGCAGGACGGCGTCTCGATGCTGCTGCCCGCTCGCCTTCCAGACACCGAGCGACGGGCGGCTTAACCCGTCGCGGGCACGGTCGGGATGGTGTCCACGGTAGCGGCGTCTTCTCCGGCGCGGATCTCGACGGAGTGTGCGCCGTCTTGCGTGAGGAACGTCCGCACGTCAATCGCTTGGTCCATGTCCTTCGCCTGTACGTCGAGGCGTCCGCTTCCTGGGGAGAGTCCCTCGCCGTAGTGGATGCGTTCGGTAGGAAAGCCTGTGGCTTCGAGATCGCCCATCGCAAGGCGTGCCTTGTCCCGGTCGTGATACAGCGCGGTAACGCGGTGGCTCATCGTCTTTGTGGACGCAAACGAGACGGGCGGGGTTCTCACGAATCCCGCCCGTCGACCTAACGTCCGTCGCACTTAGCGCAAGGATGCATTGTTAGTGCGACCTGTCACCGCGTCTTTCGCCTTATCGTAGGCGTGGCGAACGCTCAACTTAAACTCGTCCCACGTGCCGGGGTTACGGTCTTCCCACTGAGTTCGATAGCGAGACTCGTTCGTCTCCCAGTCGCCGCTGCCGTAGGTCGGATCGTTCGCAAGGTCACGGCCGTAGGCGTACGCGGGGGCGTGACGGCTGTAGTCGCCACCCGGGTTCGTGCGATCGAAGTGCTCGCGGTCCGACGAGTCGTCGTTCCAGACCGGAGGCGTCGTCGGATCGCTGTAGCCGGTGCTCGGGGTCGTCGACAGCGAGACGTCCGACCCTGCGCTGTAGTCGGCTCCTGAGTAGGTTGTGTCAATCGAGGGCGCCGGCGCGTTCGTCGTGTCGTTCCAATCGCTGTTAATCGGGGTCGCGTAACGAGCCCGCTCGTCGGCGATCTCCGCGTTCGTGTACGGCTTGGCGTTTTGATCGTAGGTCGTGAATCCCCCATTCCGCCAATCGTTGCTTCGACGATCAATGTCCACGGCACCATCTCGATTGAGGATGTCGCGGACTCGGCTCTCCTCGTTCGCTTCCGCTTGAACCGTGACCAACGTACCGCCGCGTCGGATGCCCTCGGCATAGAGTTCGGCGGTCTCCCGTGGGATGCCTAGGCCAACGAGTCCGCCGAGCACTCCGCCCGTAGCCGCGCCCGCAACCGCGCCTGTCAGAAGACCGGCGATGGGGCCTGCGAGGAGGAAGCCCGCTACGGGGAGGAACGTAAAGCCCGCGCCGATCAACAAGCCGGCGATGCCGCCGACGACCGCACCGGAAGTCGCGCCGGAGGCGGCACCCTCCCCGGCGATGTTGCCGCTCTCATCCACGCCCGAAGTCGTCGCGGCACCGCTCCCGTCGCTGGCCACGATGCTGATCCGGTTGCGGTCGATGCCGGCGGAGATCAGGTCTTGCACCGCACCCTGCGCGGTCGAGCGGTCGTCGAAAAGTCCTACCAGGTTGTTCGCCATTGTCTTTTCCTCTGGGGTCTCGACGCCCCGGTATCGGACGTCGAAGGCTGTCAGATAGGACAAGGACCCTGCCAAAAGGAGGGGGGTTCCCTAGATTTGCTCGACCCGACGCACGCCCGGCACGAGCGATTGAAGCTGCTCCTCGACGCCGTGCTTGAGGGTCAAGGCGGACATGGGACAGCCCCGGCAGGCTCCACGAAGGCGGATCGTCACATCGCCTTCGTCGCTCACGCCAACGAGCTCGATCTCGCCCCCGTGGCTGCGAGCGTAGGCCTGAACGCTCGCGATCGCATCCTTGACGGCCGAGAAGAGCGGCCCCTGCGCCGCCGGCTCCGGCCGGGATCGACCTAGGAGATTGCGGATGAGCGTCATGGGGGGAGGGTACCTCCGAGCAGAGGGGTTAAGAGGCGGGGAAGAGGGAACAGGGAAGGAGGAAAGAGGGGAAAAGAAAGAAGGATAAAGGAACAGGATAAAGAGGCGACAGGGAGTACCTTGCCCCCTAACCCCTCCGCACCCACACCTGCATTCCACCGGGGCCGCGGTTGTTCCATGCGTAGTAGGGCACGAACTCGGCGGTCACGCTCCGGACCTCTCCCGAACCAAGCGGTGCGTAGAGAGTGTCGGGGAAGTCTTCGACGTCGATCCGCCCTTCGACGGAGAGAACGGCGATGCCACCCAAGCGCTCGTCGTCTTTCGGCTCCACAATCGCTTGGATGTCGGCGGCAAAAAGTTGGGGCGCGGAACCGAGGTCGGCCTCTTCCAAGCAGTAGACGAGCGGTCCGTAGGTCAGGGCGGTGCGACCAAGATCGTCCCTCACCCGGGGATCCGCCTCGATCCAAATGGGCTCGGCACCCAACTCGATCGTAAGGACGTCGCCCTTCTGCCAGACCTTTCGGAAAACGGCGTAGCCACTCTCGAAGTCGGCCTCCTCTTCCGCGCTGGGCAGGTCCGTGTTGACCTCCTCCGCCCAATCGGGAATGCGAACGTGGAGGGCGAACTCGACGGGCGATGCGGGATCGACGTGGAGCCGGAGTTCTCCGCGCCAATCGCCCTCAAGGGTCAGCTTAACCGCCACTCCGTTGAGGGTTGTCTCGGCCCTGAAGCCAACGTACTGATGAACGTAGAAGGCATCTTGCGCTTCGCCTGCGACGAACGAGCCGAGTTTGCCAATGAGGCGCGCGATGTTGGGGGGGCAACAGGCGCAGGGGAACCAGGGTTTGCGCTCGTGGCTGCCTCGGCTCTCCAGGGGATTGTCGTAGAAGAAACGATCTCCCGAAAGCGAAATCCCGGAGAGGGCGCCGTTGAAGAGGGCGCGCTCGACGGTTTCCGCGAACTCGCCGTCGCCCGTCATTTCCAGCATCTTCTGTCCCCAGAGGATCAGGCCGATCGCGGCGCAGGTCTCGGCATAGGCGGTCGGGTTCGGGAGGTCGTAGTCGCCGGTAAATCCCTCGTTGCGTGCGCTGGGACCGATCCCACCCGTAACGTACATCCGTCGCCGGACGAGCGATTCCCAAGCCCGCCTCAAGGCGGCGTCGAGCGCCTCGTCCTCGGTGCCATCGGCGAGGTCGGCGGCGGCGATGTAGAGGTACATCGCCCTCACGGCGTGGCCCACGACGGCGTCGTGTTCTCGGATCGGCGCGTGGTCCTGACAGTACTCGCCGGTGTACGGTCCCGTCAGATCCTTCGCTCCCCATGGGGAAAGGGCGACGATCGTGGGGTCGGCGATCTCCGCCTCGAAAGGCGACGGACGGGTGCCCCGCGACTCGACGAGCCAGCGGGCGAACTCACGGTACTTCGTCTCGCCGGTGTGATCCGCGATTTTTACCAGCGCCAACTCGATCTCCTCGTGCCCCGGGTAGCCTAGGCGCTTGCCGGGGCCGAACACGCTCATGATGTGGTTCGCGAAGCGAACCGCGACGTCGAGCAGGCGGCGATCGCCCAGGTTCTCGCTGAGAGCCACGCCCGCCTCGATCAAGTGGCCCGCGCAGTACATCTCGTGGAGGGCGTTGAGGTTGCGCCAGGCGTCTTCGGGATGGTCGAGTTGGATGTAGCTGTCGACGTAGCCGTCGGGACGCTGCGCCCCTTCCAACAGGCCGATCGCCTCGTCCAGCATCGCCTTTAGCCGCTCGTCCGGATGGATCGCCAAAGTGTAAGCGCACGCCTCGGCCCATTTGGCGATGTCGCTGTCATCGAAGACAAAGCCGACGTGCCCCCCCGTCTCCCCTCTTGCCACTCGGCGCAGGTTCTCCTTTCGCGTTTCCATCTCCCGCCATTCGTGCGGAAGGGTGGTCTCGACGAGCGTCCGTTGCCAGCGCGACCAGAAAGGATCGACAATCCGGATCCGCGCAAGCGGGAGAGGGCGCATTCGGCGCACAAGGGGCATAACGCGAATTATGGGCGTTCGCGGAGGCACGGGGTGAAGGGCTTCCCGCGGAATAAAGTCCCGGAGCGGATCGGTCGTCGAGCGCCAGCTAGTTTCGATCTCGTTAAGGCCGGCCCAACTTCTGCCAAACGCGGTAGCTGATCGCGACGGGCGCGAGGGCGAGTAGGATCAGATAGACCAGGAGAAGAACGAACGGCACGAAGAGGCTCATGACAGCGCCGATCAGGCCGCCAACGAACCAGAGTCGGGCGGTCGCACGGTGGGTCGCGCGCCACACGCGGCGGCTCCCGAGGGTCCAAGGCGTTCGAACCCCAAACCACGGGTTCTGCTCGACCCGCGCCATGATGGGAGAGAGGCCCACGAAGAGGCCGAAGATCAGGGCGAGGAGCGGCCGGATGGGGAAGAGGCTGCGCAGAACGGTCGCACCGAGTACGAGACCGTGCTCGGCGACGAAAAAGCCCGCGACGAGCGTCATACCGAGAAATAGCTCCCGCGAACTCGGGAGTTGACGCCGGGAGAGGGCGAATGAGGCGCCCGCGATGCCGGTGAGAACCGCCGGACCGAGGAGAAGCGCGAAGGCCGGACTTCCCCAGGCGTCGACCTGGCCTTGGACATTCCAGTGGATCGGCACGACCCGGCCCAGAAACGGCAACGCGCAGAGCGACATCGCGACCACCAAGCCGAGGGCGAGGAGTTGCAGCAGGACGGATCGGCGCGCGTTCATAGTCTTGCCTTCAGAGTACGCCGAATTCCGATGCAGGCGATAGGTCCTATAGGACCGGCGTGGACGGGACCACGACCGTGACCTTTGCGGCCGCCGCCTTCGCCTGGCGTCGTGGGCCGTCGATGCCCCCTTCCAAGGGGCCGCTCGCGAGGGCGACGGCCATGCGGCGGTAGGGACGAGCGAGGGGCTTTCCAAAAATTCGGACGTCGATGCCAGGTTCCGAGAGGGCCGCCTCGACGCCTTGGTAGGACGGCTCACCGTCGCCCGCCGCCAGGATGACGGCGCTCGCGCCCGCTTTCATCGCCTCGATCGTAGGGATCGGCAAGCCCAGGATCGCGCGGGCGTGAAGCTCGAATTCGCTAAGATTCTGGCTGCCCGCGAGGGTGACCATGCCCGTGTCGTGGGGGCGCGGCGAGAGCTCCGAGAAGACGACGCCGTCGTCGGCGAGAAAGAACTCGACCCCCCAAAGCCCGGCGCCGCCAAGGCTCTCGGTGACCCGCCGCGCCATCTCCTGCGCGCTCGCGAGGCTCGCGGGCGAAATGACGCAGGGCTGCCACGACTCCTGATAATCGCCGCGCTCTTGGACGTGGCCGATCGGGGGGCAGAAGAGGGTCGGTCCGTCCTCTTGCGTGACGGTGAGAAGGGTGATCTCCGATTCGAAGCGCACGAAGCCTTCCACGATGACGTCGCCCGCGCCGGTCCGGCCGCCGCTCGCGGCATAGTCCCACGCCTTCTCAAGATCCGCTTCGTTTCCGACCACGGACTGGCCCTTGCCGGAAGAGGACATCAGGGGCTTGACCACTACCGGAAGGCCGAGGTCGTGAGCGGCGGTGGCGAGCTCGTCGTAGGTCGAGGCGTAGCGGTACGGGGCTGTGCGCAGTCCGAGCTCTTGGGCGGCAAGGTCGCGGATCGCGCGGCGGTCCATGGTGAAGTTCGCCGCCCGTGCGCTGGGCACAACCGTGATTCCCCGACGTTCGTAGTCGTAGAAGCGCTCCGTTCGGATCGCCTCGATTTCGGGGACGACGAGGTCAGGCTTGTGTTTGTCGACCAGTCGATCGAGCTCGGCGCCATCGAGCATGTCGACGACTTCGCGAAAAGGGGTGACGGCCATCGCGGGCGCGTCGTCGTAGCGGTCGACGGCCACGACGCGGACTCCGAGGCGCGCAAGGGCGATGGCGAGCTCTTTGCCGAGCTCGCCCGAGCCAAGGAGGAGGACCGTTTTCACGGAACTATTGTGGCGGGGAAGTCCCCTTCTCAAGCGAAAGGGACGAACGTCGGAGATTAGGCGATACGGTCGGCGATGGCGCGGCGGATCATCGCGTCGGCGATGTCGGCGCCGGCCGGGTTATAGCTGCCCGCTTCGATTCGCGACTTGAGGTCGGCGATCCGGTCTTCGCGGTCGTCCATGGCGTTCACGTCGGCCACGACGCTCGCCACCAGTTCGGCGTCCTCGGCGCGCTGACGCGCCTCGGCCACCATGTCGATCTGCTGGGCCAGGGAGCCCTGCTTGAGAATGTTCTTTACTTCGTTGTCGGAAATCTGCATGGTCTTGCTCCTTTCCAACAGGCAACGCGGCTTTCTCCCTTTGGAAGACCCTTACGCTTTGCGTGATCGGGGTCACCCCCGTCGTGCCATTTTCTGTCGCTCGTCTTGTGGGCTTCAGCCCGTGTCTTTATCTTAGGCCGTCCCCGGCGTTTCGTTAGGGCGATTCTCGATTATTTTTCGAAGACTCTCGCGCTTCGCGGAAGATCGCGTCCGTGAAGCCGCCGCCCGTCGCGTCGCCATCCCGATAAGACCAGTCGCTGATCTCTTCCGCCGCCACCGAGACACGCTCCCCCTGCGTGGGATGGCTCAGCGCGTAGGGACGGCTGACGAGGCGCCCCTTCACCTTCTCGAAGTCGACCTCCTCCACGTCGACCCACATATGCTCGATGTGGCTTCCATCGGAAAAGGGAGTCTTGATCCTAAAGTCGGCGTCTTTCGAACACCGTCGATCGAAGGCGGCGACGAACTCGGGCCAATGCGATCTCGCCCTGGCGATGGCGTCCGCCATACGGGTGTCATCCGACCGAACGCCCGAGACCGTGCTGAACGTCGCGGTGTTCATCGCTTCTCTCCCACGACCTTCCCGCAGCATCGCGATGAGCGTGCCGTCCAGGGGATTGATGCGCTGGGTATGGAAGCAGAAGATGCCAAGCGAGGTTTCGTCGCAGAGCTCGACCACGATGCGGCCCATGAGATCCGTGGCGTCTTTTCGCTCCTTGCCTGGCGGTGCGGCCCAGCAGTCCAGGAGAATCGCCGCTTCGTGGCGTGCGACGATCGCGCGAAGGGTGAAGTCGGGGTGAGGCTTCCGATCGCGTGGAATGTACGGCCCGGATCGGGTCTCCAGCGTAAACTCGTAACCCGCGACGCGAAAGCGATAGAGATCCGGCCGCTCCCGCCACACGCCGGCTTCGGGAAAAGGGCGTCCGATCGCCGTCGCGACGGCTCGCGCGATCTCGATCTGGGATAACGTCCGTCGGACAGTGTCCAAAGACACGAGTGCCACCGGATCGAGGTCGGGCTCACGACGAAAGGGCCGCTTCAGGCGGTCGAACATCGTCCTTCAGGATAGCCGACCGCCTGTCGCAATCATGCTGAACGAAGGCTTTCCACGCGGTAAACTCCTGTCTACCCCTCTGCTCGTCCGGTCTCGGACGTCGTAGAACCCTTTTGTCCCCCTATGGCCGATCTTCTCGAGTCCACCCGTCTGCCCGCGCCCGAAACCGAACGTTTCGAGAGCGAGGGCGACCTGCGCCGCGATAACACGCTCGGCGCGTCGCGCCTGCGGGTCACGGACCGCGCGGCCTACCGCTATGAAGGGGACGAACTGCTCGGCGCGTTCCCCCTCGAGGATCTCAAGAATCCCCGAGTCGAGGATCTCGTGGACGCAAGCGCCCTGGTCGCCGATTATCGCGGCGTGCCGGTAGAACTGCTCCGTACCACCAGCAAGCGCGCCCTCGGCGTCGCGGGCGCGGAGAAGCGGCTCGACGCTCTGCTCAAGGGCGAGGCGCTTCCCGAACTCGAAGACGCGGTCCGCCTGTGCCCCAAGTGCGGCCGTCCCTTGCCCGAGAACACGAACGTCTGCGAGGGCTGTCTCGATCGGGGCAAGACGATGCGGCGGCTGTTCGCCTACGCCGCCCCCTACAAGTCGAGGCTCTGGCTGAACCTCGTGCTCACCCTTGCCGCGACGGTGCTCCAGATCGCGCCGGGCAAAATCACGCAGGTTCTCATCGACCGCGTTCTTACGCATGGCGAGCGGGCGTACTTCCTTCCCCTGATCTGTGGACTTCTCGGCGCTATCGCGATGACGTCTATGGTGACCATCGCCCGGGGACGCAACGTGGCCTGGCTTGGCCGTGAGATCACCGTCTCGATCCAGCACAGTCTGTTCGAGAAGATGCAGGCGCTCTCGCTGAGCTTCTACGACAAGCGCAACGTCGGCTCGATCATGTCACGCATGACGAACGACACGAACCAGCTCTACGACGTGCTCATCGACGGCTTTCCGGTCGTCCTGAACATGCTCGCCCTGCTGATCGGCATTCCTCTCGTCATGCTCTGGACCAATCCTGCGGTGGCGTTCTGGGCTTTGCTGCCCATTCCGTTTATCCTGTTTGCGGTCAACCGGTTCCGACGACGGATGCACCGCGTTTGGGCGCGGGCCCATCACCAGCGGTCTCGCCTGAGCGGCACGCTAAGCGGCATTCTTCAGGGTGAACGCGTCGTCAAGGCGTTCCACGGGGAGAATCGCGAAGTCGCCCGTTTCAACCGGCGAATCACCGACCTTGCAAACAGTTCGTACGTCGCCGAGGATTCTTGGTCGAGCTTCTTTCCGTTGCTGATCCTCGCGATGGCGATCGGCGCGACGCTGGTTTGGTACACCGGTGGCCTGGGCGTGCTCCGTGGGATCATGACCTTTGGCCAGCTCACGTTCTTCATCTTCCTCGTCGGCCAGCTCCAGCAGCCGATGATGATGCTGCAGCGTGTTTTCGAC
>CAXUKB010000102.1:10377-13626 GCA_964251345.1 uncultured Fimbriimonas sp. | reverse complement strand
CCCTAAGGGGATTAGCGCCGTCTGCCTCTCCCTCGACTCTCCACTCGAGCCTATCGTCGGCTACGCCAAGGGCATTTCCGGCACCCTCGCCTTCGATCCCGCCCATCCGGAACGCTCGACCGGAAAAGTCGCGATCGCCGCTTCGAGCGTGCAGTTTGCGAACGACGGCTACACCGCCACCGCGCAGGGTTACGCCCTAAACGCGAAACGGTGGCCTGAACTTACGCTCACTCTCCGTAAAGTTGAACGGGTCCGAAAAGTCTCCCCGACACGTTACGAAGGAACCGTACTCGCCGACTTCACCTGTCGAGGCGTTACCCGTTCCAAGCGGCTCGCGGTGACCGCCGACTACCTGCCGGGGCGAGCCGAGGAAAGAACGAACGGCCGGTACAAAGGCGATCTGCTCGTGCTCCGCACCCACTTTTCGGTAAGCCGTAAGGAGCATGGCATCAGCGAGGGTATCCCCGATGCGATGGTGGGCGACTCGATCGAGGTCGGCGTCGCCGTCGTGGGCATCCATTACGCCGCACCCAAGCCGGACGCCCGCTGGGAGGTCGAGTTGGCCAAGCGGGACGATCCCGCGCTTCTCCGCTTCGAGCGGTACGGCGATCGCCTGAGTGTCGCGATTGCGGGCCGAACGATCGACGGGCACTTCACGAGCGGGTCCAGATTTCAACTCGCCCCCAACGCTTTCTTCGGTGAGGCGGCGGGCGAGATCGATGCCGCCGGCAGAGGCGTTCTTCACCTGAAAGACGGCGACGTTCTCCTCAAGGGTCATCCCGTCGAAGCCTTCGGCTCGTTCTCGTCCGCTCCGGCCAAAGGCACGGGGTTGCCCGCATTAGGCCTCGCCCGCCGGATGATGGTGGCGGGAACGTCCGAAATGGCGGTGGCCCAGATCGTAGACGATCGAGTCGCCGGAGTCGGCCTTTATGGAGTCCGCCGGCCGGGCGCGGCGACGCCGGTCACGAACTCGACGCTGTTCCAGGCGGGAACCATGGGGATCCCGGTGCTTCATCTCGCCATCCTTCGCCTTGCCGCCGAGCGGCGAATCGACGTTGGCCGCCCGGCCAACGCCTACCTTGGCGCGGAGGCGATCCCTGAAGGGCCGCACGGCTGGGGCGCTCGGATCACGGTTCGCGATCTCTTGAGGGGCACGAGTGGGTTCGCCTACACAAAGTCAGGGGGTGTCGCCCCGGACGGCGTCGTGCCGGGCTTGCGAGCTTCCCTGGGCGAACTCGTGGTCACGAACGAGCCGGGAACCATCGAAGAGGTCTCGGCGACGAACGAGGCCCTTCTAGAGCGAATCATCGCCCACGCGACGGCTCGCCCTGCGACCGCGGTGGTCCGTGACGAGGTGCTCGCGCCGTTGGGAATGAACGACAGCACGTATGACGTCCATCCCCCGACCGCCGCGCAGGGCCACTACTTCGGCGGCGAGCCGACGCTCGATGCTTTCCACGTCTATCCCGATGCACTCGGCAACGGACTTTGGACGAGCCCACGTGACTTTTCCCGACTCCTCGTAGAAGTAGGCAAGCTCATCGGAGGACGCCCGAACGTCCTGCTCGCGGAAAGGGATCGTCCGTTGCTGGCTCAGTTCGCCGCACCGAAAAGCGTGCTCGGCCTCCGAACGTCGGACGACGGCGGCTTCTACTTGGGCGGCGACCCTTACGGTTTCTATTGCGAGTTCTTCCTAAAGCCCAAGAGAGGCCAAGGCATCCTGGTGATGCAGAATCGGATGATGGCTTGGCAGCTGACGAACGAGATTGTGGAGGCCATTCGGAAGACCCCCGTGACGCCCACTCCGATGTCGGCACCTCTTGCCCGTCTCGACGGAGGTCGCTTCCAGAGCCTCGATGAGGTTCGCGGAAAGGGAAATCTCATCGTCTTCTTCCTCAATGAGCAATGCGGGGTCACCGTGTTCTATCGAGATCGGCTCCGAAGGCTGGAGCGTGACTTTGCGGGCAAGGGGTTCGCCTTCGCCGCCGTCCGGACCGGAAGGAAAGAGAATCCCAATCAGCCGGTCGATCTGCCGGAACGCGCGTACCTCAGGATGCCCTTTTTCGACGATACGGATGGCGGGCTGATGCGCGCCTTCGGGGTCGGGCAGTCGATGACGTTCGCCGTCTTCGATCGAGCCGGGCGGCTTCGCTACTTTGGCGGCCTCGACGACAACGTCGATCCGAAGCGGGTATCGCGGACGCCGCTTCGCGATGCGCTTCGCGCGCTCGCCGTTGGGCGGGTCGTACGGGTTCCTCGTGCGCCGGCGTTCGGCTGCGCTATCCTGCCCGTGGAGCGATGAGTGAGGAACCCATCCCCGACGGCCTTCTCTTGCGCCGCTACCGCGAAAGACGCGACGAAGAAGCCTTCACCGAACTCCATCGCCGTCACGGACGCCTCGTTCTTGCGACCTGCCGACGCGAAACGGGCGATTCCGCCCTCGCCGAGGAAGCGGCGCAAGGAGTGTTCCTCCTGCTGATCCGAAAAGTTTTCGACGACGATGCCTCCCTTGCCGGATGGCTCCACGGCGCCTCCCGTCTCGTTTCGCGCAACCTCATGCGTGAGGAAGGACGCAGACGAAGGCGAGAGCGGAGGGCTTACGAAGAGTACCGAGAGCCCGACTCCGCGTGGAACGCGGTTGCGCCGCACGTCGATGAGGCCCTTGCCGCCTTAGGCGCGAAAGACCTCGAGGCGATTCTCCTACGCTTTGCGAGCGACCAAAGCCTTAGCGAAGTGGGAGAGGCCCTTGGAATCGGAGAGAACGCCGCCCGGATGCGGGTATCGCGAGCCCTGGAGAGGATGAGAACTCACCTCCAGCGTGTCGGCGTCGGCGTCGGCGTTCTGCTTCTCGCCTCTATGCTCTCGACCCGCCTCGCCGATGCCGAGCTCACTCCGCTCGCGCCGCCTTCGGAACGAACTCGGCGAATCGTCGGGATCGGGCACGGCTCGATGTCCACTTCACTCGCCCTTGGTAGCGTCGCCTTGATCGTGCTTGGAGGGCTCGTCTTCCGTGCGATGTCCGGCGAGAAGCGACTCTCGACCGCCGAGGCGACTCGGATCTTCCGTTCGTCCGAGGGTGGTTGGCGCGGAACCTTGGAGTTCGCGGACGACGCGACCGGGGTTCGTACCTCGACCCCCACGACCGTCGACGTTCAGTTTCGAGCCGGCGGGTTACGCCTGGCCGCCCGCTACCCCCACTTCGCAAACCTGGACGTTACGACCATCGATCTTCAGCCCGACGGACGCTAC
>CAXUKB010000102.1:0-10367 GCA_964251345.1 uncultured Fimbriimonas sp. | reverse complement strand
ATCCTCACAGGTGGACCCGGCAGTTCTCATCGTCTCGATGGGGCGTACGACTTCGTTCGGCAGCCTAACGGAACGCCCGCGTTCGTGGGTTACTCTCCCGCCGCCCGCGGCGAGATCCGCCTCAGTTTACAGGCCGATTCGGGTTCCCTGACCCTGCAAGAAGAGATCCGGCGGACGGAGAGTTTTCGCCTTCGTAACCGATTCGAACTGATTCGCACGCCTTAGTGGTAGGCCAGGAAGGTCGCAACGCAAAAGGTGGGAGTGCTCCCGTCGTATTCAATGCGGATTTGGACCGAGACCCATCCGTCGGTCTTGTCCTCGTGGCAAAGGCGCAGCGTCACCAGACGACTGCGCTCACCCTCGGCGATCAAACCGGCCACGAACCCACGCGTCGCTTCTCGAAATTCCGGGCAGATCCGGTTGTAGATCGCCTCAAGAGGGATCGGTTCGTCCGGAGGCAACCGGAAGATCGAACGGAAGCCCGCATCGACGTCGATCGTGCCGGTCCGAAGATCGCGGCGATAAGACCCGACGGCGATCTTCGTCGTGGATAGGTTCAGAAGAGGAACGTGGCGGCCGACGATTCGAACGATCCGCCCGGAACCATCGCGGACCGACTCGACGTAGGCACTCGCCGTCTGCACTCCATGGGGGGTGTCTACCCGTGCCGCAAAGGTGAAAGGAGGCATGTCTCGCTCCATCACCGCGCGAAGCAGCTCCCGTACCTTGTCCCGGTCAGGCTCGAAGTAGCGCGCCAAGGCATCTTCGAGAGGGATCTCGCCTCGGGGAAAGAGGCCGCGATCGCCGTAGAAGACAAGCACTTCGCGGGCGACGTCGATGTGCCAACTCGCACCATCGATCGGATTGAGGGCACTGGCGGAGGCCTCTTTCGTGGCGTAGAGCGCGACGAGCGCGCCCCGAGAAGCCTCGCCGAGCTTGCCCCGGATACGGGTCCAATAGGTCCGCAAGGTATTAGGGGTGATGCCCAGGGCGGCGGCGATCTGCTTATCCAGATAGCCGCCCGCTGCGAGCGCAAGCACTTCGCGTTCGCGCGACGAGAGCCGCGCCAACTCCCGAGCATCCGCGACCGGCATCGGAGGCGGAAGATCCGACGACGCCCGACGTCTCATGTCGCCATTGTACGGCAATTAGAAGGCTAAACAGGCGACCTTAGCGATTTCTGAAGGGTCTCGATTGAGGCGGTTTTTGCGTACGGATTTTCCCTTCCTCAACCATTTACTTCGTCAATGCCGTTTTAACGGGTACGCCAAAGCTCGGCGTCGGTGCGTAGCTCCAACCCGTGATGAGGGTTGGACCCGCCGCAGGGTGGAGGTCCCACGCGGTCCAGTTGCAGTTGCGTGCTTCGATCGCCGCCAGAACGCTCGTCAGCCAGGGCGTCGGCTGAGTGCGATCCGCGCCTCGCTTCGGGGTATCGCCAAATTCGCTGACGATCACTGGGATCTTCGGCAGGGCCGCATCCAGCTTCGCGAGAAAGACCGGCACGGCGTCGCCCTTGTTGTCGTAAGCGTGACAGGCGTAGATCAACCCCTTCCCTCGCTTCGCGTCCCTCAGGGCATAACCCTTGAGAAAGCCGGAAAGATCATAGGCCCAGTCGAGTCCGCCGACGACCACGACGTTGTTCGCGCCTGTCGCCCGAATCGTGTCGAGAAGCGCCTGCATTCCGGGCGAGGGGTACTTCACAGGGGTGAATGCCCCCTGCCCGGCACCGACCCGCTGCGTCTCCTCGACCGAGCCACCGTCTTTCCACACGTCCCACGAAACATCGTGAGTTTCGTTATAGAGGTCGAAGAGCACGCCCGGCTTGTTGCGATACGCCTTGGCACAAGCTTTCCAGAACTCGACGGAGTTCTGATCGGGCATTTTATGCTGGCCGATGTTCTTACCCCACTCGCCCGCATCGTTCCAGTGAAGGTCCAGCAAGACGTAGGCGCCGCGGCCGTTCGTCTCGTCCACCGCCCGTCGCACGAGCGCCCGGTAAGCCTCGCCGCCGTCCTTCTGTTCGGACGCTTTTCCAAACCAGCGGTCCTGCGAGAGCGGAAGGCGAACGATGTTCGCTTTCCACTCCTGGGTCGCGACGCGAAGCGTGTCGAGCACGTGGCCTTCGCCGTCTGAAGACCACTCGAGGGAGGCGACGTTGACGCCCCGCAAACGCACCGGATGACCGGTGTCGTCGAGGATTCGCGTTCCCTCGATGTGGAGGGGAGCGGGAGCCTTGGTGAGAAGGAGGGCGGCGAGAAGGGAGGTCATCATTGGGTCCTAATCGGGTCTGCGTCGGCCCGAAATCCCATGATACATCGATAGATCAGACGTTTTTATGGATCAACTCGCGTTCGATACGCGGATCGGGCACGAGCCAGACGAGCGCGACCGCGAGATAGCACAGTTGTCCAAGCCAAGGTCGGACGAAGGACAGGGCGACGCCGCTAATGTAAACCAAAAGCGTGACTCGCCCCTTCCAGTCGGATCCGACCGCGCGTTGAAGGACGGCCCGGTTGTCGTCGACACGCATGAGCGTGGCCTGGAGGAGCGTGTAGGCAAGGCCCGCCATGAGAAGCAAGAAGCCGTAGAAGGCCGTCGGCCAAGCGGCATTGTGGTTTTCTCCCACCCACGTTGTGGCGACGGGCACGATCGAAAGCCAGAACAGCAGATGCAGGTTGGCCCACAGCACGGCGCCGTTGATGTGTTTCACGGCCTGGAACATGTGGTGGTGATTGTTCCAATAAATGCCAAGGTAGACGAAGCTCAGAACGTAGCCGAGAAACACGGGAAGGAGGGGGGCGAGAGCGTCGAAGTCATGCCCGCGCGGCACCTTTAATTCCAGCACCATGATCGTGATGAGGATGGCGATCACCCCGTCGCTGAATGCCTCGACGCGCCCCTTGGTCATAGGACGGGAGTTTAGCGCATGGGACAAGGGGGAAAGCTCTTCCCTCTTCCCTCTTCCCTCTTCCCTCTTCCCTCTTCCCTCTTCCCTCTTCCCTAGAGAATCTTATCCAGCGTGATCGGCAGATCTCGGACGCGCTTGCCGGTCGCGTGATAGATCGCGTTGCCGATCGCGGCCGCCGCCCCCACGATCCCAATCTCGCCGCCGCCCTTCGCGCCTAACGGCGACACAAGACGGTCTTGCTCCGGCACAAGGATGACGTCGATCGAAGGTGCGTCTTTGAGGATGGGCACGTGGTATTCGGCAAGGTTCGAGTTTAGAAACCTCCCGAACCGTCCGTCGAGATAGGTCTCCTCCATGAGCCCCATGCCGATGCCCCACACGATGCCGCCGTGAAGCTGGGATCGCAGCGTCTTCTCGTTCAGAACCTTGCCTAACGCGAACGCCCCCGTCCAGCGCACCACACGCGCCATGCGCAGATCGGGATCGACATGCACCTCGCAGAACTGCGCCCCAAAGCCGTGGAACGCGTTCCCTCCCTTCTTATTGGGATCCTCTTGCGCTTGGGGTGAGCCGGACTGGTTACCACGCTCGATGCCCGACTTCACAAACGCAGTCGCGTCGGCTTCCTTCTTGTTGTAGCGCTTAAGAATCTCGACATAGGTCATCGACTTCGACGGATCGGCCTTGGCAAAAGCACGCCCGTCCTTCACATCGATTTCGTTGTCGGGAAGGTTCCACAGCGGGGTCGCTTGATCCATCGTGGCGAACTTGATCACCTCCGAGCGGAGGGCCTGAGCGACCATCATTACCGACGATCCTGCGCTTGTGGCAGTCTGAGATCCGCCCGAGGTTCCGCTAGCGGGCAGTTTGCTGTCTCCGATCTCGACCCGCACCATGCTTGTGGGCAAGCCCAGATTCTCGGCCGCGATCTGCGTCAGGATGGTGTAGGTTCCGGTGCCAAGATCCTGAGTGGCGATCTGAACCAGCACGCGGCCATCGGCGGTCATCTTCGCCTTCGCGCTCGACGGGTTGAAATTCGACGGGTAAGAGGCCGTCGCCATGCCCATACCCACAAGCATTCCATCCGGCGACCGCATAGAGCCCACCTCCGACGTGCGTTTCGACCAACCGAATCGCTCGGCGGCTTGTGCGTAGCACTGACGCAGGCTCTTGCTCGAGTACGGAATTCCTCCCGAACTCTCGTCCGTTTCGGCGTAGTTCCGCAACCGCAATTCGACCGGGTCGACGCCTAATTCGTAGGCGAGCTCGTCGATCGCAGTCTCGAGGGAGAACGAGCCCGACGACTCGCCCGGCGCACGCTGGTACGTCGGCGACGGGACATCGACTCGCACGAGTCGGTGCTCGACGTTCACGTTAGGACACGAATACACGTGTGCGATCAACGACCCCGTCGGCTCCAAGAATTCGTCCGTTTGCGAGGTATGGTTGTGATGCTTATGTCCTTCGGCCGTGAGCTTGCCTCCAGCATCCGCGCCGAGGCTCACGTCGACGTGCGTCGGGGGTCGATGCCCGTTGTTAGTGAACATCTGACGTCGCGTGACTTCGCACCGCACGGGTCGCCCCACGACCCGCGCCGCCATTGCCGTGAGTGGCGAGTGGTGCCAGTGCTGTCCTTTAGAGCCGAATCCACCGCCGACGAAAGGGTCCATAAGGTGGACGTTTTCCGGTGGGAGATTAAACTGCTGCGCCAAGTCGCTCGACGCTTGGACGACGCCCTGCGTCGCGTCGTACACCGTCAGCATGTCACCCATCCACATCGCGGCCGTCGCATGCGGCTCCATGGGATTGTGGTGTTCGACCGGCGTGACGTAGGTTTGCTGCACCTTCTTCGAGGCCTGCGCCATGCCCGATTCGAAGTTACCGCGCTTACTCGTCGGCTTCTTGTTGCTCGTCATGGGAAGGAAGCCCGTTTCCAGGTGCTCCTCGAACTTGGCGTCCGGCTTCTCCCGTTCATAGTCGACTTCGATGAGGCTCGCGGCCCACTCCGCCTGCTCGAACGTCTCGGCGACTACGACCGCGATATGCTGCCCGTTGTAATGGATCACGGGGTCGAGCAAGGGCTTGTGTTCGCCTGAAGGCGGGTTCGTTGGAACCGCCATGCTCTTCGGCTGGTTTTCGTGCGTAATAACCGCCAGCACTCCAGGCGCCCGTTCCGCGGCCCGCGTGTCGATGTGCCGGATCCGGCCCCGTCCGATCGTCGCGTCGAGAATGTAGCCTCGTGCCATGTTCGGCATGGGGAACTCGAACGCGTACTTCGCCCCGCCCGTGACCTTCAGCTTTCCGTCGACCCGATCGATCGGCTTTCCGACCACCTTCTCCGCGCTCGTCTCATCCTGCATCGTTTCCGACATCCTTGACGGGGGTCTACGTCCCGAAAAGGGGATGGTTCCTGCCGAACGTCGTCAAGATTCACCGACCGGCGGCGGAAACAACCCTCGTGCTCCGCTCGCCTTAGAGTGAACATGAAGGTCTGGTTTATTACGGGATCATCGAAGGGATTTGGGAAGGTCTGGGCCGAGGCGGCGCTGGCGCGAGGCGACAAGGTCGCGGCCACCGCGCGCAACCCTTCCGATCTCGACGATCTCGTCGCGAAGCACGGCGGCAACGTTCTTCCCATCAAGCTCGACGTCACCGACAAGGCGGCCGGCGAGGCCGCGATCAAGCAGGCCCACGACGAATTCGGGCGGCTCGACGTCGTGATCAACAACGCGGGGTATGGACAGTTTGGCGCAGTCGAAGAGCTCAGCGAAGAGGAGGCTCGGGCGCAGATGGAGACGAATCTGTTCGGGGCGCTCTGGGTGACCCAGGCCGCCCTCCCGATCTTGCGCGCCCAAGGCTCGGGCCACATCATCCAAGTCTCCTCGATCGGCGGCATCTCGGCGTTCGCGAACGTCGGCATGTACCACGCGAGCAAATGGGCACTGGAGGGTATTTCCCAATCGCTCTCCTTGGAGGTCAAACCATTCGGCATCCACGTCACGCTCATCGAACCAGGCGGCTTCTCGACGGACTGGGGCGGTCCTTCCGCCAAGCACGCTACCCCGAACCCCGCCTACGACCCGATGCGCGACGCAATGAAGGAGCGTCGCAAAGGCATGGCGGTCGGCAATCCGGACGCGACCGGCCCGGTCGTGCTCGAACTCGTCGATATGGAAAACCCTCCGTTGCGCGTTTTCTTCGGGACGGATCCGATCGGCATCGCGAAAAAGGACTATGGAAACCGTCTTGCCGAGTGGGACGCTCACCAGGATCTCAGCGTCCGCGCTCAAGGGTAACGGATGAAGGCTGCCGTCGTCGAGAGCTTCGACCACGCACCGACTTACACGGATTTTGCCGACCCGACGTCCGGCGAAGGGCAGATTGTGGTCGACGTGCTCGCCGCCGGATTGTCTCAGCTCACGCGGGCGCAGGCGGCGGGGCGACACTACAGCAGTGGCACGCCGCCGCTTGTGCCCGGCTTCGACGGTGTGGGACGACTCGCGGATGGACGTCGCGTCTACTTCATGGGACCGGTCGCCCCCTTCGGCTCGATGGCCGAGAGGATCCTCCTCTCGCCAGGCACGTTCATCGAAGTTCCGTCTGCAGTCGACGACGTGACCGCCGCCGCGCTTGCCAACCCCGGGATGTCCTCCTCGGCGGCGCTGACCTACCGGGCCGAGCTCCGGCCGGGCGAGACGGTGCTGATCCTGGGCGCGACCGGCGTTTCCGGCCGCTTAGCGGTACCGATCGCGCGTCATCTGGGGGCGGGGAAGGTCGTCGCCGTCGGACGCGATAGGTCCGCGCTGGAACGAACCGGGGCGGATTCGATTCTCCCGCTCGATGCATCGGACGGAGAGATCAAGAGCGCTCTTGAGGGGATCGATGTGATTCTCGACTACCTCTGGGGAGCGCCCGCCGAGCGGTTGCTACACGCGCTGGAGGGCAAAGGATCGTCCGAGGGGATGCCCCGCATCCGGTGGGTTCAGATCGGCTCCATCGCGGGGAAGTCCATTCCCTTCTCCGCCGAGGTGCTGCGAAGCACGGGCCTGGAAATGATCGGAAGCGGCTTAGGGAGCGTCTCACTCGCCGACTTGCTCGCCGCGATCGCACGAGTGTTCGACACCGGCCTGACGATCGAAACGGAACTCGCGCCCTTGTCCGACGTGAAGGAGGCTTGGAGCAGGAACACGGGCCCGAAACGGCTCGTGTTTCGGCCTTAAAAGTGCGAGGTTCACCCATCCTTCACGCACGAACCTTCCCGGCAAAATAACCCCGGCGTCGTTAAATTGCCTGGAAAGGCTTCCCGTTCATCGTGGTCGTTCGTCGTTCGCTCTTCACTTGCTTGACGAGCCACTTTCCGCCTCGACGGACGGCCAGCACCTCGTCCCGTGAATCCGCCGTAAAGAAGTTTGCCTTAGAACCTCCGAGCGTGGACACGCCAAGAACCTTGGTGTCTTGGACGAAGAGAATTCCTCCCCGTCCCTTTCTTGCCGAAGACGCATCGACCCGAAACGTCTGGAGCGCCATACCTCGGTACAAGCCTTCGAACTTCTTGAGGAACGCCGCCTTGGTGATCTTGCGTCCCTTCGCATCGAGGTAAGCGAAGTCGGGCGCGAGGATCCTTTCAAACGCGGAGAAGTCCTGCCCTTTGATCGCCGTTTGGTAGTCCACCGTTAGTTTTTGGGCCACCATTTGCGGGGCTTGAGCCGACACAGCCGCGGTGGCAAGAGCGATGAGGAAGGAGAAGCTGAGTTTCATGGCGCTCGGAAAGACTGCGATCCCCTACCCGGCGTAGGGGATCGCGATCCGCTCTTTTCCAAGTTACAGGATCTTGTCGAGGGTGATCGGTAGATCGCGGACCCGCTTGCCGGTCGCGTGGTAGATCGCGTTGCCGAGCGCGGCGGACGCGCCGGTAATGCCGATCTCGCCCGCGCCCTTCGAGCCGAGCGGTGAGATCCACTTGTCCTCCTCGGGTACGACGATGACCTCCAAATCCGGCACGTCCTTGTTGACGGGAACGTGGTACTCCGCCAGGTTCGAGTTGACGAACCGGCCGTACCGCGGGTCCATCACCGACTCTTCGAGGAGACCCATTCCGATGCCCCACACGATGCCGCCGACGAGTTGGGAGTGGAGGGTCTTCGCGTTCAGGGTCTTGCCCAGCGCGAACGCCGCCGTCCAACGTGCGACCCGGATCGATCTCAGATCGGGATCGATGTGAACCTCGCAGAACTGAGCCCCAAAGCCGTGGAACGAGTAGTCCTTCGCGCCCGGATCGCGCTCGGCCCGCGCCTCCGCGACCACCGTCTTCTCTCCTGATCGCTTGACCGCCGATGCGTACTCCTTCGGGTCGACGCCGAGTTTCGCGCGCAACGCTTGGGCGGCTTTCATCACCGCCGAACCCGCGCTCGTCGCGCTCCACGAACCGCCTGAAAGGGGCGCATTCGGCAATGTGCTGTCGCCGATCTCCACGCGGACGTTCTTCGGGTCGACCCCTAGCTCCTGCGCCGCGATCTGGGTGAGGATCGTGTAAGTGCCGGTGCCCAGATCTTGGGTCGCGATCTGGACGAGAACCTTGCCTTGCGCGTCGATCGTGGCCCGCGCCGACGCGGGCATGAAGTTCGACGGGTAGGTGGCGGTCGCCATGCCCATGCCGACGAGCAAGTTGCCTTGCCGCATAGAGCCCGGCTTCGGATCGCGGCGCGACCAGCCAAACCGCTCGGCGGCCCGAGCGTAGCACTCCTTCAACGACTTGCTGGACCATGGCTTCCCGTTGCTAGGATCGACGTCCGCGTAGTTACGGAGCCTCAGATCCAGCGGGTCGATGCCCAGCTCGTAAGCGAGCTCGTCCATCGCCGTCTCAAGCCCGAAGGTGCCCGATGCCTCGCCAGGCGCCCGCATGTAGGTGCCCGGCGGAACGTCGAGCTTGACGCCTCGGTCGTTCGTGACGGCGTTCGCGCAAGCGTAAAGGATAGGATGCGCGACGCCGGACGACTCCACAAAGCCGTCTTTTTGGGCCTGTGAACAGACGCCGTCGTGAGCGATCGCGGTGAGCTTACCGTCCGCGCTCGCGGCGAACCGCTCCACTTGGTGGGTTGCCGGCCGGTGGCCGTTGCTCGTGAACATCTGTCGGCGCGTAAGCGAAAGCTTCACCGGATGGCCGACGGTCCGAGCCGCAAGAGCGACGAGAGCGGTATGCGGCCAAGAGTTTCCCTTGCAGCCAAAACCGCCGCCCACGAAAGGATCCATGACGTGGACCGCATCCGGCGGCACGCCCATGCGCCCGGCGACCGTCTGCGCGGTCGAGATCACGCCCTGGGTGGCGTCGTAGACGGTGACCCGGTCGCCATCCCACGCCGCGATGGTGGCGTGCGGCTCCATCGGATTGTGGTGCTCGGTTGGCGTGACGTAAGCCTGCTCCACTCGCTTCGCCCCTGCCGCGAGACCCGCCGCGACGTCGCCTCGGGCGCGCGGCCGCCCGGCCGGTGCATCGGGCAAGGAACCCAGAAAGTCGGCTTTGGGCTTTTGAACGTCGTAAGTCACCCTTAGGCTCTCTACGCCGTGCGTCGCCGCCTCGAAGCTCTCTGCCACGACGACGGCGATCGTCTGGCCGTTGTAGGTGACGTCCTTGGTGAGGAGGGTGCCGACGCCCGGCGTGTCCGTCGTGATCACCTCGATTACGCCCGGAAGCGCCTTCGCCGCCGCGACGTCGACGCCGGTCACGGTGCCCCGGGCGATCGTGCTCTGCGCCAACACCGCGTGCTTGACGCCCGCCACCGGAAACTCGGCGGCGTACTTGGCGCCGCCTGTTACTTTGAGCCGGCCGTCCACCCGATCCATCGGCCGCCCCACGGTTCCCATCCCTGTGTCACCCATTACGATATGTTACGAGAAAACTAGAATCTTCTCCGCCTTGCATTCTGTATCGCTTACATTAGCGTCCCATCACGACATTGTTCGAGCCATCGGGACCAGTCGGGGTACTTGTCCAGTTCAGGTTGCGCATCGATAAAGCTCTGCACAACCGCAGGACGATCCGGATGATCGAGGTGTCCAATACCGTGTAGCGCCGCCTGACGACAACGTCCGTCGTCCAGCGCAAGGATCGCCTGAAGCGTCTCTAGATAGGCTTGGCGGACATTCTTCCTGTTTTCTTCCGAGCCTTCGTTCCAATTCGAGCCGTAGGTCCAATTAGGCTCCTGGATAAGATCCCACCACATCCAAAAGCCGTTTTCCATTGTCTCAACGGGATGCCCTGCGACAAAGTCGCGGAAAGGAACCAGCATCGCCCTAATCGCACGCTTTCGCAAGGGCCAGTCAAGATTCTCATTCCAAAAGATCTGCTGGAGTTCATAATCGAGTCCCCACATTGCCCAGACCCCTTGATTGATTTGTTCGAGAGAATACGTCTGTCCAAGTTGTCTAAAGCCTAGCAACAGATTTGTGAGTGCCGTAAGAG
>CAXUKB010000101.1:3841-13732 GCA_964251345.1 uncultured Fimbriimonas sp. | reverse complement strand
TACCGAACGAGCGTTCGAGCTCTTGAGCCTCGACCCAACCCCCCACCGGACTCGACGGATTCTTCGCATCGACGACCATCTGCTCCGTATCGCCTGCGGACCTTGGCGGCTTTACTATTCGATCCAGGGGAGAAGCGTACGGATCGAATCTCTGGCGAAGGGTTATGCCGACGAGACCTTGGCTGCCGCATTCGGCGACGAGATCCCCGACCGGGACGCGCAGGTCGCGTTCGCGCGCCAAGTTTTCTAAGGCCTGTCTCAAAACCCCTGCCCTCCCGGGGCATAACCTCCAGCCTTTTCCGGAACAACGCTCTCTACCGTCTGAGCGACCTTGCGAGTGGCTCCTTGACGTTCTCGCAGAAGACGCAAAAGGGCGGGTGAAAGCGGGGCACGAAATGAGCTTTAGAGTTCTTGACAAAACTCCGACGTAGAGTGCGGTGGCCTGCCACCGCTTTCTCAAGCCAGCCTGCGAGCGCTCGGTAAGGGGTGTCTGCTGGAGCACTCACGGTTTTATTAGACATTCTTAACGAAACAGCTATTGGGCGTCAGGGATTTGAGGGGCAAGAACCTGAGCGTAGACCCAAGTGGAGGTCGAAGACCCAATACGAGTGTTGAAACACCGCCGTATCGGTTCACGCTTCGGCAATCTCTTCCGTCCTTCATACGATCGGTTAGGTGCGAAGAGACATCGTTCGGGCGTCTGCCTGCCGTCCGATGTTTAGGAGAGAGCCGAGATTTTTCGAAGAGGGGCCAGCTAAAACGAAGCGATTGCGTCCTTCGCCGCAGGAGAGCGAGCCTGCCCACCGCGCTTGTGCGGGGTTATGAGGACACCGGGTGCATTGCGGGGATCGCGGAGACCCGCGGCGCGGAACCTCCCGCGTAACACCGCCGTTCGGCCGCTGACGGGCCGAGCGGGATGTGGACTCTCCACCATGAAGAAGGCCTTCACGCTTATCGAGCTGCTCGTCGTTATCGCTATCATCGCTATCCTGGCGGCGATCCTATTCCCCGTGTTTGCCCAGGCGAAGCTCGCGGCCAAGAACGCCGCTTCGATTTCGAACGCGAAGCAGATTGGATTGGCGCACACGCTCTACACCGCCGACAGCGACGACGTGGCCGTTCTCAACGGCAACACCGACTCGGACGCCCCGTTCTCACTGAAGAGCCTTACCGGCTCCGGACCGAGCACGCCGTACAAGTCTTGGGGCTACCTCATGCAGCCCTATATGAAGAATTACGACATCTTCCAAGACCCGCTAATTCAGCCCGAATCGACGACGAAGGACACGATCGGCAATCGGATTCTCGGCTACAAGACGCAGTATGGCTACGCGTTTACCATCCATTCGCCCGCCCTCTACTTCCCGAGCTCCATGCAGTACACCTACTCGGGACGCTCTCTCCAGTCGATCGCCCGACCGGCGGAAACGGTGCTGTTCGTGGAGAAGAAGAGCCGGAACAATAACCCGGACTGGTACTGGGAAAACTCGACCGTGTGGGGCGCGAACGTCGTGAACCCACCCGGCTGTAAGAACGACTACACCTCGACCCTCACCACGCCGCTATCGCTCTGCCTTCCGCTCAACCTTTGGGGAAGCGACGCGAAGTCTTATCCGACCCAGAGCTTCGAAGAGGGCGGTATGTCCGGCGGCGTCGCTTGGCGGAGAAACGGCCGATCAATCGTGTCGTGGACGGACGGACACACGAAGTCGGTTACCGCCGGGCAACTCGCCGCCGGAACGAACTGGACACCCAACACCCCTTCGTCTCAGGTGACCATCACCGACAAGGATCGATTCGTCTGGGACGCCGAGTAAGAACAGGAGTACGGGACGATGGCGGTTGAACCTTCGTCCTCCGGCCTCGGTGAGACGCCCAGCATGGGATTTCGAAGCACCACGATCGAGGGGCGCACAATGGATGGGGCTGCCCGAAGCTTTTGCATGAAGGCGGTGTAACCCTTGGTCCAGCGGTGCGTCCTGCTCCCATGGACCATCGCCTTACGTTTGCAGTCGCTCTCTCTCCCTCCTTTGCTTCGGCTTGCATGGGCTTTGGACCGGAGCCCGTTCGATTCACGGGGCAGACGAACATCGTGATTTGGGACGGGGCGAGGGAGATCGAACATTTCGTGCGGGATGCACAATTTGAGACTAAAGGTGCGAGCTTGGGATTTTTAGCGCCAACCCCGACCCGTCCGGAGATCGAAGCAGTGAGCGCTAAGGCGTTCTCGACCCTGGCGGCGCTCAACTCCCAGCCTGCCTTCGGTCTTTCCGGTGGTGGAATGGGAGGCGGCTTCGGTGTTGGAGGCGGCGTTTCGGTGGTCGAGCGCAAACTCGTCGCGGGATACGAAGCGACCGTGCTGAAGGCGTCGGACGGTGGAGCGCTTAACCATTGGTTAGGCCAGAACGGCTACGTGATGCCTCGCTACGCCTCGAATTGGCTAACCCGTTACATTCGCGCCGGCTGGTACATTACGGCGTTTAAGGTTGCGACGGGAGACGGGAACGGCTCGACGGGACCGGTGCGGATGACCTTCGGCGCGGCCGTGCCGTTCAACCCCTACTCGGTTCCGGCAGAAAACAGGGGCAGCGGCGGGCTTTCGCTTTACTACATCTCGGCGGGCGACGAAGTGGCAGGGATCGGGCGCGTCGATCCCTGGACCGCTCCCCAGTGGCGGGCGAAGCTCGACGACAAAACCGCCGCTTCGCTGGATGCGAGCCTGAAGCTCGACGAGGTCCCCGTTCCTCGAGGGGCCACCGTGACCTACTACCGCGACCCAAGCTTCGGCCGCCCCGGGTTCGACGACGTGTACTTTGTGCCGCGGACTCACCCGAAAGCGATGCCGGGCGCCTCTGCAATGGGCGGTGCGCTCGCCTGCCTCGAGATGTTTGCGTTCGTTCGGGTCGGGCGACGGGTGTGCTGATCCTTCTGTCTGCTGATCGGGTCCGCTTTGGCCGTGTTGGATCGGTTGAGGGCTACTGCACCACGGCCGGCGCAGGCAAGCCGGTCACCGTCGCCGTCGCAAGGGTGGCTTATCTCGACGAGGGCGCCGCGCGGTACCGTCCGTTCGCATGGCGCGTGGGCGTTCGCTCCGAGGATGCCCTGCTGAAGAGGCCGCCTCTCTAGACTCCACATGGAAATGAGCCGATCGGCTCTTGCGCAGGCTTCGCGTGCGACGACACGCCTTCGGCGTCGGGAGACTAACTCCCAAGCCGCGGGCACAGAAGCGTTCGTGGCTAAGATGCCTTGTTCATATTAAGGAAGCCGCTCGTGTGGGCCGAGGAAGCGAGGCTGGCGGCCGACGAGCACATCGACCATGACCAGGACGCGCGCCGCGATCTCCCGAGTCGCGGGCCAAGGAGCGACCTGCGTCGAAACGCCGACGCTGCTGAGGCCGACGGCGTCGATTCCGTTCTGCTGGGCCAGGTAAAGAGCCCGCGGCAGGTGGAAGCCGTCGGTCACTACGATCGCGTCTCGGATCCCGAACACGCGACGTGCGCGGACAAGCGAATCGAGCGTCCGAAAGCCTGCATGGTCCATGGCGATCCGCGCGGCGGGAACGCCTCGTCGGACGAGTCCCCTTCGCATAGCGTCGACCTCGTCGTAGTAGCGCGTCCCGTGGTCGCCCGAGACCAGAAGGCAATGAACGCGTCCGGCATGGAAAAGTGCCGCCGCGGCGTCGAGACGTCGCTCAAAGAAGGGGTTCGGTCCGCGCCGCGTCCGAGGCGACGTGCCCAGAACGAGTCCGACTCGGTGAAAGGGAACTAAGCGCGCGTTCTCAAACACGCGAGACTCCGCGGCCTGAGTGACCGTCCAGTTTGCCCACGCAACTGCCAACCCAAGCATGGCAAAAAGAAGCGTCGCGGCTCGCAAGAAGGTGCGCAGGTACTTTATGGGATCCCTCCGTGGATCGTCGCGAGCGTACCAGTAAAAGAACCGGGTCGTACCGCCCGGTTCTTGCGAAGTTAACGTGCGGCTTAGTGCCGACGGAATCGGTAATAGCGGTGTCCGCCCGTCGTTACGACCGTTCGATCGTAACGGTGCCCATTGTGCCAGAAGTAAGGCCGCTCAAAGAAGACGGCGCGGCCGTGGCGATAACGATCGCCGCTGTGGAGGTCCGAGTCGAACCGCGTCAGCGCGTAGAGGGCTCCGAAAGCGCCGCCGAAAGTCAGATAGGGATCGTGATTATAGGCTCCTACCAGGGCCGCTCCTCCGGCCAGCAGGGCAAGCGTGCCCCACTCGTTGTCGATAATCGCCGGGTAGTGGTAGTACGAATCGTAGTAGTAGTGGCCGCCGTGATAGAAGTAATGCCCGTTCCAACTCGGATGATGGGCCCGCCACTCCGTCGGCCGGTACGAGCGATAGGCAAGATGCGAGGCGCGAGACGTCGAGCGGTACGAGTGCGAGTACGAATGCGTCGCCCCGTAACCGCTGTGGAAGCTTCTGCCGTGAAATCCATCCGACCGGTGGAAGTCTCCGCCACCATGAAAACCTCCACCATGACCGCCACTCCGGAAGCCTCCACCGCCGTGAAAATCGCCGCCCCTGCCATGGAAGCCTCCCCCACCGCCGTGGAAACCGCCGCCGCGAGCATCCCCGCCATGGAAGCCCCCGCCGCCCCCATGGAATCCTCCTCCACCATGGGAGCCGCCTCCTCCGTGAAATCCGCCTCCCCCGTGAGAACCGCCGCCACCTCCACTGCCGCCATGCCGCTGCGCGAGCGCCGGCGTGACCGTCGCAACGGCGAGGAAAGAAAGTACCAAGGTCCTCATCATAGGGGTTATGACGAGGACGATCGGTTAGGGTTCGGTACCCGATCCACCGATCCCGAGCTCCCGGATCTCGCTGGCCCCTAGGGTTCCCTGGCGAGCGTAGCCCAGAAGCTTTTCCCGAGTGTCGGAAATATCTAGGTTTCGCATTGAGAGCTGACCGATTCGATCCTCAGGCGTGAACTCGCCCTCGCCGGATTCCATCGACAGCCGCTCCGGATGGTAGGCGAGGGCAGGTCCGTCCGTGTCCAAAATTGTGTAGTCGTCGCCTCGCCGCAGTTCGACGGTTACCGTACCGGTGACCATGGAGGCGACCCATTTCTGGATCGGCTCGACCATCATGAGCGATTGGGGATCGAACCAGCGGCCCTCGTAGAGCAACCGTCCGACCCGTCGGCCGGTCGCGCGGTAATTCTCGATCGTGTTCTCGTTGTGAATCGCGTTGACGAGCCGTTCGTAGGCGAGGAAAAGCAGGGCCATGCCCGGCGCTTCGTAGATGCCTCGGCTCTTGGCTTCGATGATCCGGTTCTCGATCTGGTCGCTCATGCCGAGCCCGTGACGCCCCCCGATCTCGTTGGCGCGGTAGACCATGTCGACGTCGGTCGCAAAGGTCTCGCCGTTGATCG
The DNA here is from genome assembly GCA_964251345.1 of uncultured Fimbriimonas sp. GTDB lineage: Bacteria > Armatimonadota > Fimbriimonadia > Fimbriimonadales > Fimbriimonadaceae > Fimbriimonas. Next base: position 8,337 of record CAXUKB010000101.1, on the reverse strand, counting down.
ACACCGGCCAACCCTCGCGGAACTCGATCGTGACCTCTTCCGTGGCGATCTTTACGGAAGGATCCCAGAACTTCACGCCCATGATGGGTTCGACGATGCGGATGCCTTTGTTCAGGAACTCGAGATCTTTTGCCTCGTGGGTCGCGCCCCAGATGTTGGCGTCGGTCGAGTAGGCCTTCTCCTTGCTCGAGCGGTAGGGCAGCCCGCGCGTCAGAAGGAATTCGCTCATCTCCGCGCGACCGCCGAGCTCCTCGACAAACCTCTTGTCGAGCCACGGCTTGTAGATCTTAAGGTCGGGGTTCGCGAGGAGACCGTACCGATAGAAACGCTCGATGTCGTTGCCTTTATAGGTGCTGCCGTCGCCCCAGATCGAGACGCCGTCTTCGGCCATTGCCCGAACGAGCAAAGTGCCCGTCACGGCACGACCGATGGGGGTGGTGTTGAAGTAGGTTTTCCCGCCGGAAGTGATATGGAACGCGCCGCACTGCAGAGCGGCGAGGCCGACTTTGACCATCTCGGGTCGGCAGTCCACGATGCGGGCCTCCTCCGCGCCATAGCCCTTCGCGCGATCAGGGATTCCATCGACGTCGTCCTCGTCATACTGACCGAGAACGCCCGTGTAGCAGTAGGGAATCGCCCCGTTTTCGCGCATCCAAGCCACCGCCACGGAGGTGTCGAGCCCCCCGGAAAAAGCGATGCCGACGCGCTCGCCGACGGGAAGGCTCTGGAGAATACTCTTAGGCATGAGGCGCTAAGGAGGGTACCCCTCGAAGCTCCCGGCTCTTGTACGACCCCCAAGTCATCCGCAGGACACACCGCTGCGGAAGGCTCAACGCGCGTAGAAGTCCAGATGCGCGACAAGCCGGTGATCGACGAGCGTCGGCTTCCTTCCTTGGTCGTCGTGACCGGGCCTCCCGGAGCCGGGAAGACGACGCTCGCCCATCGACTCGCGCCGACGGTGCCCTGCCCTCTCATTAGCCGCGACGAGATCAAGGAGGGTCTACAGGCAGCAAATGCCGGGCTCGTCGAAGAGGCGGCTCAGCGAGCGGCCTACGAAGCGTTTTTCTCGACGCTCGATCTATTGCTTCGAAGGGGAGTCACGGTGGTGGCCGAAGCCGCGTTCCAGTATCGCCTCTGGGTGGAGCCGCTGACCTCCTTACGTCAGACGGGCTCCTTGAGGATCATCGTCTGCTCGATCCCGCCGGACTTGGCCCTGCGCCGACGAATCGAGCGGATGCGCTCCGAGCCCGATCGTGAGCGCTTTCACCCCGACCCCCTGGTCGAAGCGATTCGAGAAGGTCGCGGCACTTTGCCCGAAACGTACGATCCGCCCCACCTTTCCGTGCCGACCCTCACCGTCGACACGTCGGATGGCTACCGGCCTGACTTCGAAACCCTCGTCGCCTTTGCGCAGGCTACAGAGTGATGAACGTTATCGTCCACCTTGTTCGCGTTCGATCTAAGCCTATCCTTCTTCGCCCAACTCTTTCCTGGAGTGGGAGAAGGGGGCTCGGTCGAGCCAGGGCACGCCGGTGCCCTGAGCGTGATCGTTCGATTCGTCCACGAATAGGAAAAAGATCGCGAGCGCGCCGAGCGAGATCGTCGCGGCCACGAGAAACATGATCGGCAGACCGTAGCGGTTCGCGACCGCGCCGAGCAATGCCGGACCGATGGCGGAGGCAAGCGCGGTGATCATGCTGAGCTGAGCCTGCAACGCGCCGCGGGTGCGGTGGTCGGCTTGGTCGTTGACAAAGGCGATGGCGACTGCCCCGACGATGCCGAAGTTGAAGCCGTGCATCGACTGCACCGCGAGCACCCACGCGGGGCCTGGCGCAGGCGCGTAGAGCGCCAGACGCAGAGGGAGAAGAATGTAGGCGACGACCAGCAACGGACGCCGCCCGTATCGGTCGGAAAATGCCCCCGAACGGCGCATGACGAGCACCTCGGCGACGACTCCGGCGACAAACGTGCCGGTGATCCACAGACCCGAACCTCCTACCGACTTCACAAAGAGAGAGAGGAAGTTGGTCGCGCCGTACAGAGCGACCACATAGAGAAAATCGGCCGCGAGAAAACGGGCGAGGTTGGGCGCGATCCGGTCGCGGCCAAGCGGCTCATTACTTTGGGGCCGACGAGGATCGGGCAACCAGAAGGCAAGGGCCGCCACCCCGAAGAAAAGCAAGGGACCGTAACGAAATACGGGATCGAGAGGCGGCCGACCCGCGGGTAATCCGCCCGGACGATTCAGCAAAAGCCCCGTTGCGAGCGAGACGAAGACGTAGCCGATCGAGCCCCAGACGCGGTAGTTGGCATAGGTGGCCCCGCCTTGCCCCTGCGCAGCCAATCGACCCACCAACACGCCGCCGACCCCCTGCATGTACATGAACGCGTTGGCGCCCAGTGCGACGGCGATCAGGAAGGCCACCGCGCCGTGAAGATAGGGGAACGCGAGATAGGCAAACGCGGCGAGGAGCGCGGTCGCGATGACGAACGGCCGTCGCGCGTCGAAGTGGTCGGAAAGTTTGCCGAGAAGCGGCTGAACGACGAGCGCGAGTGCGGCGCCCGCGCCCGCGACGAGACCGATCTGAGCGTTGTCGAGTCCCGAGGCCTGAAGATAAAGCGGAACGAACGGCTGGAGAAACCCGGTGGTCGCCGTTGTCAGGCCGAGGTACCAGGAGAGGCGGCGGCCTTCGGGGGACACGCGAAGAGTATGGGCTATGCTCATCTGCGATGCGCCTTCGCTGGCCGTTCGTCGTCGTCCCGCTCCTGCTGGTCGGCCTCGTCGCCGCCCCGGCGGTGTGGCGGGTCGGCGCGGTACGAGATGGAAGGCGGCTGCTATCGACCGGACAGACGCTCGCGCTCGATCCGAACTCGATCAGGTTGCCGGCGCGGGGTCTCGACATGGCGCTCTCGCCCGACGGTGCGACGGCTTACGTGAAAACGACGCGCGGCGTCTCCAAGGTGGATCTCGCCTCGGGCAAGTCGGTCGCGGAAGTGCGAATCAAAGGCGGCTGCTCGATGTGTGGCATCGAGGTCGCCGCCACGGGCATTCTCGTCACGAACGCGGAACAGTCGCTGATCGTCCTCGATCCGGCCACGTTGGAGGTGCGTCGGACCATCGACTTGGGAAAAGCCGCGGTGGGTGGCCCCTGCTATCCCTGCGGCGTGCGGGCGATCGGCGACACCGCCGATGTGGCGCTCAACCGGGGCAACGCGATCGCGGTCGTCGACCTGAAGGCGGGAAGCGTTCGGAGCGTGCCGGTCGGTATCGCGCCGTATGGAATCGCGATCGATGGTTCGCGAGTGTTCGTGAGCTGCTGGGGGCGTCCAGCCACCGAGGGCAAGCCGCACGCGACGAGCGCGGACGTCGAGGTGGCGGTCGATGAGCGGGGCGTCCCCACCGGCGGCGCGGTGTTCGAACTGGATGCCCAGGGCGGAACGGTTCGTCAGTGGCAAGTCGGCGGACAGCCTACGGAGATCGTTTCGACGAAAGAAGGAGTGATCGTCGCCGTCGCCAACGGCGATGCGATCGCGGCTTGCCTGCCGGACGGATCGGTTCGCGAGACGCGCCTCGACGGTCTCCCTGGGGCCGCGCCTTCTTCGCTCACGTTGGATGGTGACCGACTCTGGGTCGCGCTGTCGGGCGATAACCGGGCGGTCGCCCTCGACCTTGGGACGGGAAAGAGTTTAGGAAGCGTGGAGACGGGCTGGTACCCCATCGCGGTACGCCGAGGTCCGCAAGGCCTTGTCGTCGCGGACGCAAAGGGCGAAGACGGCCCGACGCGTAATGCGCGCGAGTTGGTCGGCACGGTGCGTCAAATCGATCCCGCCTCGCTTAAACCTGCGCCCAAGCCCGCGAGGGTGAAGCGGCGAGCCTTTCCGGTTCGCCATGCGGTGTATATCATCAAAGAGAACCGAACTTACGATCAGGTGCTCGGCGACCTGCCCCAAGGCAAGGGCGACCCATCGTTGACGATGTACGGTCGCGAGGTTACGCCAAACCAACACGCCCTCGCGGAGGGGTTCGTGCTGCTCGACAACTTCGCGGACAATGGCACCGTCTCGACCGACGGGCACGCCTGGGCCATCGAGGGGCAAGCGACGACCTTCTACGAACGCTCGTTCGGCGGCTGGACGCGCGCCTATCCGTTCGGCGGCGACGAGCCACTCGCAATCTCCCAGGGCGGCCACTTGTGGGATGCGGCCTTGGCGGCAGGACGAACCTTCCGAAACTATGGTGAGTTCATGTACGCAAACGGGGGCGGCTCTTTTGTGAAGGACTACGCGACTTGGCGGGCGGGTGGCACCATCGCGTTTACCCCCGCCATCGGTGTCGATCGCGTGAAGGCGTACACGGATATGGAGTATCCCGGCTGGAACCTGAACATTCCGGACGGCTACCGCGCCGATGCCTTCCTCCGGGAGTTTCACGAGATAGAGCGGAAGGGCAAGATGCCCGACCTCACGACGCTCTACCTTCCCCAAGACCACACCTC
>CAXUKB010000101.1:0-3831 GCA_964251345.1 uncultured Fimbriimonas sp. | reverse complement strand
GCCGCCACGGCGCCGGGCGCGGCGACCCCGCGGGCGCACGTCGCCGACAACGATCTCGCGGTCGGCCGAATCGTCGATGCGATCTCTCACTCGCCCTTTTGGAAGGACACCGTGGTGTTCGTTCTGGAAGACGATCCCCAGGATGGGCTCGACAGCGTCGATGGACATCGAAGTCTTTGCCTCGTGGCCAGCCCGTACACACGGAGCCGAGGCGTGGTGTCGAACTTCTACGACCAGACCTCGGTTCTCCACACGATCTGCGACATTCTTGGTGCGAAACCCTACACTCGGTTCGTCGCCGCCGCCCCGACGATGGCCGACCTGTTCGGTGAACGGGCCGATCTCACGCCTTACGACGCTTTGCCCGAGACGATTCCGCTCGATACGCTCAATCCGCCTAAGAAGAACGCCGCAAAGCTCGATCTTTCGGTGCCCGATGCGACCGACGACGAAGTGCTGGATCGGGTGCTCTGGTCGATGGCGTTTCCGAGGCGGGCCTACCCTCACGGCAAAAAGGAAGCCGACGAACGGTAATCTCTGACCATCGATCCTCGCTTTGCCTCCGCGTTGCGCAGCCTTGGCTTGAACGCCGATCTTCACGCATTCGCCTCGTTCGAGGAGGCGCTCTACCGGGCGAACGAGACGACGAATCTCACCCGCATTCCCCGGGACGAGGCATGGCTTCGCCACTTCGTCGATTCGCTCCTCTTCCACGACCTCATCGCCGAAGGCGCGCGAGTCTTGGACATCGGCACGGGGCCTGGTTTTCCATCCTGGCCACTCGCCCTCGCCCGTCCCGACCTGCGGGTGACCGCGATCGACTCGAGCGGAAAAATGCTCGGCTTCCTCCGTTCGCAACCCCTGCCGAACTTGGAGATCGTCCAAGTTCGCGCCGAGGAGTGGGGCGTACGAGACTCGTTCGACGCGGTGACGGGACGGGCCGTCGCACCGTTGCCCCTTCAACTCGAATTATCCGCCGCGCCGCTGAAGATCGGCGGCATTTTAGTACCCATGCGTACGCCCGCGGACGATCTGCAGGAGCCGCTTTGGGAGGAACTCGGCCTTCGACCGTCCGGTCTCTACCGACGGATCTTGCCGGGGACGGACGTGGAACGGGTGTTTCCGACGTTCACAAAGGAGCGAGCGACGCCCAAGGGGTTTCCGCGTCGATGGGCGGACATGAAGGCAAGTCCCCTGGTTCGGTAAGAATTGCGCCCGCTGGAAGCCGGCGCAACGCTCGGAGATGCCGCTTGGAAGGCGGCACCCTTCTAGGGCACTTTCGCCTTTAGGACATCGATCGCCTTTGCGAGCTGGTTGTCCGTCTTCGGATCGCCGAATGTGACGAGGACATCGTCCCGAAGCTCGACCTTGACATCTGGATCGAGGCCGCCGGAAATCTTCACCCCGTCGTCGTCGACCTTGCGCCCGATGTAGCCTGAACGGGGAAGGTAGTACTTCGCGATCGTCACCTTGGCACTGGAGTTGTCTACGAGCGGGAACACGTTCTGAACCGACGCCTTGCCGTACGAGCGCGTGCCGACGAGGGTCGCCTTGCCGTAATCGCGCATGCAGCCGGAGAAGATCTCCGCCGCGCTGGCCGAGTCGCCGTCGATCATGACGGCGACGGGATAGGTGAAGTCGTGAACCCGGCCGTGGGTGCTGCGCTGGACCTCTTCGTTGCCGTCGCGGAACTTCATCGTGACCACCGGCTTGTCGTCGACGAAACGCCCGACCATGTCGGCGGCGGTGGTGAGAAGGCCACCAGGATTGCCCCGAAGGTCGATTACAAGGCCGCGAATGCCGCCGCTCTCCAGCTTTGCGAGCGTTCGGTCGAATTGCATCGCGGTCGGCTCGCTGAACTGGCTCACCGTCAGATACCCGATCTTCGGTCCTTCGATAAGGTCGCCGGTGACCGTCGGCGTGATCACCTTTGCCCGTTTGATCGTGAGAAGAACCGGCTTAGGCTTGCCCTCTTGAATGACGCCGAGCCGGACGGTCGTGCCCTCCGGCCCTTTGATCATCCCGACGATCTTGTCGACGTCGACGCCGACCGCGGACTTGCCATCGACGGCGGTGATGATGTTGCCCTTGCGGAGACCCGCTTTGTAGGCGGGGCCGTCGTCGAATACGTCGGACGCCTTCGCTCCCAAGGGATCGGCTCCCAGACGTGCGCCCACGCCGAAGAAGTTGGCGCGCGTCTCGTCGTTGAACGCCTCGGCGGCCTTAGGCGGCAAGAAGATCGTGTGGGGATCGCCGAGCGACGCCATCATGCCGCCGATGCTTGCGTAGCGCAGATCCTGACCTTGAACGGTTCGCTCGTAATCGGCGGCGATTCGGCCGTAGTTCTCACGAACCTCGCCTTCGGCGCTAAGGCGTGCCGGCGTGGGACGCGCACCAACAAGTCGACCCAACGCTTCCACCGACAAGCCTCGCTGACCCTGAATGTCGCGTAGAAAGAATCCGAACGCGCCGCAGGCGAGCAGCCCCGTGCCGAGGGAGAGGAACCGAAGGGTTCGCCTCACGATCGCACCTCGTTCAAGGCCACGCGGCCACTCGCATCGCCGGGACGGTACTCGCCGACGACCAAGGTGTAGCCCGTGCCGTCCGGCAGCGACTGGACCTCACGAACCGCGAGGTCGCTTCCGGTAGGTCCGCCGACGAGGGTCGCAAGATGCCGACTCTCGAGCGCGCGAGCAAAGATGGCGGCCGGGCCGCGCGTCGTCAGGTCGACCTTAATCGTCATTTTGGGCGGGTGAGCATTGCCATTCGCGACCGCAAGGCGCATTGGGGACTCCTTTCGAAGCGTCGTAACGACGCCATAGGCGCCGGTGGAGGCGACGACGGCCAAAGCGCGTCGCATCGCTTCAAAATCGCCATCGACGTTGTTCCGCAGGTCGAGCGTGAGGCTCGACTTTCCGTGGATCGCCTCCCGAAGTCGGGCGGGGGCCTGCGCGTCGAAGCGCACGACGAGCGCGCCGCTTTGCAGGCCGAAGGTTGGCGCGTGGCTCGGCGCCTTAACGATTTTCGTGACGCGCTTGGTGCCATTTCGGGTCCAAACGACGTCGACGCTGCCAGATGTACCGAGATAAAGCTTGTCTTTAGCCTTAGTCGGCATGAGCGAACGCTCCACCTTTGCCTTGAGTGCCCGCTGAATCTTAGAGATCGCCGCGAAGGGGATGCGGTGCGCGGCGAAGTCGACGCGAGCCTTGTTGAAGCGGTCGACCTCGGCGTCGTCGACGACCCAATGGCCGTTGACGTCGGAAACCACGTCGCCCGGCTTGACCCCGGCACGGTCGGCCGGACCGCCGGGGACGACCATCGTGACCACGAGGTAAGGAACGTGGCCGGCCAAAGCCGCCTCGCGGGGATCGTCGATGGGTTCTTCCGTGCCGGGTACGACGCGCTTGGGTGCGGAGGCGGACCCTCGTAGATCGAACTCGGCGCCGATGCCTTGGTACCGGCCCTCGCGTGCGTCGAGAAACGCGCGGTACTCGTCGACATCCATAAACGCGCAACGAGGATCGCCGAGGGAAAGAACCATCCCGCGAACCGCGCCGGTCGCCAACTTTTGGTCGTCGCGGATCGGTTCGACGTACTCGCGCTTGAGCAGATCGGTCATCGCCGCGTAGAAGTCGCCGAGCGGAATGGGAGAAGCCTGAGGGCTGCGGCTGGCGACGAGCCCCACGAGATCGTCGGCGCGGGTCACGCGGGCCACGGCGTCGGTGCGGCCTCGCGCGGCGTATCCGCCGACGAAAAGGGCGGCTCCGAGGGCGCAGAAGCCCGCGAGAAGGAGTGATTGATCTTTGGCCATAAGCGCGAAAGGGTCTCCAC
>CAXUKB010000100.1:5902-13847 GCA_964251345.1 uncultured Fimbriimonas sp. | reverse complement strand
TTGAGTACTTCGGAGGGGTCGATCAGGCGATCGCTCTTTACGGGAGTAGGTCGGAAGCTACGACGGGAACCATTTTGGGAAATGCGATCATCGAGTCCGAGGGGATCGTTCTGGATTCCGTTACGGTCAACGGAAGCGATGCCAATAATCAGATTGTAGGTTCGGGCCAGACGACGATGGATATCGTCGTTCGCGGACAGGCAAGCCGCGCCCTCCCTGCCGGTCTCGAAATCAAGCTCAGCAACTCCGATGGGGAGCCGTTTGGCGCATCGGGTGAGGCGTTCCAGAGTCGGAAGACGCCCATCACAGAAGCCGGGCCATTCGAATGGCATGCCCGTCTAGAACTTCCACGCAACATGAATGCGGGAGACTACATTCTGAGTATCGATATCGCTGAGTTTGGATCCCATTTCTGGGTTCATAACGCAGAGGCCGTTCGGTTCCACTATGACGGCATGATCGGCGACACCGGCGAGCCGTTTCTCTACAGATATTCAGGACTTCTATGGCTTGAGACGAAGGTGTCGCGCAGTTCTCCGGTTTCTTCGTAACGCATTCCCATTTGATTGGCCTCTCCTTGTCCAAACCGAGTCTTTCTCGTCTCCTAAATCGAATCGAATAGAGTTGAGTCAGCGTTTATCTCTTAGATCTATGTCCATCCGAATTCTTCACTTTAGTACGCACGACGAAGCTTGCGGGATCGGGAAGTATCAGGAGATGTTCCTTGACGCTTTAGAGGATGACAACGAGCTTCAGAACGATTTCTTTGAGGTGTCTCCAAACCGCTTTAAAAGTTTAGGGCCTGATGCATATGGCGAGATTTTCGATGCTTTAAAGTTTAAACTGAAAGAGTACGATATTTTACATATACAACACGAGTTCGGGTTCTTCCCGAACGGCACTTTTGAAGAGATCTGTCGCATCGCCAAGGAGCTTGACAAAAAGTTGGTTGTGACGGTCCACACTAGTATTGCGGCCGTCCCGTTTCCTTATCCGGAATTTTATGGTCGATCTCCCCGGAAGCTTTTGGGCTATGCACGACGCTGGTTTATTAGGTCGCGAGAACACGCCGCTTTCCTGCGTAATTTTGGGAATGCACTTAAAAGCGCGGACAGAATTATTGTCCATAACTTCAAAGCAAGAGCAGATTTAGCTAAATTAGGCGTTTCTGGGGAGAAATTCGAGAAGTTTTCCATTCCGGTACCGATTGTCGACAGATCCGTTTCGAGTACCTCCATAACCAGAAAGCTGAGGAGGAGTTCCGACGATATCATTGTGGCGAGCGCAGGGTTTATCAATCGCTATAAGGGTACAAGCCTTGCGGTAGAGGCTCTAGCGATGCTTCCTGAACGGTATAAACTGGCGATTATCGGCGGTCTTCATCCAACTGGTGCGGGTTCAGACTACGGTCAAGAGTTCTACGATGAGGTGGTGAATCTCATCGAAACTAAAGGACTGAAGGATCGAGTTCTCTTCACTGGCTACATTGAAGACGATACTCAGTTGAATGCCCTAATTAGGGAATGTGACCTTTGTATTTACCCTTATGATCGGGCTCAGTATAGTAATTCGTCCTCGGCTGCCCTCAACAATGCCTTTGCGAATCACCTGCCTGTTGTCGGATTTCCTACCCCACCGTTTAAAGAGATCAATGAAGGGGGATGTCGCTACATTGAACTAGCGGATGGCTTCACGTCTCAGTCGCTCGCGAGCTCGATCATGTCCACTAATCTCGAAACAGCCGGTAAAATGTCAAAGGAGTACGCAGATGCATATTCCTACCCAGTAACTGCAAAAAAGCTTGAGGCGATCTACTCCTCTCTCGGACCACGCGAAAAGGTCAAAGCCTAAGAGTCGACTCTAAAAACAATTTTGTAGTAACTTTCGTGTCCAGTGTTTAGGGCTAACTGTGTTATTATCGAAAGATGGTCTCACCTTGTGTTTTTACGACTTGAAGGTGTCGGACATTGGTGGAATCCTAACGTATGTTGCCTCCAAGATGGAAACTTCCACACCTTCAGCGCTCATCAAGTTTCTCCAATCTGTCCGCCTTCTCAAGGGCCTTAGTGGCAATCTTCTGATGGGAGTTTTGCTGCAGTGACGAAGCCCACACTGGGCGTCTATGGCCCCAAACCTCCCCACCCCAGCGCGATCGCCGTGTACATCGCGGCCTCCATCCCGTCGCTGAGCGAGGCTTATGAGGTCACGCACGTCGGCAACGAGAACTACACTGATCCGCGCCAATTCGACCGGGTTCTGTACCACCTCGGCAACAATCCCCTCAACGGCGGTGCCTTCGAAGCCCTACGCCGCCGCCCAGGGCCGATCGTCCTCCATGAGTACATCAATTTCGGCTACTATTACGGCGAGTGGGACACCCTTCCGCGAGGCGAACGGAAGCAGTTGCTCGAGCTCTACGCCCGCGAATTGGGGGTACCGTGGATCGCTAGTAGGCCGCCTCGGGAATTAGTCCGGCTAGGGCTGAAGACGCTGGCCCGGGGAGTGGATCGGAGCATTTACGACCGAAACGAAATGCTCCGGATGATCAATGCTCGGCCGGATCTCGATCTATTTGTGCTCGACGCCGGGTTGGAACGGATCGCGATCAGTCGGGCGACCTCCGTCGTGCTGCACGGCCACGCTGTGCTGGCGCGACTAAGCGAGCGCTACCCTCAGAAGCGGTTCGTCAAGGTCGAGTTGCCGGTGGACCCCGTTGCCACGGACGATCCCAAAGCGGCAAGGGCGAGATTCGGCCTTCCGCCTTCGAATTTTATTTTCGCGACGATGGGCTTTGGCAATCGCTACAAGCGCATCGACGTCATCCTAGAAGCTTGGGAGCGGTGGTCGGATCGTCCCGCCGACGCGACGCTTTGCGTCATCGGCAAGCCGCAGGCGGGCCTTATGCTGGAGGGGCGGGAGGGTGTCATGCCGCTTGGCTACGTGAGCGATGAAGACTTCGAGTCGCTTCTCGTGAGCGTAGACTGCGGCATCCAGTTGCGCTACCCTTCAATCGGCGAGACATCGGCGGTGATCGCGCGCTTCGTTGCCAACGGCATGGCGATCGTCGTCAGCGACGTTCCGGAGATGCACGACTACGACGGGATGGATGGGGTGGTGTTCGTTCCCATCGGTGAGGGTGAGCACGAAGGTCTGATCGACGCGATGCGCGCCGCGTACCAAAGGGGGCGCCACGAGCCTCGACGGCGGGAAGGCTACGAGTGGGCGGACTGGGTGGAGCGAATTCTGCCGGTGCTAGCGGAATAATCGGGGCAGTTCTCCAGCGGTAGCACTTGCCCGTTGGTCAGAGGTTCGACAGCGGTGACGACGCTTCTCTCCTCCGAAAGACACCCTACGCCTTAGTTTTGAACCCGCCACGTGGATTACTCGCTGCAAGTTTGGGCTCGCCATGATCCATTCTCCCCCAATCTTGGAGTTCAGGGTTTGCTGACCACGCGATCTTCTTTATCGACCGAAAACGCGGGTAAGTTTGCGTCCCACTCGTCCAGGGAAACGACGGACCTGTTGGAAAGCGTAAGGCGTTGTAAACAGCCAGGGATGCGTAAGGAAGTAATAAAGACGTAACGCGGGTCGATCGGGTGCTGGAACCTGCCAAGTATCGGGCGTCTCCGGGAAGAACGCCGCCCAGAACTTCGGTGTCTCGGCCATAAAGACGTCTTGAATGGTCGAGGTTTTGCTCGACTCGTGGACGCGGAACGCCCCCATCAGCCGGTCGATCTTCAGGGGCGCGCCCTCGCGCAAGAGGCGCGTGAAGAACTCCAGGTCCATCGCGAAGTGTGCCGACTCATTGAAGGTCCCTACCTTTTCCATCGCGGTGCGCCGCCAATAAGCAGATTCGGAACACACGGAGTACGTATACAACGCCGGCCGAAAGGGGGGGAATACGGACATACCGACCACCCGTCCGTTGTCGTCGATGATGGTCCGGTCGCCATGCACGTAGGGCGCTTCGGGGTGCGCCTCAAGCGCGGCGACCGCCGTCTTCATCGCACCGGGTAGGAAGAGATCGTCGCTGTTGAGCCATCCGAACGCCTCGCCGTCCGCGTGTTCAATCGCTTTGTTCAGCGCATGCGCCTGCCCGCGGTCCGGCTCGGAAACCCAGTACTTCAGCCGCCCTTCGTAACGGCGCAGGATCTCGACCGTTTCGTCCTTGCTGCCCCCGTCCACCACGATTAACTCCTTATCGGGGTGGCTCTGGTCCAAAACCGAGCGAATCGCGGCCTCGATGTACCGCCCCTGGTTGTAGCTGGGCATTAGAACGGAGACTTTCATTACAGATCGCTTGTCGGAAGGCAAAATCGAGCCAATGAATTATACATCAAGCTTAACCTGGTCAGGTTCCTAAACATGAGGCAGGAAAGCGACAACTATTTGCCCTTGGCATACCGATATATTGAAGGTATGCACCACCAAATGGTCTAACCCGAGACAGCGGATGCATCTAGCGCCTAGTTGGATATTGATCGGAGGCGATGCAGGGAACGATGCCGAGATCGACCGGTGATATGTGCCTATAGAAGAAGCGCCCGATTGTCTGTTTTCGACCTAAAACGGTAGTTTGGGCGGTCATGCGTCTGCCTCTGTGTCGATGTACGTTCCTTTTGGAGCAAACAAATCACTTTAAGATTCAGGATCTGACACGCCAGTGTGATGATCATTTCTCGAAGCTTTCCTGTCTTCGTCGTTTTTGAAACGGAGAATCTCGATAGAAATCACCCTTTGACCCGGTTGAGAGCTTCGCGGCGTGACTCCCTATCTGAATCGAGGAACAAAATTTCCGCTCAAGCCGAATGGCTCTTGGCCAATGATCTTGGAAGGTATGCTCAGCGCCTGCTTGGAAGCGATGCGCGCATGAGCGAAAACGCCGAACACGTTCTATACGTCGATCACTCCTTTCATCAGCAGTCTAAATCGACCACTTTCTTTCCGCTCGCGCTCGCGGAGCGCGCCGCCGTCACCGAGGTTTGGGATTACGCCTGGAAAAGGGAGCCCGCCATTCGTTACGAGGATGTTGCCGAGGCAAACGCGACGCGGGCGGTTTTCTTTCAAAGCTTTCCCACCCCCGAGTTCCTAAGGAAATTCAAGAAGCCGATCGTCGTCATCCCGATGTTCGACGATCCGGCATCCCCTGAGATGGTGAGGCTGATCGCCGCCTACCACGTCACGGTCGTTTGCTTTACGAAGGCGATCGAGAAGTTCTATCGCGATCTTGGGGTCGACGTGCTTCCGATCACGTACGCCCCGCACGCCGTACCGCACCGTCTTCCGGAGGGGCCGCTGAACCTTTTCTTCTGGGACCGAGGGTACGTCACTTGGTCGGATGTCAAGGCTTTGATCGGTGAGCAGGAAATCGGGAAGATCTACCTGAAGTCGACACCCGATCCGGCACTTACCGCCTCGGTGATTTCCGACGAGGATCGTGAACGTTTCGACCTTGAGGTCATCACCGACTGGATCAGTAAAGAGGCGTACAACGATCTCCTGCGGCGTTGTCACATTTACGTCGCGCCGCGTTTCACCGAGGGAATCGGGATGAGCTTTCTTGAGGCCATGGCCCATGGCCTCGCGGTGGTCGCGGTTAACAAGCCTTCGATGAACGAGTACATCGTCCACGGACAGAGCGGCTATCTCTTCGATCTGCCCGTCAAGACGCCCATCGACTTTAAAAACGCGCGGGAGATCGGCGTTCAGGCTCGTGAGGAGATCGCGCGCCTGGGAGGGGCGTTCGGCTCGCAATTGACGGAGGTGGTCGACTCGATCCTTCGAATCGAGTATCGCCCCCCGAATCGGGCTCTCATTGCCAAGAACACGGTCATCATGGCAATCAACAAGGTCATTTGGGCTCTGATCAAGGTCAAACACGAGCTTGGCCACGTCCGTCGGAAGATTCTTAACCGCGCATGATCCTTTCCCCTCCCCTCGTCACCGCGGTCGTGCCCACTTACAACGCCGCGGCCGTCCTGAGGGAGTGCCTCGAATCGCTCGTGGCACAAGACTACGAGAACCTGGAAATCCTCGTGATGGATGGTGGCAGCAAGGATGAAACGGTCGCGATCGCCCGGAGCTTTGGAACGCAGGTGCGCGTTATCACCGAGCCGGACGAAGGCATCTATGACGCGATGAACAAGGGCATCGCCGCGTCGACGGGCGAGTGGCTGTACTTTATGGGCGCCGACGACGCGCTTGTCGATCCGTTCGTCTTATCCGACATGATGTCGAGCGAGGCGGCACAAGACGAGACGACGCTCCTCCTTTACGGGGACGTGCGTGGCGATTTGCTTGGCGAGAAGTATCCGGGAGAGCTCACACCGGAGAAGCTCGTGGCGGGCAACATTTGCCATCAATCGATCTTCTATCGGCGGCGCCGGTTCGATATCGAGGCTCCTTACCAGATTCGATACCGCCTATACGCCGATTGGGATCTCAACCTCCGTGTGTTCCTGCGTCACCCGGGTACGTTCCGGTACGTGGACCGCCTCGTCGCGACGTTCACCGGAGGGTTGAGCACTTCCCGAGACGATCAGGCATTCTGGTCCGAGAGGCTGCATCGAATCTGGGACGACGCCGTTCTAGGCCATGGTAAGCCGTTCGCCAAGAATCTTCTTACCCCCCACTATCTCGCGACCATGAACGAGGTGCGCAAACGAGGCGACTGGGCTCGACTTGGATCTCTTTTCGCCGAGTCGCTAAGGCGCAGCCACGTTGTGACCGGATTCGTTCCGGCGGCTTTTCGTCGAATACGGAAGAAGCCGCTGTACTGAAGGAGAGTCTCGCTTAGCGCTAAGCTCCGGGCGTATGCCGCATCCGTACCAGCTTTCGTTCCGCCACACGCCCGCGATTTTGCGGCGCATCGTCGACAGGATTCCGGCCGGGCGGCGAGTCGAGACCTTGGCCGAGGAGCGGTTCTCCCTCCTCGAGATGGTGTGCCACCTTGCCGACTCCGAGGAGATGTTCCTCGACCGGATGCGGGCGGCAATCGAGCGGGACGTGCCCGTGTTCGAGCGGGTCGACGTTTCCGAACGGGCACGGGAAAAGCGGTTCTCCGAGCGCGATATCGACGAGGAGTTAGCGGTGTTCGCCCGCCGCCGCACGGACACGGTCGAGTTCCTAGAGGGCTTGACCGAAGTGCAATTGGCTCGTCAGCTCACGCAGGGCTTCGGGACCATGTCGATCGAGGCGTTCGTCGCCCTGCTGACCGGTCACGACGTGTACCACCTCGAACAGGCGAGCGCGTATCTAAGAGGGTAAAAAGGGAAGGGGAAAAGGAGAGAGGCGAGTTCGGCCCGCTCTCCTTTTCCCTTTGCCGTTTCCCGCCCCCAATGCTCCAAGTTCGCAACCTCGTCAAGCAGTACAAAGCTCACCGGGCGGTGGACGACCTCTCGTTCGAGCTGAAGGCGGGCGAGATCGTCGGCCTCTTGGGGCCGAATGGAGCCGGGAAGACGACCGCGCTCCGGTGCGTGGCAGGCATCCTTCGACCCACCGAGGGCCACGCCCTCATCAACGGACACGACGTCGTATCGGACCAAGCGCGGGCCAAGCGGGGCCTCGCCTTCGTGCCCGAGGTGCCCTCGCTCTACGAACTGCTGACCGTGGACGAGCACCTACGCTTCATCGCCATGTGCTTCGACACCCTGCCGATCTACGAAGCGAAGAAGGACGCGCTTCTCAAGCGGTATAGCCTCACTGACAAGACCGACGCCCTCGTGGCGACGCTCTCGAAGGGCATGCGCCAGAAGCTCAGCGTTGCGTGCGCCCTCGTCCACGATGCGAACGTGCTGCTCTTCGACGAGCCGCTCATCGGCATCGACCCCGAGGGCGCACGCGAGTTGAAGGACGAACTGCGCCGAGCGCGCGACGAGGGCGCGTCGCTGCTCATCTCGACTCACCTGCTCGACACCGCCGAGACACTTTGCGATCGGGTCATCGT
>CAXUKB010000100.1:0-5892 GCA_964251345.1 uncultured Fimbriimonas sp. | reverse complement strand
AAGATCGCGGAAGGCACGGTCGGCGACCTGCGCGGCCTCGTTCCGGGTGGCGACGCGATGTCCCTGGAGGACGTGTTCCTGCGGCTTACCCACGATGAGTAGCGTCCGCCCCCTCGGCTACCTCTTGGTCCGGAGCGTCGTGAACGGCGTGCGTCGGGCGATTACGAGCCCGAAGCGGATCATCAGCCTGGCCTTCGTCTGCCTCTACTACTGGAACCTCTTTCTCCGCCCGTTCGGTCGCTCGAGCGCGCCTGCGGTGGACCTTCCTCGGGGATCGCTCCACTTTTCCCTGCCCCCAGCTGGGACGATCGACGGCATCGTGTTTGGGGTGGTGGGCGTCATGTCGCTGTTCCTCATGGCGAACGTGCTGAACTACAAAGGCGGCTTCAAGGCGGCGGACATCGACGTACTGTTCCCCACGCCGATTTCGCCGCGCGTGGTGATGTTCTTCCGGATCGCCCGCGATACCGTCGGCACGCTTTTGCTTCCGCTCGTCGTCGCCCTGCTCGGCTTCCGCGGCGCTTCGCCGCTTTTCGGCAAGTTTTTTCAGAACTACCCGAAGGCAGGGGGCGACATCCTGCACGCCACGTTCTTCGCCTACCTACTGGTCTCGTTCGCCTGGGTCTGCATCGGCTACGCGGCAAGCCTCTTCGTCAACCGCAGCGATCTCCGAAGCGACCGCAACGCCAAGACGATCAATCTGGCGCTGGGCGCCGTCGTGCTGCTTCTGCTCGCGTACATCGCCTCGAAGCTGCGTGCCGACTTCAGCGGCGCTACCGCCCTCGCGCTTACCCACGATCCCCTCGTTCGGACCGTCCTCGCGCCGGTGACCCTCGCCACTTGGTTCGTGATGGGGCTCTTTGAAGGGCAGATCGCCCTCGCGGCAATGGGTCTGATCGGGCTCGCCCTGATCATCGGCCTTGCGCTGTGGGTCGCGCTCACCCAAGTCGGTTGGATGTACGACCAAGCGGCGGTCCGCGGCTTCGAGTCCGGGCCGAATCTGCGCGATCTCCAGCGGAGGGGCGACATGATGGGAATCCAGGCCGCGCGGGCGCGCCAGGGCAAGATTCGCCACGGCCGCATCGCCCGGTGGATCGCTCGCCAGAGGGTGCGGGGTCCCCA
This sequence comes from uncultured Fimbriimonas sp., assembly GCA_964251345.1. Lineage (GTDB taxonomy): Bacteria > Armatimonadota > Fimbriimonadia > Fimbriimonadales > Fimbriimonadaceae > Fimbriimonas. The sequence goes on along the minus strand of CAXUKB010000100.1, from coordinate 4,770 downwards.
TGCGCTCGTTTGGAAGGAGGCGATTCTTCAGGCGCGGGGCTCACTCTCGGGCCTGCTCCTGCTCGGCACCATCTTCCTCATCATGACCGGCCTGATGATGTGGACCTACACGTCCACCGGCTCCTTCGCCGACCGGCCGCGAGACGCGGCGAGAATCGGCGGCTGGACCATTCTCGGGATGCAGGGACTGATGGTGTACGTGCTTTGCATGGCGAGCGCGCAGAGCGGCTTCATCGAGTTTCTGCGCCGGGTCGACGTGCAGAAGCCGTTGCCCTTCACGCCCTCCGTCACCGTGTTCTGGGAGGTCGTGGCGAAGGCGATCGCGCCCAGCGTTCTCAGCCTTTTATGCGCGGTAGTCGGGGTCGCGATGATCCCCGCCGTTTGGCCGCAGGCGCTGACGGGCGTGATCGTCGCGCCGTCGCTCGCCGTCCTTTTCTCCGCGGTGGTGCTCCTCGTGGTCGTGCTCTTTCCCGACATCGAGGACCCTACCCAACGCATCTTCCGCGGTTTGATGTTGATGCTCGGCGTGGTGATCTGCGCCGCCTTGGGCGTCGGTGTGCTCATCGGGAGCGTGGCGTTCCTCGGCCTTTCACCGATCCTCGTCGCGCCCGTCGCCGTGGCGATCAACCTTGGAATCGCGGTCGGTCTTTCGACCGTCGCGGGCGGACTGTACGCGGGCTACAACCCAAGCGAATAGCGCTCGCGCCCGCTTAAAGTCCCTCGGGCTCGGCGGCCCGGACCGCCTCCGTCCGCTTCTCGACGGGATGCAGCGATCCGCAGTAAAGGCCGATCCCCTTGTTCGCGACCATCGAGCCGACGATCGCCATGACGAGAAGCACGCCGAGGCGGATCACGATGTCGAGCAGTCCGCCCCCGGTTACGTTGGCGTCGATCGCCTGCCCCTTGACGAGACCCAATGCCTGGGCGTGAGGCACGCCGAACATCTCGTAAGCGAACTTGAAAGTCAGTCCGAGAAGCGCGACCCCTCCCAAGAAGACCAGGAGCCCAACCAAGGAGCCCGTCGCGTCGCGCCGATTCGCCACCAGGCTCTTATACCGGATTGAGGCGCCGAAGCGTTCCAAAGCACGGTAACGGCCGCGACATCCAGCCTCCATTTCCTAGGAATAACATTCTCAAAGGCGCATCGGGCGCGACTCGGGAGTACATTAGGATCAGCCGAATGCCGCACGTTCCCCGCCTCGCCGCCATCGCCGTCGGCGCCCTCGCCCTTCTTGGCCTCGCTCCCGCCCAGACTACGCCCGGAAAGCGCGACCTCGTGATCTGGGGCATTACCCTGGGGCCGGACACCAAGGGCCAGGACGCCGTCGACCACGAGTTCCAGAGGCGCCATCCCGAGATCAACCTGCGCGTCCTCAGCATGGGGGCGGGCGCCATGGATCCGCAGAAGCTCATGACCTCCATCGTGGGGAACGTCGCTCCCGACGTGATCGTTCAGGATCGCTTCTCTATCGCCGACTGGGCAAGCCGCGGCGCTTTTCGCCCCCTGAACGACTTCCTCTTTCGCGACAAGGGTGTGGCCGACTGCCCGACGCCCCAGCAGTACTATCCCGCGGCCTGGGACGAGGCGAGCTACGAGGGCAAGGTTTACGGCATTCCGACCGGCGCGGACGACCGCGTCATGGTCTACAACCGAGGCATCTTCCGCCAGGAGGCCGACGCGCTACGCAAGGCGGGGCTGGACCCGGATCGTCCGCCCCGCACTTGGTCCGAGACCTTGCGGTACTCCCGGGCGCTTACCCAGTGGAACAAGGACGGCACCTTGAAGCGGGCGGGCTTCATGCCGAACTTCGGCAACTCGTGGCTCTACATGTATTCGTTCCAGAACGATGCGGACTTTATGAGCCCCGACCGCCGGCGCTGTACCCTGGACTCGCCCGCCGCCGAGCAGGCCGAGCGGTTTATGATCGCGGGCTACGATCTCCTCCTGCCGAACACAAAGCTGGAGGACGCCCTACGGTACGTCGAGAAGGGCGACGGCCCGATGGCCTCCTCCAAGGTCAGCGGCTACGAGTCGGCGAAGGCATTTGAGTCGGGCTTCCTCGGCAAGGAAAACGACGCCTTCGTGACCGGCAAGGTTGCGATGAAGATCGACGGCAACTGGATTCTGAACGACATGTCGCGGTACGCGCCGCAGACGGAGGTCGCCTCCACCGAGCCGCCGATTCCCGACGATCGCTACAATCGGGTCGGTCGCTTCGCGAACGAAAAAGATCGTTACATCACCTGGATCGGCGGCTCATGTCTCTCGATTCCGAGGGGCGCGCGACACGACGACGACGCCTGGACCTACATCAAGTTTTTCACCAGCAACGAGGGCCGCATGATCAGCGCGACGGCCCAGCGCGATTGGGAACGCCTGCGCGGACGGAGCTTCATCCCCGACCTTTCCGCCAGCGCCTCCTCGAACGCCGAAGTCTTTAAAGCGTTCCGCCCGGCCGACGAGAAGTTTGCGCAGGTACTCGGCAAGTACATCGAGATGATGCCGGTGGGCCGCATTCGGCCCGCGACCTTCGCCGGCCAGGTGCTTTGGAGCGAGCACGTCAAGGCGATGGAGTCTGCGCTTTATAAAAAGGCGACTCCGAAAGAGGCGCTCCTCGCGGGGCAGGCGACCGTCCAGCAGAACCTCGACGACTTTTTCGACAAGGACAACCGTCCGGTCGTCGACCTTTCCATCCCGCTCAAGATCGGCGTCGGCGTCGTGATCCTCGCGCTGATCGGCGCGGCCGTCTGGTTCTCGCGCTTACGTTTGGGAAGGCTCGAGCGGAGCGAGGCGAAGTGGGCGTACCTCTTCATCTCGCCCTGGATCATCGGCTTTCTTCTGCTCACCCTCGGGCCAATGCTCGCCTCGCTGCTCTTCAGCTTCACTCAATACGACGTTCTGAACGCCGCACACTGGGTCGGCCTGAAGAACTACGCCGACATGGGCGGGGTGAACCGGGCGACCGTCCTCAAGGCGCTCGGCAACGCCGTCTACATGGCGGGCATCGGCGTTCCGTTGGGCCTGGCCACCGGCCTCGCCATCGCGCTCCTTTTGAACACCGCCGCTCGGGGGATGAGGTTCTATCGAACCTTCTTCTACCTGCCGTCGATCGTCCCCACGATCGCCGCCGCCGTGCTCTGGAGCTGGGTGCTCACGCCCGATGCGAACAAGGGACTCATCAACGCCTACTGGTCGCAGACGGTCACGCCGTGGCTGGGCGTGGCCCCGCCCGCCTGGATCCAGTCGGCCGACTGGGCGAAGGGCGGACTCATCGTGATGGGCCTGTGGGGGGCGGGCTCCGGCATGATCCTTTGGCTCGCGGGCCTCAAGGGAGTGCCGAGTTCCCTCTACGAAGCGTCCGGGCTCGACGGCGCGAGTCCCTGGAAGCAGTTCTGGAGCGTGACGTTCCCGCAACTCTCACCCATCATCTTCTTCAACTCGATCATGGGCTTCGTCGGCGCGATGCAGCAGTTCGACCAGCAGTACTCGATGAAGCCTTCCAGCGACGGACCCATCGGCCCCGACGACTCGTTGCTGACCCCGGTCTACCATCTCTTCCAAAGCGGCTTCGCCTTCTTCAAGATGGGTTACGCCTCGGCGACCGCTTGGTCGATCTTTGCGATCATCATCGCCCTCACCGCGATCCAGTTCAAGCTTGCGCCCCGATGGGTCCACTATGAGGTGGAGAAGTGACCGCCAACACGCTGTACGCGATCGGAACCCTGATCTCCTGGGCGGGTTGGGGATTCGCGCTCTTCGCGCTTGTGCAGGCGTCTCGACTCCTCGTCCGCACTCCGGGAACCGACCGATCGCGCGGCGCGCGGAGTCTTCTCGTCGGCGCCGTCGGCGCGGGACTCGCGTTCCTCGTGATGGCCGTCGTGCCCATGAAGGCCGACACTCCGGAGTTGGTCCACTTTTGGCGGCTGCCTCTCGTGTGGTTCGTCATGCCGTGGTCGGCGTGGCTCGCCGTCGTGTCGGTGCTGGCCGCGATCGTGCGCGGGGCGCAGGCGGGACTCGCGCTCAACGAGCGCGAGCGGGCGGACCGGCTCAAAGCGGTCGCGATCTGGGCCGTGACCGCGATCGTCCTGGTGTGGCTTTATCGCCGCGATCCCGACAACACGATCAACGTCCTTAAGGGCGGTATCGAGTTGAGCGCGGTGGGAGCGTTTGCCTTGGCCTGGCTCGCGGTCGCGGCGGTGGTGGCCATGGTGCTCGCCGGACGATCGCTCTCGACCCGCGGCTTCGCCCGTGCCACCGTCATTCAGGCGACCCTGATCGCGGGCTCCGTCATCTTCGGCCTTCCTTTTGTGTTCGCGGTGATCACCTCCTTCAAGGAGGATCGCGACATGAGTTCGCCCAACGGTATCGTCTGGGTGCCTCGGGTTCAGGACACCGTCCCTTACTTCGACAAGCAGGACCCGCTCTATGAAGGCGAGTACGACGGGCAGACGGTGCAGGGCCATGCGATCGGCAAGCTGGCCGACGGACGCCTTCGCATCGACATTCAAAAGCCGCTCTCGATTCGGGGCACGAGCTTCGAAGCCTCGGCCTCCTCGCTGAAGGTCGTCCCGGTGCAGATTCCTCTTGTGACCGGGTCCGTGGGCGGCAAGCCCTTCCAGGGCAAGGTCGTGAAGGAGGAAGACGACGGCCGAAGGCGGGTGGAGTTCACCACGCCCGCCGAGATGGCGGGGAAGACGCAGGTCTTCACCCCGACCGAGGTCCAGCCCGTGCGCCACATCGGCCTGCGCTGGGAGAACTACACCGAGGCC
>CAXUKB010000099.1:11981-14119 GCA_964251345.1 uncultured Fimbriimonas sp. | reverse complement strand
CACCATTTCCGCCTTGCTGATGATGATCGCGAGCAACGCCTACATCGTCGGCGTCCGAACCGCGAAAACCCTGGGGGACGGGCGTGACCTCATCGCGCGTCGCGCGGCGTTCGAGACCACGCTCACCGATCTCTTCGAACACGCTTACGTCGACGCCGACACGACCGACCTCAACACTTACTTCATCTCGGGCGACGCGCTGGCGACCAAAGCCGTGAGCAGCACGGGGACGACGAGCGGCGCCAGCGGCACGAGCGCGGCCACCTCGTCGGCATCGTCCACGTCTTCGGGCACCAGCGGTTCGGGCGACAGTTCGAGCCTCGCGTTCACCGTCGTCGGCCGTCGGATTCCGACCAACGTGCTGTCGAGCGCGGACGACTTCGAAACGAACAACACGAACTTCGGGCCGCTCGGCGGCACCACGGAGATCGAACTCGGCACGACGGCGGTCGGCCAGCCCACGGAAGGCCAGACGGGACTGTTTCTCCGGCAGCAATCGCCCGCCGATTCGGATCCGACTCAAGGCGGACGCGAGTCGGTCCTTTCGGAGAGCGTCGACACCATCTCGTTCGAGTTTTACGACGGCACCCAATGGGAAACCACGTGGGACACCACGACGATGAACCCGCGCCGCCTTCCCTCCGCCGTGCGGGTCACCTACCGGCTGATCGGCGACACGGAAGATCGGATCCTCGTTTTCGCCGTCCCGGGCAGCGACGTGACGACTGACAATCCGGTCGTGGAGACGACGACATCGTGAGGCGAAGGCAGCGGGGCGTCATTCTCGTGATCTCCCTGGCGATCCTTGCCGGGCTCGTCGGCCTCGTCGCGGCGGTGGTCGCTTCGCAGCATCTCGCGATCGCGGCCGAGCAGAACCGTGTGAACTCCGCCCGCGCTCGCGTCGTGGCGGAGGCGGGAATCCAGCGCGCGATGGCCTCGCTCGAGGACACCGTCCAGGACACCACCACGGCGTCGACCACGGCGACTGCGTCCTCGACGGGCACGACCGTACAGGGCCAAGCTCAGATGCAGACGGACGAGTGGTACACCCTCGGCGATACGGGCAACGAACGGTTCACCGTCGGCACCGCCTCCTTCCGCATGCAGATCGTGGACGCGGGCGCCTATGTGGACGTCAACACGGCGCTGGAGGCGCAGCTCGACATTCTTCCGCTGACGACCGAGCAAGTCGCGTCGCTGCTCGATTGGCGCGAGACGTCCACCACCGCCCGCACCGAGGGCGCCAAGGACGACTACTACAACGCGCTTACGAATCCCTACGACACGGCCCTGCGTCGCCTCAACACCATCGACGAGCTGCTCGACGTGCGCTACTTTACGCCGAGCGACATCTGGCAGATCACCGAAAACACCACCGGGACCAGCACCGCGACCCTCCCCATGCTCGCCGACGGTCGACAGCCGGTGCTCGCCGACCTCATTACCACGGAAAGCTTTTCCTCCCAACTCGCCCCAACGGGCGCGGCGCTGGTCAACGTGAACGTGGCAAACGTCAACCGACGCCTCGTTCAGGCTGGACTTTCCCAAGCCGGCGCGAACGCTCTCGCTCCGACGACGGCGGCCCCTCGGTTTGCCAATCTCGGCGCGGTTCTCGCGAGGGTGGGCCAGCAGGATTACACCACGGTGCTCGACCGCCTCACCACGAGCGCGGCCACCCGGGTCGAAGGAAAAATCAACCTGAATACCGCTTCCGAGGCGGTGCTCATGACGCTCCCCAATATGACGCAGGATCTCGCCCAGGGGATCGTCAACTACCAATCTACGGGCTTCACCAAGCTTAGCGATCTGCTTCAGGTTTCCGGTTTTAGTACCGCCGCCAACCTCCGAAGCTTCGCCGGGTACTTTACGGTGCGCTCTTCCGTGTTCCTCGTCCGGGTTCTGGGCGAGTGCAACGGATCCAAAGTCGCCTTGGAAGGTGTCGTCGACACCTCTTCGGGAACTCCCCGCTTGATCAAAATGCACGACCAGCCCTACGCCGACATGCCGACCCGATGGGGTTGGTCCGCCGACACCACGACCGAAACCAGCCTGGTGGACGCAAAGGGAGGCGGGGCCGCGGGCCGGCCGAATTGGCGAGCGGGTGGCGGCCGGGGGGCGGGGCGCTTCAGGCGGGGCTG
>CAXUKB010000099.1:0-11971 GCA_964251345.1 uncultured Fimbriimonas sp. | reverse complement strand
ACCGAAACCAGCCTGGTGGACGCAAAGTGAGCCGCGAGCACGGTCCGGTCGGATTGGCGATCGAGTGGTCGCCGCGCGGCGTGGTCGCCTACGATCACAGCACGCGGCAGACCCGAACTGCGGACGACCTCCCGAGCTTGGGGCTGAACGGCCGTTCGGCGGTGCTCGCGCTTTCCCGGCGCGGGGTGTTCGTGCGCACCGCCCGCGTTCCAAACGGCTCGCCCGACGAGGTGCGCCTTATCCTAATGATGCGGGTGGGCGATCTCTTCCCTCTTCCCGCCATCGACCTCGCCTGGGATTTCGCCCTCACGGACGACGTGAACGACGAGGGGCGGCTCGCGATCCTGGCCGCCGTGCCCTGCGCAGATCTGCGCCGAACCCTCGAAGCGGCAAGCGCGGCGGGAATTAAGGTCAAGGCGGCGGTGCCCCTTGCGGTCGGTTCTACGATGCTCGCCCAGGAGCTCGGCCTGACCGATGCGGCGATCGTCGAGCGTGCGGACGACGGTCCTGCCGTCGACGTCGTCGCCGGCGGCTCGCTGCGCGCGAGCCGCGCCACGCCCCCTTCCGTTCCCTTAGAACTTGAGGTCACCCGCGCCCTGGGTCTTGCCGGGCTCGTGGGCGTTCCCATCGTGGCCGCAGGGGGGGCCGATGTGCCGAGTGCGGAGCGCCAAACCGATCGGACCGCGCTGATGGCGCTCGCCGATGCCCCGTTCGATCGACTACGGCTGAAGCTCGAGCTTCCCGAGTCGGTCGCCGCGCGTGCGGCGAACGAAGGCAACCGGCGCTTACGCCTCTCCTTTCTCGTCTTGCTCCTTTCTCTCGTCTTCGCCACCACCGCCGCGTTGAACTACAGCGACGCGAAGTCGGCGGTGGACAAGCAGAACGCGAACACGAACAACGCGTTCCAACGGGTTAAAGACGAAGCGAAGAAAGCCGCCGCCAAGAGCTCGGCCCAAGTGGCTCTCCGGGACGCCCTGAACGGAGCCTTCGCTCCGGCCCAGAAAATCTCCGACATTCTGGCGATCACGACCAACGCGATTCCGAAGGGCGCGTGGCTGAATAACATCTCGATCGAGCGCGGCAAGGCGATCTCGATTCGCGGGACCGCGACGCAGGAGAGCCTGCCGGCCGAATTCCTCAAACGACTCGACACGAGCACCACGAACGACCGGAACCGCTTCCGCGACGTGCAGCTTACCAACGCGAACAACACGCAGGTGAACAAGACGTCAGTCACCGTGTTCGTGGTGCAGGCCTTCCCCGTCGGGAATCTCCCCTTCATCATCAAGCCGGGCACGAAGGCGGCCGCAAAACCGACGTCCGGCGCCTGACGGCACCGGCTTTTCGTTTCCACACCTTTCCGACGGAACCCGCCTTATCTCCTTTTCAGTGCGGGAACCCCGGGCTAGACAAAGCGCGTAAACTGACCGAACCCGATATGATGCGCGCAAAGGCCGATCCCAAGGCCGCCTCCAATACCGTTTTCGGAATCGCCTGTATGCTGATGGCGGGCGCGATCTTTGGGTTGCTCGTGAAGAAGCCGTCACCGGTTTCCCACAAGATCGAGTCGCGAAAGCTCCAGGGCTCGATCACGACCGCCCAGTCCGACGAACAGATCGCAAAGGCCGCGGTAGCGGCACGAACGTGGACGGGACAGGACGCGGCGATCACCGGCGGCATCCTCAGCCTGACCACTACCCTTGCCCGGAAGCGGGGGGTGAGCTTCGTTCGACTGCAACCGCAACGTGCCACGCTCGGCACCCCTCTGGAGCAGCTTCCCTACCTACTCGTGGTCGAGGGTCCCTTTCCCGCCGTCGTGGCGTTGGAGAAGGATCTCGAAGTGCCGGCGAACCGGCTCGCGGTCAATGCGATTCAACTCGCCTCGTCCGACTCGGAGACGAACAAGGTTTCGGCGAATATCGCCATCGTCGCCCATCGGGTCGGGATAGACGTAGGAACGACGGAGGCGAAGAATGTCAAAGGTAGCTAAGGCCCCCCCGAAGAAGACGAGTCCGGTCATTTACCTGGCCATTGCCGCCGGGGTGATCGCGGCCTATTTGGTTCTCAGCCCCTCCGGAACGCCGACGAGCAGCGTTACTCCCGTCAAGTCGACGAAGAAGAGCTCGAAGGACGCGGGACAGTTCGGACCGGCGGATTACGCTGCCCTCAAGAATCCATTTCCTCCCGCCTCGGTCGCGGCGATCGACGCCTTCAACCCGCTGATCAAGAAGACGATTCTTCCGCCGCACGCGCCGATCGGTAAAGACGGTGGTCCGAACGAATTGCCGCTCAACCTTACGGGCGGCGAGCCCAACTGGTACTTCACCGGTTGTCCTTCGCTCGACGGGGTTCAGACCGCGCTTTTGGAGAACACGACCAGCGGAGAGTCGGTTTACGTCAAGGCGGGCGACGCGTTCAAGGCCGCCCGAGTCCAGAGCGTCGACATCTCGACGATCGTGCTCGTCGGCCCGAATGGCGCCTCGGCGAAGATTCCAATCCTCGGATTCGGGGAGACGCCGGGAAGTTCGAAGTCCGCCGTCGCTTCGAACGGACCGCTGCCCGTTCCCGTTGGCGCGATTGGCGGTCCGCTTCCCGCCGCGGTCGGTCCGCAAACCGCAACGCTTTCGAACGGAACGACGGTGCAGCTCCCCGGAAACCTCGCGCCGGGAGCCGCCAACGACCTCAACGTCACGCCCGACACGAACACCGGCAACACGCGACGCCGCCGCAATCGCAACCGCAACTTTGGAGATTCGACCAATGGCTTCTAACCGCGCCTTTCACATGATTCCCGTCACGCCCCTACGCGCGGCGGCCCTCGCCGTTGTGCTGGCCGTGACGCCGCTCGGCTTTCCCCAAGGCAACCCTTTCTCGGGCGGCGAAGTCGGCGAGCCCTGGTTGTCGTTCCCGCTCAACGTCAAGAAGCGAGTTCAGCTCGACTGGCGAAACGCGAACGTCGACGCGATCATCTCCTATTTTCAGAACGCGTCGGGCATTACGCTCGTTAAGGACCCCACTCTTACGGGAGGCTTGACCCTGAGCAGCGCCAAGCCCGTTCCGCTCAAAGACGCATTCCAGATCCTTTCCGCGACCCTTCAGCTGAAGGGCTACGTGATGCGGAAGCAGGGCAACTTGATCGTAATCAAGAAAGCCGATCAGGATGGCCGAAACAATCAGGCTCCTGTTTTCGATCCTTCTCAGCAACAAGGCGGGGGTGATAACAGCTCCGTTCTTAAGACCTACCCGATCAACTTCGCTAACGCGAGCCAAATCGCGCGGGTGATCAACTCGGTATTCGCCGATTCGGGCAACAGCGGCTTCGGTGGCTTCGGTGGCCGCTTCGGCGAGATCGGCAGCGATACGGTCGACCTCGATCCCGCGATCCAGGGTCCCGGAGGTTTCGGCGGCCAAGGAGGCCGGGGTAACCGCGGAGGGGGCGGTGGTGGCAACTTCGGTGGTCAGCAGGGTGGCCAGCAGGGCAACCGGGGCGGCGGATTCAATTTTAACCGGGGCGGTCAAGCCACCACACTCGTCCACGCGGATTACGACGACTACTCCAATACGGTGATCGTGAGTGCCCCCGATCGCTTCCAGTCTCAGGTGAACACCCTGATCCGAAGCCTCGACAAGACGACCGACAATCCGGTTCAGACGAAGACTTACCTTCTTAAGTACTCCAGCGCGTCGGACGCCGCGACTGTCGTGACGAACGTGCTCAACGCGAACGTCCCCCGGGGCAAGGGTGGCGCGTCGACGGGCCAGACCGCGGGTGCGAACGGTTTCTTTAGCGCCTTGCGTGGCCAGACGGCGGGCGCGGGAACGGCGGTCGCCGATCCCCGTACGAACTCCCTCGTGGTTACCGCGACGCCGGAGAACATCAAAATCGTGGACGAGGTTGTCAAGAACCTCGACACGAACGTGCCCGTCGAGAGCACCACCTTCGTGATCCCGCTGAACAACGCGAAGGCGGACGACGTGGCGACCCTGCTGCAGAACGCCTTCGGCACCCGCACCGGTGTGACCGGCACGAACCGGACGAACACGAACACGACGCGCAACAACACCTCGACAAGCACCACAAACACGAACAACCGCAACACGACGCCGAGGACCCAGGCGGCGGGCACGAACCTCGAACTCGCGCTGCAGGATCCGAACGCCGAATCGGGACCTCTGGAGACCAGCGTCGGCGTCACGCAAGGCTTTGGCCAGAACTTCCTTGGTGGTCAGGGGACGGCCGGACGGACCGGCACGACGGCCCAGACGTACGGACGCACGACGGCGGGTCAGGTAGTCAACACGCGCGATCTTTCAAATCAGGTCACCGCGATCGCCGACACGAACACCAACTCGCTGATCGTGGTCACCGCGCCCGAGAACGCGGAGATCGTCCGACGCATCGTCGACCAGCTCGACAAGATTCCCCAGCAGGTTCTCATCGAGACGGTCATCGTCGAGGCGAGCCTCACCGCCAGCGATAAGCTAGGCGTTACCTTCAACTCGACGAGCACCGGCAGCACCACGTCGACGATTGGCGGCGTGTTCAATAACGTTGGCGCGACGACGACGACCACGAACACCGACAACGAGGGATTCCAGTACAGCATCACAGGAAAGAACTACAACATCTTCCTGAATGCCCTAAAGTCCGACTCGAAATTTCAAGTTCTCGCGACGCCGAAGATCTTTACGTCGAACGGCGTTCAGGCTGAGATCAACATCAGCCAGAGTGTTCCGTACATCACGAACTCGATCACCGACGTTAACGGCAACATCAGCTACCAATACGCGTTCCAAGACGTGGGCATCGTGTTGACCGTCACGCCGCGCATCACGAGCAACGGCTACGTTTCGATGGACGTGGTGCAGACGGCGAATGACCTTCAGGGTTACACCAGCTTCAACGCGCCCATCGTGAACCAGCGGTCGGCCACCACGACGGTTTCGGTGAAGGACAACAACACCGTCATCCTCGGTGGCATCATCCGCAAGGACCTCACGACCGACCTCCGGAAGATTCCGCTCCTGGGCGATATCCCCGTCCTGGGTCAACTGTTCCGCTCGAACATTAAGACGAACGTGAAGACGGAGCTTCTCGTGTTCCTCACGCCGCGAATCGTGAACAGCGCCGAGGATGCCGAGCGATTGCGGCAGGAAAACCAGCAAAAAGTAAGCCCTGAGACCCGGAAGAGTATTAACGACTTTGAGCGGTCGGGTAACAATGACGGGGGACAACGGAAGCCTGACGGAACGCCGAAAACGGTGCCGCCCGTTACGCCTCCGGTGACCACGCCCCCCACGACCACCCCACCTCCGACGAAAACCGGAGGCTGACGAAACCGCCATGAAGACCCGGCTCCTCTCCATCGTCGCGCTCGCCGCCCTCGCCGGGGCGGCGCACGCCCAAGGCTTCCGAATGATGCGCCCCACGTCGGGGAGCAAGACGTCGATGGCCATGCTGCTCGGTCGGGAGGACGTCCAGGCCGAGCTCAAGCTGGACGACGATCAGAAGGGCAAACTCGACGCCCAGCGTGCGGGCGCGCGCGATAAGATGCGCGCCGCCTTCACGAGCATGCGCGGTGCCGGAGACGGCGGCGAGGACGCCATGAAGGCGGCCCAGACGAAGATGATGGCCATGTTCGAGGACATGGCTAAGGACGCGCTTTCAGTTCTCACCGAGGGACAGAAGAAGCGACTTCAGGAACTGTACGTTCAGTCGTCGGGCCCCCTCGCCGTAAGCCAGCCCGACATCGCGAAGGAAATCGGCCTCTCCGAAGCTCAGAAGGCTAAGATCGACGATCTGCAGCGAATGCAGGGCGAAGCGACCCAAGGCCTTTGGGAGCGGGTCAACAACCAGGAGATCGAGCGCGACGAGGCGATGGAGACCATGGAGAAGAACACCAAGGTGATGGATGCCGAGGTGGGCAAGATCCTGACGCAACCGCAGCGCGACAAGCTGAAAGCGCTTGGCGGTACGCCGTTCGAATTCAAGGATCCGAAGCCGGGTACCCCCGGCTCGTTCGGACGGCCCGGCGGCGGCTAGATTCGGAGGGGGGTCTGGGGCGGGTAGGTTTTGCCCGACTTTACCGCCAGATCCTCAATCCGATTCACCCGGTTTTTGTCCGAAGGGTGGTCGCTGAGAAACTCTGGCTGCTTTCCGCCGAGAGACTCCAGCATTCGGAATACGTCGGCCATCCCGTAAGGGTTGTAGCCCGCATCCGTCATCATCGTGAATCCGGTGATGTCCGCGTTATTCTCGTCGCCGCGACTGAACTGCATCGAGTAGAGATCGTTCCCCAAGCCCGCGAGGCCGGCGGCGGTGTTGTTCGCGCGGCCGAAGATCAGAAGCCCAGTCAACAGCAGGTTGCGCTTGTTCTCCTCGGCAACCCGCTTGGCCCAATGCTCGTGGCGCACGTGCGTCAACTCATGGCCTAAAACGCCCGCGAGCTCGTCTTCCGTCTTCAATCGGTCGAGAAGCCCCGTGTAGAAGAACGTCGAGCCGCCGGGGAGGGCGAAGGCGTTAACCTCCTTGCTCTCGATGACGTCGAAGGTGAACTCCCAAGGTTCGTCGTCCTTGATCGTCGTCAGCAGTCGCTGGCCGACTCGGCGGAGTAGCCGAACGCGGGGATCCGAAGGCGGAAGGATTTTCTCGTGCTTCCGCAGATCGTTTGCCGCCTGCTCTCCAAGCTTGATCTGTTGGTCTGCGCTCGGCTTCTTAAAGGTGAACTGCGCCGAGGAAGTCGCAGGAAAGAGCAAGATCGCTCCCGCCAAGGCGGGCAACAGGAACGCACGCTTCATGCCCTAATAGACGCACGAGAAGCGCTAGGAGTGCCGGGAGCGGGGATCGAACCCGCACGACCTTTTGGATCAGCGGTTTTTGAGACCGCCGCGTCTACCATTCCGCCATCCCGGCAGGCACAGACAAGATCATACTTGATACGCGCATGAAGGTCTTGGTGGCGGACAAGTTCGAAACGAGTGGCCTGGAAGGCTTGGAACGGTTGGGCGTCGAGGTGGCCTACGAACCGGCGACGACGGCGGACAGCCTGGGTGATCGGCTCCGTGAAACGGGAGCGGAGGTTTTGGTGGTGCGTTCGACCAAAGTGGGGGCGGCGGCGTTCGAAGGCACGCGGCTCGGGCTGATCGTCCGCGCGGGCGCGGGCACGAACACGATCGACGTGGCGGCGGCAAGCGACCGCGGCATCATGGTGACCAACTGCCCGGGTAAGAACTCCCAGGCGGTCGCGGAGCTCGCGTTTGGCTTGATCCTCGCGTGCGACCGGCGCATCCCAGACAACGTGGCGGAGCTCCGTGCCGGCCATTGGAATAAAGGCGAGTTCTCGAAAGCGCGGGGACTCTACGGCCGCACCCTGGGACTCGTCGGCATGGGCCGAATCTCCCAGGAAATGACGGTGCGCGCCCGTGCCTTCGGAATGAAGGTCGCGACCCACTCCCGATGGATGACCGACGCCGTCGCGGGCGCACTCGACCTCGCGGTCGCGGAGACCGCGCCCGAACTCGCCGCCTTGAGCGACGTCGTTTCCGTCCACGTAGCCCTTACGCCGGAAACCCGCGGCCTGATCGACGAGGAGTTCTTTGCCGCCCTTCGCCCGGGATCGATCTTTATTAACACGAGCCGCGCGGAGGTCGTCGACCAAGCCGCGCTTGAGCGGGCGGTCCGCGAAAAGGGCATCCGCGCGGGCCTCGACGTGTTCGAAGAAGAGCCGACCGGTCCGGTGGGCGCCTATGAGGGCTCCCTAAGAGCGATCGACGGCGTTTACGTGACACACCACATCGGGGCGAGCACCGACCAGGCGCAGGAGGCGGTCGCCGCCGAGACGGTACGCCTCGTGCGCGAGTACCGCAACACGGGCATCGTGCCGAACCTCGTAAACGTCAAGCGCGCGGAGGTGGCCACCCATCTGCTCATCGTGCGCCATATCGACCGCGTCGGCGTGCTCGCGAGCGTGCTGTCGAAGCTCAAAGAGGAAGGCATCTCCGTGCAGGAGATGGAGAACATCGTGCTCGGCGGCGCGAAGGCGGCCATCGCGCAGATCGCGCTCGACAAGGAGCCGTCGCCTTCCCTGCTTCACGCCATCCGGCTCGACGAGTCCGTCTTCGGGGCGTCGGTGTTGCCGATCGAAAAGGCCTAAGGGGCGAGACTTTCCCGAGTCTCGTGCCCCTAGGCGAGACTCGGGAGAGTCTCCCCCCTACTTCGCCATCGCGAGCTGAATGAGGTCTCGCGATGGGCGGAAGGTCACGTCCTCGCGGACGGTCTCCAGGGTCTCGATCGGAACGTCGGTCCGTCCGTTGAGAAGCGCGCCGACGACCTCCTCGACGAGCGACTCGGGCGTCGAGGCCCCGCTCGTGATGCCGATGCAGGGGTAGTCGGTACGCCATTCGGGCCGCACGTCCGCCGCCGACTGAAGGAGACAGCTGTCGACGCCCAAGCTGTCCGCGACCTCTTGAAGGCGCTTGGAGTTCGAACTCATGGGCGAGCCGACCACGAGCACAAGGTCGCAACCGTCCGCTAGCGCGCGCACCGCACCCTGGCGGTTCGTAGTGGCGAAGCAGATGTCCTCTTTGCCCGGCTTCTCGACATGCGGGAAGCGTCGCTCGAGAACCTCCATCGTCGCGCGGACCTCGTCGATGCTGAGGGTCGTCTGCGTGAGCACGGCGAGACGGTCGTGTGGCGGCAAAACGAGGCGCTCCGCGTCTTCGGGCGTTTCGATAAGCACCATCTGCTCGGGCGCCTCGCCCATGGTGCCCTCGGCCTCGGCGTGGCCATGGTGCCCGATGTAGACCATAAAGTAGTCCTTCTTGGCAAAGTGACGCGCCTCATTGTGGACCTTAGTCACCAGAGGGCACGTCGCGTCGATGATCGTCAGATCGCGTTCTCGCGCCTTAGCCCGCACCGCCGGGGAGACTCCATGCGCGGAGAATACGACGACGTTCTGGGGAGGAACGTCCTCAAGGTCTTCCACGAAGACCACGCCCTGAGCCTCGAATCCCCGAACGACGTACTCGTTGTGGACGATCGCGTGTCGGACGTAAAGGGGCGAGCCATGGATTTTAAGCGCGAGGCTCACGACCTCGATGGCGTAGGCGACTCCCGCGCAGAACCCGCGCGGGGCGGCGAGGACGATTCGCTCCATAGCCTTAGTTTACGTCTGCGGCCTCGGCCTCCGTGCTTGCGAAATCAAACTCTGAGCAAGCTTTCACAAGCACGAAGGGCCTCTCCACCCTCTTAGCCTGAGACCAAGCTGGCGCCCGCGTCGATAAACACGACCTCGCCGTTGATGTGGTCGGCCCAATCGCTCGCAAGAAAGAGGGCGAGTTGGCCGACCTGCTCGATGGTTCCGTTGCTTTCGCCCGGGATCGGGGTCGGCCCGCCTTTGGGATACTCGGCTTGGATCTTGATGCTATCCGTGTGCCGCTGGGTCGTGCTCTGATCGATGTTCGTCTCGATCGCGCCGGGACAGATCGCGTTCACCCGAATCCGCTTCTGACCGAGTTCCACCGCGAGCATCTTAACCATCGCCACCTGCCCCGCTTTGCTCGTGGAGTAGGCGGTCGCGCCGGTGTTGCTGAACACGCGATTGCCGTTCACGGACGAGGTCACCAAAACCGCGCCTCCTTGCTTCTCCAAATAGGGGACCGCGTACTTAATCGTGAGGAACGTTCCCCGGAGGTTCACCGCGATCGTCCGGTCGAACTCGTCGTCCTCCAGTTCGGTGATGGGCGCCCAAACGCCGTTAATCCCCGCGTTCGCGTAGACGACGTCGATGCGCCCGGTCTCTTCGGCCACCCGGGCGATCGCCGCTTGAACGTCGGACGATTTCGAGACGTCGGCTTCGATCGCGAGGTGACCCTGCCCTTCCGCCTCGCGCATCGCGGTCTCCGCGGACTCTTGCTTTACGTCGACGAACGCCACGCGCGCCCCGGCACGGGCAAAGGCGAGAGCCGCGCCTTTGCCGATGCCACTGCCCGCGCCCGTCACCAGGGCGGTCCGCCCTTGGAGCGAGACCGCCTCAGCCATTCACCACCTCGCCGCCGTTCGGATGGAGCACCTGTCCACTCATGTAGCTGCTGTCCTCGCTCGCGAGGAACACGTAACAGGTCGCGACCTCCGCGGGTTCGCCCGCTCGCTTCATCGGCGTGTCCGTCCCGAACTTCGCCACCTCCTCGGGCGGGAAGGTGCTCGGGATCAAAGGCGTCCAGATCGGACCGGGAGCGACGCCGTTGACGCGGATCTTCTTCTCGGCCAGCGCTTGCGAGAGGGAGCGAGTGAAGGCGACGATCGCGCCTTTCGTCGAAGAGTAGTCGAGCAGTTCGGGAGCGCCTTGGTAATCCGTCACGCTTGTCGTGTTGATGATCGTCGAGCCCTCTTTGAGGTGGTGCATCGCCGCCTTGACGGTAAAGAACTGAGCGAAGATGTTCGTGCGGAAGGTTCGCACAAGCTGCTCTTCGGAGATGTCTTCGATGTTCTTCTGAGGGTGCTGCTCCGCGGCGTTGTTCACCAGAACGTCGAGTTTGCCCAGTCGCGCGACGCACTCCTCGACGGCCTCAATGGCCGTCTTCTCATCACCGAGGTCTCCGGCGAACGTTTCGCAACGACGGCCGTAACCCTCCACGAGACGCTTCGTCTCGGTCGCGTCGTCACCTTCCTCCAGGTAGGCGATCAGGACGTCCGCGCCTTCGGCGGCGAAGTGGACGGCGACGGCCCGTCCGATTCCCGAGTCGCCGCCGGTCACGAGCGCGACCTTGCCCTGAAGCTTGCCCGCAGCTTTGTAGTCGGGGCGAATGGTGATGGGTTGGGGGGTCATCTCGCCCTGATGCCCGGGAGGGCCGGCCTGCGCTTGCGGGGGTCTAAGCTGAGTTTCGGACATGGTTCCAACTCCCGCCGACTGCCCGCAGGATGACTAGGTTCCGCTGTAAAATGCGAGGATGCCCCTTGGCATGATCCTTCCCGCCGCCCTCTTCTTTCAGCGCCAAACGGGCAACCCCTTTGCGCCGCCCGCCGCTTCCGTCCACGACGCGCCAAACCGCACCTGCGACCTCACGAACGTCAATGTCGCGCTCGACATCGACTACCCGAACAAGACGTTCAAAGGGCACGTCGTCAACACCCTGAGCCCGCTTCGTTCCGGTCTCACGGAGATCTTGCTTCATGCCGGGGCGGACCTCACCTTGAGCAACGTCACCGTCGACGGCACGGTCGCGGCCACCAAGCGCGACGGCGAGAACCTCGTCATCGCCGTTCCTCCCACCGTGCGTGGCAAGGCGCTCAAGATCGCGATGGATTACGCGGCGGCGAATAGCCGGGGCCGCTCCTTCGGCGGTGGAGGCGGTGGCTTCCACTGGATCGTGCCGGGCGACACCAAGAACCCAAACCGCGTCGGTTTCTGGACCCAAGGCGAAACGATGTTCAATCGCCAATGGTGCCCCACCTGGGACTATCCGAACGACCTGACCACCGTCGACGAGAGCTACACCGTGCCCGCTGACTGGACCGCGATCGGCAACGGTAAGCTGGTAAGCGAAAAGACGAACCCCGGCGGCAAGACGAAGACCTTCGTCTGGAAGCAGGAAATCCCCCAAGCCACCTACCTGATGACCGCCGTCGGCGGTCCGCTCGACATCAAGAAGGCGAGTTGGCGCGGCACCCCCCTCTGGTACGTCGTGCCGAAGGGCGAGGGCAAGTACATCGACGATTCGTTCTCCGACACGCCGGACATGCTGAGCTTCTACTCGGACACGTTCGGCTACAAGTACCCGTGGGCGAAGTACGCCCAAAACGCCATGTACGACTTTGGGGGCGGTATGGAGAACGCCAGCGCCACCACGCTCCAGGAAAGCGCCCTCACCGAGGCGAAGGACGGGTTCCGCAACATGGCGAGCCTCAACAGCCACGAACTCGGCCACCAGTGGTTCGGCGACACCGTCACCTGCCGCGACTGGGGCGACACCT
>CAXUKB010000098.1:10210-14160 GCA_964251345.1 uncultured Fimbriimonas sp. | reverse complement strand
CTTTACCGCGCTCCTCTTCGCGGGAGGCGTCCTCAACAGACTGGCGAGCTACCTCGTCGGCGGGGCGGACACCCTCACCGTCTTCAAGCTGATCGGCCTGCTCATCCCCGCGCTGCTCGTGAAGACGTTCTCGATGTCTATGCTGCTCGCGGGCCTGCTCGGCTTCGGCCGGCTGAGTTCCGACAGCGAACTGGTGGCGCTCAAGGCGGGCGGGGCGAGCGTGCCGCGCATCCTCCGGCCGGTCGTCATGGCGGCGGTCGTCGTCTCGCTGGTCACGTTCGCGTTCAACGAACTCGTCGTGCCCCGCGCCGCCCGGGGAGCGATCGTTCTGGGCACCCGGCTGGCGACCGAGGGCAAAACGGGCGGCCGCGCTTTTGCCCACGAGGTCGTCCAAAAGGGCAAGGTCGTGGCGATGATCGACGCGGTGCGGGCCGACCTCGCCACCCAGACGATGCGGGGCGTGACCGTCGTCGCCTACGACAAGGACGAGAAACCCAGCGCCGCGCTGATGGCGCCGCTTATGCGCGCCGACTCCGGCGACGTCAAGTCGTGGCGCATCGAGGGTGAGGCGAAAATCGTGCCCCTCGGCGGCGATCCCCGGGCGGTCACGAAGCTGCACGGCGGGGCGTGGCCCGAGGGCATCCCGAAGGTGAACGCCTCGCTGGACGACCTGCTCATCAAGAAGGACGACTACGACGCCTTCACCCTGGCCGAACTCCGCGCCCGCATCGCCCAGATGAAGCGGGACGGCGACAAGGAACCCTCGACGATCCGCGACTACGAGTACGGCTATTGGAACAAGTTCTCCGTCGCGTTCGCCGCCCTCGTGTTCGGGACTCTCGGCGCGGTGCTGGGGATCCGCAACCATCGGACGGGCACCGCTTCCGGTTTCGCCCTTGCCGTGGGCATCATCTTCGGCTACATCGCCCTCGCGAACTTCATGAACGTGTGGGCCCAGGGCGGCATTCTGCCGCCCTGGGCCGCAAGCTTCGCGCCGCTTTGCATCGGAGCGGTGGCCTGCGGCGTTATTATCTATCGTCGGAACCGGTAAAACGCCGTGGACCTCCTTTCCCTTGGCATCATCTTTGTGATCCTCGCCGCGAGCGGTGGGATCGCCTTCATCGCGGATGGACTTGGCAAAAAGATCGGCAAGAAGCGGATTAGCGTTCGCTTCGGCAAGTGGAGTCTGCGTCCCAAACACGTCGCCAGCCTAGGCACGGTGGCGATGGGCGTCGTCGTGTCGGCGCTGACCATCGGCTTTATCGCCGCCGTCAGCCGCGACGCGCGGGAATGGCTGAAGCAGGGAGGACGGCTTCTCGTCCAGCGCGATGAACTGCAAGAGAACGTTAAAATTCAGAAAGCTCAGCTTAGCGGCTTGAATCGACAGCTCAACGACTTTAATCGAACGATCCGGGACGATCGTCTTCTTATCGGAAAGGTTCAGGACGAACTCGGACTCAAGCGGAAAGACGCCAAGGACCTGGACCTACGAGTCAAGGGACTCGATGCGGAACTCAAGTCGAAGAACGTCTCGCTAGGAGAAGCGAAGGTCGAGTTAGCCGAGCGTCAGCGTGCGATCGACACGCTTCAACTTCAACTGCCTAAGCTTCGCGAGCGAGTGGCGATGGCACAACGACAGGTGCAGGAGACGAACTTGGTGCTCACTTCGGTCAACCGGCGACTCGCCGTTGCGCAAGGCGACCTCAAGACGGCGGAGCACAACACCCAAGTGGCCCACCTCGATGCCGAGCAAGCCAAGACGAAGAGCAACGAAACGTACAAGGAAAATCTCGCCCTAAATGTCGCACTGGACGAGGAGGTCAAGACCCGTAAGGATCTCGTTGCTAACCTTAAGGCGGAGGCGGCCGAACTTGTCGCGCAGCGAGAAGATGCTCAGGCTCAGGCGGACGCCGCTCAGGCGCGTTACGGCGAGGTTCGGTCGCAACTCGAGGGTGCGGACAAGGAACTGATCCAGATGCAGGAGGCCCTGCGGAG
Organism: uncultured Fimbriimonas sp.; assembly: GCA_964251345.1. Lineage (GTDB taxonomy): Bacteria > Armatimonadota > Fimbriimonadia > Fimbriimonadales > Fimbriimonadaceae > Fimbriimonas. Next base: position 12,165 of record CAXUKB010000098.1, on the reverse strand, counting down.
CCAGGCGATCTTCCTGAACGGTGGATTTAAGACGAGCCGCTTGGAGGCGATGACATATCGCCGGGGCGAGGAAGTCGCCCGCATCGTCGTTCCCGCCGGATCGGACGTCGAGACGGCACGCGCCAAGCTCGACGCGCTCCTCCGCCTCGCTCGGATCGACGCCGAGGAGCGAGGCGCGAAGAGTCATCGGGCAGGCGGTCAGACCTTCGAGGCCGCCGACATCGTGGAACGGAAGGATCCGAAGACGGGCGCGGTCGCCGATGCCGACATTCTGAAGCGCTCCCTCGTCGCCAGTCTCGCGGATCGTCCGGGGGATCAGGTTCTCGTCGCCACGTCGAGCCTCAACGCTTTCGTCGGGGAGCCGGTGTCGCTCGATCTCGAGCCGATGCCGAACCCGGTGGTCTACAAGCGGAACGCCATGGTGGCCGAAACGCGGATCGACGGCGGTCAGAGCGATGAGCAGATCATCGCCGACCTGTCTAAGTTCGTCAACGGAACGGTCCGCCAAAACGCGGCGAAGGACCACATGATTCCGCGCGCGGGCACGTCCGCGCCCTACGGCGAGCCTTCGGCCTACGACATCGTGACCCTGCTCCAGAACGTCCGCAAAGCCGGACGATCGGTCCGCGTTCAGGCGCTCGCCGGAGACGACATTCGTGCCGCGGATCCGCTCCGTTTGGAGTTCAAGGTTCATTGAGCGTCCTCGCCAAGACCGTCCTCGCGGTCGACCCCGGCACCGCGAAGCACGGAATGGCCCTCGTTCGGCGGGACGCCGACGACCGGATTTCGGCGCTCTGGCGTGCCGTCGTGCCCCCCGAGTACCTTCTCCCTAAGCTTCACGAGGCGTATGCCGTCGAGCCGTTCGTCCTCGTCATCGTCGGCGCGGGCACCGGCTCCAGTCCGGTGCTTCGAGATCTCCGCGAGCACCTGCCGAGCATGGCGACGCTCGTGGTGGACGAGACCGACACCACCCTCCACGCCCGCGAGCGCTACTGGGAGAACCATCCCCGCCGTGGGTGGCGGCGCTTTCTCCCCGCCACTCTCCAGGTCCCCCCGGAACCGGTCGACGCCTACGTCGCGCAGATCCTGGCCGAGCGAGTGTTACTGTAGGAAGCAGGCAATGGCGCACGTGGCTTACGGTCGCCGACGATTGCCCCGATTAGGCACGCGCCGAGCGCGTCTGCCGTACACTAAAGGCCGTGGCTCATGAGCGCATCACCGTCGATCCCTTGAAAATGGGAGGAGAGCCCTGCATTCGCGGGATGCGGATGCCCGTCGCGACGATCGTGCGGCTTCTCGGAAGCGGGTGGTCCGAGCAGAGAATTCTCGAAGAGTGGACCGACCTCGAAATCGACGATATTCGGGCGGCTTTGCTTTTCGCCGCGGACGCAAGCCGCATTCGATCCGTCGTGTTTTAGGCCGACCCCGATTGCTTTGCGCCGAAGGACACTCATCGAACGCTCCGTTCTCCGGAGAGGACCGAAGGTCGGATTGCGGGGCGACCGCTTCGACTTGCAAGGATGAAGTTGCTTCCCGATAATGATTTGCCGCCGAGTCTAGCCCGACTGCTGCGGCAGGCGGGAATGGATGCGACTCATGTCCGGGAGATCGGGGAACGCGACTCCGCCGACGTCACGATATTACGTGTCGCCGTTGAGCAAAGCGCCATTGTGGTCACCCAGGACAACGACTTCCCACAGTTGCCCGCGCTTTCAAAGGCGAGCGGACCGTCCATCGTTCTACTTCGAGAGGGGTCTCCGAACGAACCCGAGGAGATCGTCGCTTTGTTCGCCTCCTTCTCTGAGGATATCATCCGCGATTTAGCCGACGGTGCGGTTGTGTCGATCGATCAGCGCGGCGAACGCATCCGTCGCCTGCCGCTTCGCTAACGTCGCTCGTCGCTGACGATCTGCCCGTCGCGGAACCGCACGACCCGGGCGCAACGTCGGGCGACG
>CAXUKB010000098.1:2073-10200 GCA_964251345.1 uncultured Fimbriimonas sp. | reverse complement strand
TCTCTTCCGTGGTTCGCGAGTCGAGGTTGCCCGTCGGCTCGTCCGCGAGAAGCACCTTGGGCTCGTTCACGAGGGCGCGGGCGAGGGCGACGCGCTGTTGCTGCCCGCCGGAGAGCTCCGTCGGCCGGTGCCGGACGCGGTCTCCCAGCCCGACCCGTTCCAGGGCGACCCGGGCCCGGGAGCGGTCGCCGCCCGAGTACATCAGCGGCATCTCGACGTTTTCCAGCGCGCTCGCCCGCGGCAGCAGGTTGAAGCCTTGGAACACGAAGCCCAGCGTCCGCGCCCGGAGTTCGGCCTTCTCGCGGTCCGAGAGGGCGGCGGTCGGGCGTCCGTCGAGAAGGATCTCGCCCGTCGTGGGCCGGTCCAGCAGGCCGATAAGGTTCATGAGGGTCGACTTGCCCGAGCCCGACGCTCCCATCACGGCCACCGACTCTCCGGCAGCGACGTTCAGGTCCACGCCCCGAAGCGCCTCGACCTCGCGACCGTACCGCTTCGTGACACCTCGGACACTGATCACGTCGCTTCTACGTCAGGAACGCTTCCCGATTCGCGCGACCGCCAGCGCCGCCGCCGTTTGGGCGAGCGCGCCGGGCACGAAGGGCACGAATCCCTCTCCCCAGGCCGCGTGGCGCAGGACGGCCGAAAGCCAAAGCGTCCCGAGGAGGAGCAGCGTGAGGTTCGCTCCGAACGTCGCGAGGGCCAGCCGCCAACCCTGCCACCGCGAGGCGGCCCAACCGGCGAGCGCGGCGACGAGCGGGAACGCGAGCAGGTAGCCGCCGGTCGGCCCGACGAGCCAGGGCGCGCCGCCCTTCAGCTCGGCGAACACCGGCAGTCCGGCGGCGCCCGCGAGCAGGTAGGCCGCTTGGGCCGCCGCGCCGCGCCGCGCGCCCAGGATGAGGCCGCTCGCCAGCACCGCCGCCGTCTGAAGCGTGATCGGCACGGGCCAGGCATGAACGGAGAGCTGCGCGACGAGTGCGGTGGCCGCTGCGAAGCCGAGGACGGGCAGGAATTCGTGGGTGAGCAGACGGGCGCGGACGGCGGTCACGACCGTAGAGGTACCCGATTAGAGCCGAATGACGAGCCGCCCCGCCGTCTTCGGCTCCGTCTCGCCGCGCACCAAGCGGCCAAGATCGTCGAACAGGGCCGTGCGGGCGCGTCCCGGATTGGGCGCCAGGCGCGTCTTGCCCAAGCCGATCACGCACCGCTTGCCGCCGTCGAGCTCGACCACCGCGAGCGCGGCGCCCTTCGTAAGATCGATCGTCGTGCCGCGGTAGGTCAGCCGATCGCCGTGGACGACGAAGCCGGCCCGCGCGCAGAGGGAGACCAACGCGGGCAGCGTCTCGGGCGAGCCGACGATGAACTTGCCCGCCGGATCGTCGATGTCGGTGGCCCGGGCGCGCCCGCCCATCTCGCCGATCCAGTCGGGATGGGCGGGATCGACGAACTTCGGCATCGCCCCGACGAGCCGTTCGATGGCGACGGGCGCCTCGTCGGGGCCCATCATGCGCACCGCTTGTCGCCAGGGATCGACGGAGACGAGATCGGGCCGCGTGGACGCCGGAACGGTAATCGGGCGGTCCGTGCCGTCGAGCCAGACCGTCACGTAGCGCCTCGCTTCGTGCGACTGGACCAGGACGGTCAGAGGCATCCGGAAGCGCGGTCCTTTCCACCTAAGGTCGATCCGAACTTTGCCGTCTTTCCAGTCCGCCGAAGCGTCGAAATCGGCGTAGCCCGGGCGGCGGAGCCAGTCGGCGAAAAAGCCGTTTACGTCCTTGCCCGGCGCGCGCCGTTCGACGATCCTCTCGAACTCCGGCCAATCGCCCGGCTCGCCTTTGGCGTGGGTCGCGATCCACTCGTGCATCGCGCCGACGACGGTCTCCGTGCCGAGCCACTGCTCCAGCATTCCGAGCACCTTCGCGCCCTTGCCGTACCCGAGGGAACTGGCGATCGGCCCCTTGTCCGCGCCCGCGGTCTCGACGGCGGCCGCGTCGAACGAGCGGTTCGCCGCGCCGTCCGACGCGTAGGCGAGCCGCCGCTCCGCGACGTTCCCCAGGGGCGCCTCACGGTGGAACAGGCCGTCGCTGAAGTCGGCGAAGCTCTCGTTCCAGAACGAATCGAGGTAGGTGTTGTTGATGATGCCGCCCCACCAGGTGTGCGACGGCTCGTGGGCGTCCTCGCCGCGAAGGCTGCCGTAGGTCGCGTACGAGTACGCCTCCAGCGCGCCGCCGCCGTAGCCGGGCGAGTCGAGCGCGCCGTAGCCGTTGAACGGCGAAGGGCCGAAGCTCTTTCCGTAGAACTCGACGATGGGCGCGTAGGTCTCGGCCAGGGCGCGCATCCGGCTCTCGTCAAGCCGCGGGCTCCACACAGTGTACTTCCGTCCATCGATCGTCTCGCTGACCATCCGGTAGGGGCCGGAGGAGATGCTGTAGTACACCACGGGGAGGTCCATGCGGAACCGCGTCGTGCGCTCGTCGGGGCCGACGACGTCCGAAATCCGGGTGCCCTGCCCAACGGTGATCCACGCTTTGGGACCGTGTACCGTCAGGTCGTAGGGCGCGGGGTGGCGCGCGACCATGGGATACCAGTAGTCGTTGACGAGGGTCGCCTCGGTGTCGGAGATCGAACCCGCGTACTGGGGCAGGTTCACCACGCCGCCGTACCGCACGGTCAGCGCCTTTGGACCCTTCCGGAGCAGGACCACCCCGCCCGCCTGGGTGAAGGGCACCGAAGCTCCCCGCTCGTCGGCGATGGCGCTCACCCGGTAGGCGGAGGACATCCGGAACACGAAGAGGCCCGTCCCCTGGGTCGCGAGGGCCACCCGATCGACGATCTCGACGCGCTTCTGCGGCACGACGAACCGCACGTCGAGCGCGTGGCGAAGGATCTTCACCCCCATCGCGTTCCGCTCGGGCACGAACGCCAGCCGATCGCCATCGCGCCGCAGCAGGATCTCGCCCACGTCCTCGCTCGTGAGCGGCGTGCCGACCACGACGTACTCCTTGCCGAGCGCGTAGGCGTGCCAGCCGAAGCGGCCCACGTCGTACGCGCCGCCCGACTTCAGGACGGGGAAGGGATTGCGCTCTCCGGCGGGCAGCGGCGCGAGCAGGGCGGTCAGGCCGGCGACGTCGCGGGCGCGGGCAAGGCGGTCGATCTGGTCGAGAGTCGGGGGCGCGGCGACGGCGAAGAAGGGCACCTGCGAAGGATAACGCATCGAAGGCGGCTTTCCGAATCTGCCAACATTAGGGAAACCCAATGCGCGTTCCGTTCTACGACATCAAGGCCCAGTACGACGAGCTCGCCCCGGAGATCGACGCCGCCGTCCACGAAGTCGTCGCGAGCGGCGCGTACATGCTCGGCGCCCATCACAACGCGATCGAGCGCGAGCTCGCCGACCTGCACGGGGTGAAGCACGGCATCGCCGTGAACTCCGGCACCGACGCCCTGCGGATCATGATGGACGCGGGGGGAATCGGCCCCGGCGACGAGGTTCTCACCACCGCCTTCACCTTCGTCGCTTCGACCGAGACCATCGTCCAGGTCGGCGCGACCCCCGTGTTCGTGGACATCGACCCCGCGACGTTCATGATCGACCCGGCGAAGCTGGCCGAGAAGGTGACGCCCCAGACCAAGGCCATCCTCCCCGTCCACCTGTTCGGTCAGATAGTGTCCATGAAGCCGATCATGGAACTGGCGAAGGCGCACGACCTTGTGGTCTTGGAGGACGCCGCGCAGGCGGTCGGCGCGTCGCAAGACGGCACGCCGGCGGGCGGCTTCGGCCTTTCGGCGGGCCTGAGTTTCTACGTCACGAAGAACCTCGGCGCGATGGGCGACGCGGGCATGATCCTCACCGACGACGACGAGCAGGCCGAACTGTGCCGCTCCATCCGCGTCCACGGCATGGGTCGCCAGCGCTACTACTACGACCACGTGGGCTACACCTCCCGCATGGACGAGGTTCAGGCCGCCTTCCTGCGGGTTAAGCTCCGCCGCCTCGCCGCCTGGAACGCGCGCCGGGGCGAGGTCGCCGCGGTCTACCTCGACGCGTTGAAGGACGCGCCGGATCTCACCTTGCCGACGCTCCTCCCGGGCAACGTGTCGACCTGGCATCAGTTCGCCGTGCTGACTCCCCACCGGGACGCGCTTATGGCCCACCTTAAGGCCGTGGGGGTCGACGCGATGATCTACTACCCCGTGCCCCTGCACTTCCACGCTCCGTACGCGCCGTTCGGCGGCGGCGAGGGCTCCCTGCCGGACACCGAGCGCGTCTGCCGCGAGGTGCTCTGTCTCCCCATCCATTCGCACCTCTCCGACGAGGCCTTCCACCACGTTGCCGAGTCGGTCAAAAGCTTTAAACTCTGAAGTAGCGCAGTCTTGCTTGACGAAATGGTGGGCCGTCACCCCTTCCTTTCGCGGATGTTCGTGCCGGGAGAGGAAGGGGACGGGGGATAGAGAGTCCTTCCGGTGTTGTATTGGATGATGAACCCTGCGGTCTACAACTTTCCAGTTCCCTCTCTCGGACTCTCTACCCTTCGTCCTCCAAAGAAAATCGGGGGGTAACCGCTTCGGGCTCGGCGATGAATGGCGTGGATCTGCGCGGTCTCAAAGAGCCAGCCGCACCGTCCGATCGGCCAACCCGATCGCGAGCCAGCGTCCATCGGCCGACCAGGCGAGGTCTTCGACTCCGATGGCATCGTAATCGAGTTCTAACGGCGCGCACCAAAGCTCGCGTCGGCGCTCGTCCTCCTCGATGAGTACGACGACCGCTCGCGTTCGCAATCGCTTGAGGAGCCGATCTTGATCCTCCTTTTTCCTTGCTCTCCGAAGTTTGGCGATTGCCTCGGGCGATCCCTCCGCGACGATCCCCGCGATCGCCAGTCGTTTCCCTCCCGGCGCGATGGCAGCGAAGGTCGGCAGGGAAAGACTCCCTTCCGTGGGGGAAGCGAGCAGATCGCCTACCGTGCCCATCGGCAGGTTTGAGAGCTTTCTACCTGGCGACCAGTGGCCGACGTGGATCGGCACCGCGAGCATCTCGGCCAGGGCATTCCCCGACCCGAGGCGCAAGCCGTCGAGCCATACCAGCCCTCCGTCTTGCGTCGGGGCGACCGCCTCAAAATCGGATCGAGGGCGTGCGACGAGTCCGAGCCCGTCTACCCGCACTCCATCTATCGCCGAGTAGCCGAAAGGTTTTCCGTCCAGGGTCCAGCCGAGCCGCTCGGGAGCGACGTGAAACGTCAGTCGGGGAGTACGCCGTGTCCCGGAGGCGAGGTTCAGCGCGACCACCTTCGTTCCATCCCAGCCCGCCAGCGACTTGCCGTCCGGCGACCACGCGAAAGGGGGCTGAAACTTGGGAATGATCTTCCCCTTCGGCCAGAGGAGCGTTCCGCCATCCTTGTGGATCGCGAGCGTGGTGCCGTCGGGCGACCACGCGATCGCTTCGCTTCCTCCGGCCACCCGGCCCACGTCGGCCACGTAGGTTCCGGTGCGGGACGCGGAGGCGATCCTTCCCTCGTTCGAAACCGCCACGTGACGACAACCAGCGGCGACGAAGGCGAGAACAAGGATCGAAAGACGGCGCATGACTATGGGTGTAGTCAGAGGCTTCGAGGGTTCAACGAGCATCAAGTGGAGGTCTACTCTGGAAATGCTTCGTCCCGTCGTACTCGCCAGCGGTTCGCCCCGCCGTAAGGAGTTACTCGCGCGCCTCGTTTCCGAGTTCGAGGTGCTCGTGTCCGACGTGGACGAGGAGGCGCTCACCGTGGCCGATCCCATCGAGACCGCCGAGCGGCTCGCCGAGGCGAAGGCCCGCGCCGTGGCCGTGCTACGCCCGGACGCGCTGGTCGTCGGCGCGGACACGGTGGTCGCTCTCGGCGACGAGCAGTTCGCCAAGCCCCGCGACGCCGCCGACGCGCGGCGGATGCTCCGGGCCCTGAGCGGGCGGACCCACGTCGTCGCGACCGGGGTCTCTCTCGTCGCAGCGGAGGGCGTTCAGACGTTCCACGATCGCACCCACGTCACGTTCCGCGATCTCACGGACGCGGAGATCGAGGCGTACGTCGCGACCGGTGAGCCGATGGACAAGGCGGGCGCGTACGCCATCCAGGGCGGCGCTTCGGCCTTCGTCCTGCGGCGCGAAGGGTCGGAGAGCAACGTCATCGGCCTTCCACTGGAACGGCTTGCGCCTCTGCTCACGAACCAAGGAACGCGGAGCGTGTAGTCCCATTCGAAGCTTGCGCGAGAGCCCCTCGTGTTCGAAGGCTACCCGTCGGCGTAGACTATAAGGAGATGCTCCGGCGTGCGCTCGTCGCCCTCCTTCTGCTCCTGACCGCCTTCGCCGCCGCCCAGGGCGGAGCCTTTCAGAGCACCGTCGCGGGCAACAACGCCGCCAACCCCGACCTCACCGGCGTCTCTATCGAGCCGCTCATGGGCGCCCGGCCCCCGTTCGACGTGGCTCTCAAGGACGACGCGGGACGGGAGACGAACCTCGGAAGGCTGCTGCACGGCCGCCCAATCGTCCTGCTTCCCATCTTCTACCGCTGCAACGGCGTCTGCACCACGGAGATGCAAGGCGTGCTCAACGCGCTCGCCAAGAACCCCAAGCTTCGGCCGGGAAAGGATCTCGACGTGGTCGTCTTAGGACTCAACCCGAAGGAGACGCCCGACCTCGCCGCCGCGAAGAAGGCGGAATACGTGAGCCAGTACGGCCATCCGGAGACCAAGGACGGTTGGATCTTCCTCACCGGGCCTCAGGCGCCGACGACCCAGATCACGAACGCACTGGGCGTGCACTACACCTACGATGCCGCGCAGGACCGGGTGAACCACCCCAGCGCGGTGCTCGTGCTCACTCCCGAGGGACGCGTCTCGAGCGTGATGACGCAGGGGATGTACCCCGCCGCCCGTTTCGCGGAGGACGTGGCCCGCGCCGGGCGCGAGGAGATCGGAGAGAAGCCGAGCGACACGAGTTGGCTCGGCTGCGTCCACACCGACCCGATCACCGGCAAGCGCTCGCTCGCCGTTCAAGGCGTCGTACGCCTGTTCGCGGTGCTGGTGGTGGTGGGGATCCTCGTCTCGATGGTGTTCCTGAGCCTGAAGCGAGGAAAAGGCCAAGGCGATCGGCCGACCGCGGATTTCCCGAAACCCGAAGGGTTGTAGCCGCCGGTGATCGTACCGGCGTTCCTCGGCTGGTTCTTCCCCCTTAGCACCGCCTCGGCCAGACGATGCCGAGTCTACGCATCGTGATTTTCTGTAGGCCGGGTGCCGGCTTGCCGAGGAATTAGGATGGCGGTCGTCGCAAGCGCACGGCCGTCGCGGTCTAGGACGATCGTGCGTCATGGTCGAACATCGGATCCTAGCGAAGGTGATGTTCTCGTAGAATAACGGCATGGCGCAGAGCATCCTCCCGCGGGTGACTGCTCAGCAGTACTTGTCGCGCGAGGCGCTCGCGACCGAGCGAAGCGAGTATCGAGACGGCGTGGTGACGGCGATGTCGGGCAGAAGCCTCGATCACGGACGTCTGGTTCACGCTCTTGGCGGCGAACTGAGGAATGCCACCGAAGGCACCCCGTGCGAATCGTTCGGTTCCGAGATCAGGCTGCGGGTCGAGGCGGCGGACGCCTATTACTATCCCGACGCGACAATCGTGTGTGGCGACGTGGACGTCGAATCGGAGACGAACGGGATCGTTCGAAATCCTCTCGTCTTCTTCGAAGTCCTCTCGCCCGGCACGGCGCGCTTCGACCAAAAAGCGAAGTTTCTCGATTACCAAACGGTTCCCAGCGTGCGCGAGGTCGTCTTCTTGTGGTTCGAGCGGCGTCTCGCAGAGCGTTACGAGCGCCAAGGCGACGGTAGCTGGCGATACACCGCGTACCTAGGCGACGCCCTCCCCATCGGCGCGGCGGGGATCGAATTAAGCCTCAATCGTCTTTATGCGCGCCTGAATCCGTCGAGTGATGCCTAGAGGTAGGGGTTCTCGCTCTTGTCTTTGGGGGCGCGGGCGCGGGCGATGATCTCCAGGGCGTCGGCGGCGGCGGCCTGCTCGGCCTCCTTCTTGCTTCTCCCCGAACCCTCGCCGATCATCTCCTCGTCGAAGCTCACCTGGACGGTAAACCGCCGCTCGTGGGCGTGTCC
>CAXUKB010000098.1:0-2063 GCA_964251345.1 uncultured Fimbriimonas sp. | reverse complement strand
GACCCGGTAGTGCGGGGTCTTGCGCCACACCTCCTGCGCCACCTCTTGCAGCTTGGACTTATAGTCGTCCGGGTTGACGTCGCCGCCCGCGATACGCGCAAGATACTTCTGGAGAAGCTCCAGCACGAACCATCGCGCCACCTCCAGGCCTGACTCAAGGTACACCGCCCCGATCAGCGCCTCCACGACGTCGGCCAGGATCGACGGCCGCTTGCGCCCCCCGGTCGACTCCTCACTCGGCGCGAGCTCGAGAAAACGGTCGAGTCCAAGCGAGAGGGCGATCTCGGCGAGCGGCGCTTCTTGCACCACCGAGGACTTCGCCTTGGACATCATGCCCTGGTCCCACTCGGGAAAATGTTCGTAGAGGTACTGCGCGACGACGAGGCCCAGCACCGAGTCGCCGAAAAACTCAAGGCGCTCGTAGGAATCGCGCACGACGTTGGGCACGGCGGCGCTCGTGTGGCGCATCGCCAGCCGGAACATGGCCTCGCTCTTGAGGGGAATGGCCTTGGGGATCAGCTCAGTCTCGATACGGCCTCCGCGATCCTCCCGACGCCCTTTTCGATGTCCGCGCGCGAGCACGCGTAGGTCAGGCGGATGTGGCCCGCCCCCTCGAACACCGAGCCGGGGATCACCGCGACCTTCGCCTCCTCCAAGAGGTAAGAGGCGAGCGCCATGTCGTCCCCGCCCATGAAATGCGAGAAATCGGGAAACGCGTAGAACGCCCCCCTCGGCTCGGGTATTCGCACGTTCGGGATGCCCTTCAAGAGCCCGACGATGAGATCGCGCCGCGCCTCGAACTCCGCGCGCATCGCCTCCACGGCCTCGGTCGGCAGGTTGAAGGCGACCGTCGCTCCCTTCTGCGCGAAGCTCGTGGGGTTGCTCGTGATCTGGTCCTGGAGGTTGCTCATCGCCTTGGCGACGGGCAGCGGCGCGGCGGCGAAGCCGATTCGCCAGCCGGTCATCGCGTAGCTTTTCGAGCAGCCGCCGATGGTGATCGTGCGCTCCGCGACGTCCGACGAGAGCGAGGCGATCGACGTGTGGATCGTGCCGCCGTAGACGAGCCGTTCGTAGATCTCGTCGGTCACGATCCACAGCCCGTGGCGCAGGGCGAGCGCCGCGATCTCCTTCAGCGTCTCGCGCGGCAGCACCGCGCCCGTCGGGTTGCTCGGCGAGTTCACGAGGATCGCCTTCGTCCGCGGCCCCACGGCCTCCTTCAGGGCCTCGTAGTGGGGCACGAATCCGTCTTCAGCCCTTGCCTGAACGATCCTCGGTACCCCACCCGCGAGCCGCACCTGCTCCGCGTGGGTCATCCAGAAGGGCGCGATGATAACGACCTCGTCGCCCGGATCTAGCAGCACCTGGAACGTCTCGTAAAGCGACTGCTTCGCGCCGCAGCCCACCACGACCCCATCGGGCGACACCTTCACGCCGTTTTCCCGCTCGAGCTTGCCCGCGATCGCTTCCTTGAGCTCCTTGGTGCCGGAGGTGGGGGTGTACTTCGTGAACCCGTGGTGCAGCGCGTCGACCGCGGCCTCGATGATGGGCTCCGGCGTGTTGAAATCCGGCTCGCCCGCCGCAAAGCTCACGACGTCCTCGCCCGCCGCCTTGAGGGCGTTCGCCTTGGCGGTAATCGAGAGAGTCGGGGACGGCTTCAGCATCCCGGCGCGCGCGGAGAGGGCGAGAGTTTCCAACTTACCGGAAGTATACAAGTTAACCGCCGAACCATTGGGAGCGTGGGATCGGGCTCGCCGCTCGGTCGTTTGCCCAATAGGGGTGTGCGACAATGGCCCATGCCTTGGCGGATGCGGATCGGCCACTACAAACCAGATACGGTGGTCACTCTAATCGACGGCCGGATCGATCCCCCGACCTTTGCCACCGAATAGTTTCGCGAACGATACGCCGATCCGGGCATGACCGACGAAGACCTCTTCTGCTTGACCTTCTTCGACTTCTCTCACTCGATCAAGGTCGCTCTCCTTAACGAGTGCCCATTAGCTCCTCAGGAGGTTCACGCCCGCAGCGCGGCGGTGTGGGCGAGGGCAGGAGAAGAACGGAAG
>CAXUKB010000097.1:8887-14303 GCA_964251345.1 uncultured Fimbriimonas sp. | reverse complement strand
CCCGGCCGCGCCGACGCAGTGCCAGTCGCCCCCGCCCCAACCCCCGACCCAGGTGTGATTGCCGCCACGCCCCGGCCAGGACGGAATTCCCGCCAGCCGAGAGGGCACGCCGACCGCGCGCAGGGCGTCCACGAGCATGATCGACAGTCCCGTGCAGGTCGCCATGCCCTGCGCGATCGTCTCCGGCGGGCTCTGGTCCGTCCGAAGGCGCTTCGTGTTGTAGGTCACCTTCGTGTCTTTGAACAGGTTGCGGTTGACCAGCATCGCCGCCTCGCCTGGGGAACGGGTGTTCTTCACCAGCGGGCCGTACTTTGTGGCCCACTCGGCGCGCATCGACTGCCGCGGCTCGGTCACGCTCGCGTAGGGCACCACGGCGTCCAGGAACACGGCCTGTGGAATCTTGGGTCCCCAACTCGTCGCCTTGCGCGCCAGCATGGCCCGATGCGCCGCCTCCCCCACCTTCTCCGTCGGGAGCGCCCGGAGGTCGCCGAGAGGCATGTAGGTCAGCAGGTACGCGACCGCCTCCTTCTCCCCGGCGGGAGTCTTCGCGAGGAGCGCTTTCCATTCCGCCTTCCGCCCCGGGTCTCGGTCAAGCGAGGCGTCGAGGGGAGTCGAAGAAAGGGCCAGGGCGAAGAGCAGCGTCGCGACGGGCATACGCTCACTGTACACGGTTCACGGACGAACCGCGCCGAAGAGCGACGCCGTTCTACCGTCGGGCGAGCCAACGGCCGAGCAGCGTATCCCACTGCGACGAGGGCACGCGCGTGAGGTCGATCGCCGTCGCCACTTTGGGGAGGGGGGCGAACGACTTCACTTCGTTGGCGAAATCGTCCATAGCGTCTACCTCTTGGGGGCTGGGAGCGGAGAAGAGGAAGGTCGCGTCCGGCATTTCGGGAACGACCTGCCCCTGATAGCTCGGCACCCCTTCGCCACGCGGCCAAGGAGCGAGCACTGCCATGCCGAGCGGAGGTTGGCTGCCTGTCTCACGACGCAGGTCGACCATAACCGGGAGATTCGGAAGATCCGCGCGGAGACCCTCGAGTGCGGTCGCGATCGCTTTGCCGCGAAACGCGGTCCACTTGTCGTAAACCTCTCGAACTTGGAGAAGGGGACGGGGCGGATAGGGACCGAAAAACGGCGTGTCCGTGTCGACGTCGAATTGCAGCGAGTCGGTGGTGAGGTCGACCGGATCGAGGCCTTGCGCTCGGAAGAAGGCGAGTCGTGCCCGTTCGTCGTAGCCGAGTCCCCACGACTCGACGAGCGACCGATCGTAGCCACCCACGACAACGGTATCATCGCCTGCCTCGTATCCGCGGGGCGTGACTCCGGACAGCACGATCCCAGCCAACCCGTCCGTACGCGCCAATTCGGCGATGGTCGTCCGACGCACGGACCACTGAGGGTCGAACGGCGACATCGAATCGCCGTCGAGGAGGAGGGGACGCTGACGGGGCCAACTCTCCAACCGCTTCATTGCGACGAACCCCATCCAAGCTAAGGTCGTCGCCTGACGCGCCGCAACCTCGCTTCCCGATTCACCGAGCACGGTACGATCGGAATCCGGCCTCGGCTTGGCGAGCGCCCAAGGGCGGATGAAAAGCCGCGTCGGAAGCCCGCTTGTAACCGCGGTGGCGAGAATCTCTTTGCGGCCGGTGTCGATCCAAAGCTCGGAGAAGCCGAACGCCCGGGCGGTCGCGACGGCCCGCTTCGCTTCTTCAACCGATGTGAGGCGGACCGCGAGCGGACGGTTCGCCCCAAGCGGGATCGCCGAGGCGGGGATCGCCGGATCGGAGTTTATCGCCGACTGAGGAGCTCTCGCGCGGAACTCCCAGTCGAGGCCAAGACTGCCCTCCCCTTGAAGGGCCAAGCCGTTTGGCAGCACGAACCGGTATCGCAACTCTCCCGTCACGCCGACCATGTCGGTGCGAAAATGTTGGTCCGGCGTCCTTGCCGCCTCGCGTTTGAGAAAGGCGCGCTGCTCGGCGGAAAGTTCGCTCGCGGGAAAGAATTGATTTTCAGAATCTTCCGGTTTTCGCGACGCCATCCGCTCTTGCAGCGCCTCGCTCGGTTTTAAGGGATCGTTCGGATCGAACTTCACCGCGGAAGCGAGGCCGGATGCTCCCACCGCGTCTCGCCACTCTCCTTTCCGGCGCTCCACCTCCTTCTTAATTGCTTCGTTCCAGAGGATGAGTCGCAGTTTGCGCGTGCCCGCACCGGTGACGTCGCCGACGAGAATGAACGTGCCGCCCACACGTCGGTACGTTCCTTCTACCGCGAGAGCGACGGCGTCGAGCAGGTCGCCGGTGCGGATCGGCTCGCCGGGAAGCGAGAGCGACATTGCTCGCACGCGGGTATCAGCGAGGATCTCGCGTCCGGTCGCCGCCCCAACTCGTCCGAGGGCTTCACCGACGGTTGTCGTCGCGGGGACCCTCACCATCGCGTTCAGACTCGATGTATCCAGGTCTCCCTTCTTGACGATGTTCGGAACGACCGTTCGGACCTCTACCCCGAAGGATTCGCTGGGGTGCGATTCGTCCGAATCGTCGCGACGGCCAACCTTGTCTCCAGGACGGCCCGCTTCGTCGAAGCTGAACCGGCCGGTGTACGAACGCGGGGGTTCTTCGAGAGGTAGATCGAACTGCAATTCGCGTCCGATCCGAAGCCGGACGCCACGAACGTCGCCACCGTCCAACATGCCTTCGCCCGTCTTTGATCCAAGGTTGTGGTTCGCGTCCACGCGGAACTCCTCCCACCGAAGGGTTTTGGGAAGAAGCGAGAGAAACACCTCGCGTTGCTCGCCTCGAAGATCGCCTAGCCCGACGCCGGTGCCGCCTGCCGCCTGCCATTGTGCGGCGGTCAGCGTGCTCATCAGATAGAGCACCTTAGCGTCGCGCGGCAGACCATCGTATAGATTTGGTGGTTTTTTCGGACTGTCGTCGAATCTCACCATCGTCAGGGGCACCACGGCCCACAAGCCGCCGACGCGAACGCGCTTGCGGTCGTACCGGGACAATCCAAGTCCCGTCGGAAGCACCTTACGCCGTTCCGCGCCGACCGTCAGTCCCGCTTCCTCGGGATGAACCTTGAGGTAGTCCGCTAGAGTGGGTGGAACCTGCGCAAGCGCCGCGCTGCCCATGGCCAAGATGAGAGCGACCGACGACCTTCTCACGCGCTCTATCCTATCACGATCCCGTTTCGATTTCCGGCTTTTATCAAACGTCCTCGGTTATCTGCCGCTGCGGGCGAACGTTTGGTCGAGGAACCGACCCCATTCTTTAGAAGGCAGATTCGAAAGGTCGAGGACCGGAGGGCGGCCCAGTCGCGCATCGGGTTTGAAGACGAGCGCCTTCAGAAAACCCAGAATCTGCGGGGCCTCGGTCAAAGTGGCGGAGAGGATATAGCGTTCGGTCGGCGAGCCGGTTGCGAATCCGAAGGGGAACACCGGAAGCGGCTCGCCGGGGCTCCACGCCACCAAAGCGTGAAGCGGGGCCGGCGAGGCGTTCACAAGTCCCGACCGCCCTTCGATTTCTAGGGGTAACGGCGGCATCGCCCTCAGCAGATCGGTCATGGCGGCGATGTTCGCGGCGTTTCGCGCGTTGTCCCACTTCTTGAGGAGTCCGGAAACGGGGGGCGAATCGTCGGGCGAAGCATCCCGTCCCGCGAGATTCGCCAGACTCCGGTCCGGGAAGAAGTCCGGCCGGAGGTCGATCGTCGTATGAAGCGAGTCCCATCCGAGGTCGATCGGATCCACGCCATCCGTTCGAAGAAACTCAAGTCTCGACGCGTCGGTGTAGCCGAACGCGCCGGACGCGGCCACCCATACCGGGTAGTCGCTCCGAATGCCGGTGTCGCGCCCGCCTTCGTATCCATGCGGGGCGGTGCCGACGAGCGCAAGCCCCTGAAGTCCGGGCGTCTGGGCGAGCGAGGCGTATCGCCGGATGTGTGCCATCCAAGAGGCACTCTTCGGCGAGAGGACGTTCTCGATCGGCTGAGGCGGCTGGTAGCGCTCCTCTCCGGAGCCGAGACCGAGCGGCTCCTGAGCCCATCGCTTGCGGAGACCCATGCCGTCGTCGCCGAACATCGTTCGGTCGAGTTCGCCCGCGGGCGTCGTCGCCTCGGCGGTCCACGGGCGGACGACCAGCCTCATTCCCACGCCACCCTTCAGGGCCTCCCGCAAGGCTCCAGCGTTCGACGTCTCGATCCACACCTCGCGGATGCCGTGCGAGCGGGCGAGGGCTACCGCCTGAGCGGCCTCGGTGGGAAGTTCGGTTCGCACCAACAACGGAGTCAAGGGGCTTTCCGGAGTGCGGGCGATCGGCTTCGGGTCGGCGACTTCCTGAGTTGGCTCCGTCGATGCGGTTCGGCTTCGGAACTGGTCCCCACGGCCGAGTTCGCCGAAGAGTTCCCGCAGGGGCGTGCCGTCGGGCAGGACGAACCGGAAACCGTAGGAGCGCTCGACGCCGACGCGGCTTACATCGAATTTCTGCGAAGGGCTTCCGGCCTGAAATCGCCTTAGAAACTCCCGCTGGCCCTGAGTGAGCATCGCCGAGGTCACGGGGTAGGGATCGTTCGTCTTCGCCTCGCCCTCTAAAAACGGCTGCAACAAAGGATCGGGCGCGGTCTTGTCTCCGGACGCGAAGCCGACGTCCTCAAAGGCATGGGTGGCGGCCAACGCCCTACGCCATTCGGTCTCGCGGGCGGCAATCGATTGCCAAACGGCCTCTTCCCAGGCTTTGACGCGAACCTGCCGCTGGCCCGCGCCGAGCAGATCGGAGGTCAAGAGGTAAGCGCTCCCGATCTTCCGGTACGTGCCGCCCACGCCGAGCGCGAGCGCGTCTAGAAGGTCGCCCGTCCTCAGGGGGCTCGAAGGTGCGGTCACCGAGAGATTGCGCACGCGCAGGTCGGCGAGGATCTCGAGGCTGGTGGCACGTCCCGCCGCCGCCAGCGCGTCTCCGACGGTGCCTCCCGCGCGGAGGGTGATTCGCGAATCGAGCGTTTTCGTCGGCAGGGCGCCCTGCTTAGGACGGTTCTCGACCTTCTGGCGCAGGGCGATGCCAAAGATCGTGTCGCCTTGCCGGTCCTCGCCGATCTCTCCGAGCTGCGGGGCAAGCGGGTCCTCGTCCGCGTCGATTTCGCGTTGCGCCTCCACCTCGCCGGGAGGGGCCGTGAGCATGTTGGTGCCGATGCTCGTGCTGGAGTTCGGGTCGTCGGCCATCGCCATACGAAACGACAGGGTCTGCAGGATCTGGATGCGAAGTCCTTTGATCTCCTCGCCCTTGAGCGCCCCGCCATCGAGCCTTTGACTCCGTTCGTCGCCTCCGCCGATTCTCCACTTGCTCCAGATGAGTTTCTCCGGAAGAAGGGAGAGAAACACCGCCCGCGACTCTCCTCGAAGGTCGCCGATTCCGATGCCCTT
>CAXUKB010000097.1:0-8877 GCA_964251345.1 uncultured Fimbriimonas sp. | reverse complement strand
GAGCGTATCGTCGAAGGCGACGATGGTCGTCGGTACGATCGCGACGATCGCACCCAGGCGCACCTCTTTGCGTCCGTAGGTGGCGAGCCCGACGCCTTCCTTGCCTCTCCTCACCCTCTCGGCGCCGATCGCAATCGCATCGTTCCGGTGGGTGGCGCGGAGATCGTCGGCGAGGGTCGCCGGCGTCGATTGGAACGTCCGAAGGTGGATGAGCGGCAGCAGCGCCGGGACCAGCATGGATCGCATTATAGGACACGCGGCGGAGCGTGCCACCGATTCCGAACGCACCCCTCAGGGTTTAGTCGCGCCGCTGTGGCTTTGGGATTGCTCGATCGATTTACGAACCCTCTCTTCCGAGTCTTCGATGGACCTGCGAAGTCCTTCCGGAAGGTCTCCGAACGCGAGAATTGGTTTGCTCGGATCCACCCATTCCTCCTGAAGGCTCCGGGTAAAGGTGACCCCGGCGGGATCGGTCAGGCGGTAGACGACGCGCCGGATCGTTCCTTGTGCGTAACGGCTGAGTCGGGGATTGGTCGTCGAGATCTCCGGGGGACCGTTCCCGTTGCGGCGAATCGAGTAGCCGGACATTCCCTCGGACAGATTCGGCCGAGCCCCACTTGGAGCGAGGCCGAAGGTGGCCGGATAGCTGCTCTCGAAAACGGCGAGCGGCGTGTCCCGAGGAATTCCGTTGCTCCAGAAGTCGGTCCGCTCGAGTTCCAGCGTCCAAGGCTGGCTGAACGGTCCGCTGCCGTAGAGGATGCTTCCCCGGTAACGGGAGCCACCGTAGTTGAAGGTGCGGCTGGGACCGGCGAGACTATCGAAGACGAGTGACCGGAGGGCGGTTTGGGCGCTCGCAGGCAACCGGCCGAAGGGTCTTGAGGCCTCTTTTCCGAGCGGCCCCATCGCTCGGTAGACGCGGAGCAGCTGGCGTTCGCCGCTCGTGCAAGTCGCCAACATCCGCTTTCCGTAGCTCGGACTCACCACGCCGAAGAGAGCGCCTTCGAAAGTGTCCGGCGGACTGACGATGGGCTGCGCGGAGGCGTAAGCTGCCTGGGCGTCGAGGCTCAGGGAACCTTCCGTGGCGAGGGCTCGAAGGGCCGTTCCCAGCGCGGCGCGATCCAATCTCGCCATCCTCGCCGTCCAGGGACGATGCGGACGGACCAACAGGCAATCGCCTTCGACCGAGACATCGATCTGCATCGACCGCGAGGCGGCGCGAGTCGCCATCGCCGTCGTCTCTTCCTGCAGGGCGAGGAGCGATCGTGCCGGGACGAGCGCCGCGTCGGGAAGGTCGGCGACGACGTCTCGTCCTTCTGCCTCGGCGAGTCGTCCCACGAGAGGGCCTGCGGTGAGCGCGAGAGGGTCGACCGATTCCGGTTGCAGTATCTCCGGCACCTGCTTGGACGCGGACGGCGTGTTCAACTCGGAATCGGAGTACATGGCGTTCGCCGGTCCGTTTTCGCCTTCCATGTCGATCGCGCCGGTGGAGATCGGGGACGCGTCGAGCGAAGCGAGGGCCGCGGCCCGCGTCCGCTCCTCTTCGGAAGGTTTGACCTTTCCTTCGGGTACCGGCAGCTTCGCATCGTGATCGGGCGAGGGAGCGCCGTTCCAAACGCCGCCGGCCGTCGCGCCGACGACACGCCCGTTCGCGTCCGCCGCCACAAGCGAAGCGACGAGCATCGTCTCGTCGGCCGTGGACTGAACAGCGAACTCGACGAGCGCGACGGGACCGGGTGCCGGAGTCGCGACACCGTTTAGAATAGGCCCTTGAACCGGCGAAAGCTTCGTTAGGTCGACTCCCCGCAACGCCGACAGGGAGAGAGGCCGTTGCATCGGAGAGGGATGCGTGGAGAACACAACGCGCTCTTTGAATCCAAGAGCGCCCAGGGTCGCCGGCGGGAGGCCGCTCAGGACGAGATCGACCAGTCCCTGGCTTCCGTCGGAGTATCGACCCTTCGCGCGAGCATCGATCCTTTGGCCCAGCGCACGGCGCCAGGTTTCGCCCTTCTCCGTCGCTTCGGCCCGCCGCTCCCGGGCATCGGCCCCTTCGGCAAGGGCGAGGCGGTAAACGCCTTGGTTCTCCTCCCACTCGCCGCCCGTCACCTGGGCGATTCGTCTCGTCAGATCGGCCATCGGCATGTTCTTGACGTGGACGAGCAGCACTTCGCGGGCAATCGCGGGGGCGGCCTCCATCTTGAGTCCCGACGCCTTTCCGAGCTCCGGAATCAGACGCGAGGCGGGTTCCGCGGGCGCGGAGAAGGTCACTCCGGCAAGGGGGAGCGCGACGACGCTGGCGAGGACCACACGCGGATTATAAGGCGGTTCCTGCCCGATCGCCAACGATCGGGCCCAACTTGGCCCGGCCGGAAGGTTCCCGCTTTGGGGGAGGCTCCTTCGAGGGGCGGGTATCCTATGAGGTCTTGAGCAAAGCCGATGCGAAGGGGCCGGAAGGGTTCGTCCAGTGCCCGGCATGCAAAAAGATCATTTTCGGGGCCGACTACGAGGCCGACCTGCGGGTCTGCCTCTACTGCGGCCACCATGGGCGGATGCCCGCTCAACTGAGGATCGACACGACGTTCGATCCGTTGAGTTTCGTCGAGAAGGACGGCGAGCTCCGTTCGCGCGACACGCTGAGCTTCCCGGAGTACGGGGTGAAGCTCGCGGTCTCGACGGAGAAAGCCGACGCGACCGACTCCATGATCTCGGGCGAGGCGAAGCTCGAGGGACAGCGGGTCGCGGTCGCGGCGGCCGATTTCTCGTTTATGGGCGGCTCGATGGGAAGCGTGGCGGGCGAAAAGGTGACGCGGACGCTGGAACGCGCGGTCGACGAGGGAATGCCCGCGATCGTGTTCTGCGCCTCGGGCGGCGCGCGGATGCAAGAGGGCATTCTTTCCCTCATGCAGATGGGCAAAACGGTGGCCGCCGCCGAGCGGGCGCGACGCAAGGGCGTGCCGTTCATCACCGTGTTCACCGACCCCACGATGGCGGGCGTCTTGGCGAGCTACGCGAGTATCGCGGACGTGATCCTCGCTGAGCCCAAGGCGCTCATCGGCTTCGCCGGAGCGCGGGTGAGCAAGCAGGCGGGCGTCGGCAAAGTGCCCAGCGATTTCCAGACCGCCGAGTGGGTCCAATCGCACGGAATGGTCGACCGGATCGTCCCGCGCAAAGAGCTGCGCGGCACGCTTGGGACGCTCGTACGGACCTTGGGAGGGCACCTTGGGTAAAGACGATCCGAGAAATCATAACGAGTGGGAAGGTCCGCTCAACGAGCTCGAACGCAACATCGCGAAGATCCGCCAACTCGCCGAAAAGGAGAAGGACGCGATCAAGCGTCAGGAGCTCCTGAATCGGGCGGCGGAGTACGAGCGGCAAACCGATGAGTACCGGAAGGTGCTGTATTCGAACCTCGGCCCTTGGGAAAAGGTGCTCGTGGCCCGGGCCGAGAAGCGACCGTACACGCTCGACTACATTCAGGGGCTCTTCACCGAGTTTACGGAGCTCGCCGGCGATCGGCGGGGCCACGTGGACAACGCGATCGTCGGCGGGCCTGCCCTCTTCGAAGGCCGTCCGGTCGTCGTCGTCGGGCATCAGAAGGGGCGCAACATCCAAGAGCGGCAGTTCCGCAATTTCGGAATGGCGAAGCCGGAGGGATATCGCACGGCGATCCGCCTTTTCGATATGGCGGAGCGGTTCCGGATGCCCGTGATCCCGCTGGTCGACACCCCCGCGGCCGACCCCGGAGTGGAATCGGAAGGGCGGGGGATCTCGGAGGCGATCGCGGCGGGCATGATGAAGATGTTCGAGCTGACGGTGCCCTCGGTGTCGCTCGTAATCGGTGAGGGCGGCTCGGGCGGCGCGATCGGCATCGCGGCAGCCTCGCGCGTGCTGATGCTGGAGCACTCGGTCTACTCGGTCATTCCGCCCGAGGGCTGCGCGGCGATCCTCTGGCGGCAGCCCGAGCGGGGGGCGGACGCCGCCAAGGCGCTTCGGCTGACCGCGCAGAGTGCGTTGGAATACGGCATCATCGACGAGATCATCCCCGAGCCCCTTGGCGGCGCGCATCGCGACCCGGTGACGGTGATGGGGAGCGTTCGAGAGGCCCTCCGCCGGAACATCGTCCTGCTCGAGAAGCAGGACGGCGAGACCCTCCGGGACGAGCGCTACGCGAAATTCCGTGCGATGGGCATCTTCGACTGCATTTAGGGGTTTGCAGGTGGGGAATCCACCAAGGCTCGCGGAGTCCGGGTGAGGCTGAGGTCGAGCCAACCCCTTTGGGCGAACAGCAGGTAGACGAGCGCGGCGCCGAGTGCGCCGGTAAAAGCCCCCCCGAGGACGTCGCTGGGCCAGTGAACGCCGCGATACACCCGTGATACGCCGACCCCCATCGCCCAAAGCAACGCCAGCGGGCCGACCCACCACCGGCGCGTCCCGAGGGTCATCAGCACGAGCATGGTCGCAAACGCGAAGGCGGTCGTCGTGTGGCCGCTCACGAAACTGCTGTGGTAGACCTTTTCCTGAACCACCGCATCCGTCAGCAGGCTAGGACGATCGCGGACCATCAACTTCTTGATGACGTCGGCGAGAAGAAACCCGCTAAAGGCCACGGCCGCGATGAGGGGCACGATCAGGTGCCGGAGCCGCGGCCAAGGGTAGAGGCAAACGGCAAAGAGCGCCTCGACCCCTCCCAGCCCCGTCACGCTCAGAAGGAGGAAGAGGAGGTCGAAGGCAGGAGAGCGGTGGCCGAGGTTAACCCTCCGGAAGGTGTCCAAGTCCCAACGGTAGAGGCCGTCCACGTCAAGAGAGGATACAAGAGTTGGAGCGACGAGGCAAGCGGACGCGCCTTTGCCTGGCCGCGTGTCCCCTGGTACGCTCTGGTGCGATGTCCCTTCTCGATGTGAAGATCGGCCCCGACGCGCCCGAGGTGTTCCAGACGGTGATCGAGATCCCCAGGGGGAGCACGAACAAGTACGAGGTCGACCAAGAGACAGGCACGATCATGCTGGACCGCGTGCTCTACTCTCCGCTGTTCTATCCGTTCGATTACGGCTACATTCCTCAGACCCACTACCTCGATGGCGACCCGCTCGACGTGCTCGTTCTGACCTCGCATCCGCTTTTCCCCGGCTGCGTAGTCGAGGCGTCGCCCATCGGCGTGCTCAAGATGAGCGACGAGAAGGGGCCCGACGAGAAGATCCTTTGCGTCGCGACGAAAGACCCGCGCTACGGCTATCGCAAGACCCTGGAAGAACTCAATCTTCACACCCTCAAGGAGTTGCGGCACTTCTTCGAGGTCTACAAGACCTTGGAAGAAAAGTCGGTCGAGATCGAAGGCTGGTTCGGCCGCGAGGTCGCCCTCTCGCTGATCTCCCAGTACCGGACGGACGGCAAGTCGTCCGTCGGTTAGAACGACTCTATTCCATGGCCCGGACCGACTGCTCGTAGGAGAGGTCGGCCAATCGCATGGCGATCCGCTGCCGCTCCACGATCGAGAGGTCCGGGCGGCGAAGCTCGGTGGCGAGCGACTCCAGGGTGACCGGGGCCTCCGACACGGCGACGGGACGAAGATCAGGCCTCTGGAGAGTCGACGGGGTGAATGGCACGTCCGGAGCGGCAGGCATGGTGGGCGCCTGAGGCGGGCGAGGCCGCATACGCCGACGTACGAGTTCGCCGAGATCGCCGCTGTCGAGGAAGGGGGCGAGCGACGTCAAAAGGTGGTCGGGAACCTCGACCGTCTCATCGATGCGCTCGCGCAGCATCTGCGCGAGATCGCCCGAGTCGAGGAACGGCGCGAGGGCGACGACCGCCCCGAGCCCTTCGCCCGAAGCACCGTCTCGATCGCGACGTCGCCGCTTGGGCGACGGTTCGTCTTCGAGGCACGCCAGGAGGAGTCGGGCCTGAACTCCAAGCGAGCCGTAATCGGCGTCGTCGAGGCTCATGGACTCGAACATGCCTTCGGGCACGAGCCCTTGGGAGGTCAGCGTGGCCAGCGCACCGTTGAAGGCGCGGGCGGCGGCCTTTTCTCCGCCGCCCAGGCTGCGGGTCAACGAGGCGTGCTCGGCGGTGTTCGCCAGTTCGGCCAGGATGCGGCGGACGGTATCGAGGGTAGGGTTTTGCATGGTTCTAGAGGTTCTCCGGGGTGCCGAGCCGCTTTCGAAGAAGGGCCCGGCCGGCGTGAAGCTGCCACTTGACGGTGGTCGTGGGCCGCTCGAGAAGCGCCGCAATCTCGCCCACGCTCCACCCTTCGAGGTAGTACAGGAGTATCGATTCGCGGATGCCCTCGGGTAACGCGCGGATCGCGTCCTCGCCGGACGACGAGGGGTGGAGATCCGGGGCGGGAATCTCTTCTCTCGGAAACGGTGCGAAGCGGCGGCCGTCTCGTGCCAGTCGGCGGGCGCGGTGGCGCACGATCGTGGCGAGCCAGGGACCGAAACGGGCGGGATCGTCGAGGTTGCCGAGCGCCCGGAAGGCGATGAGGAAAGCATCCTGCACCGCGTCCTCCGCGACGTCGCGATCGCCGCACTCGCCTTGGGCGACGAGGAGCATGGTGGGACGGAAGCGCCGAACGAGGGCGGCCGACGCGGTACGGTCACCCGTACCCGCTTCGGCGACCCACCTTTCGAGGCAATCCTCCTTCACCATTCCGAGGAGTAGAGTCGGGGCGATGGCCTCCTGGATAGCACTTTTTAACCGGGCTTACGCCAAGTGCTGGGAACCCTCAGCCTCGTGAACGTCTCGATTGCGAATCGGTCGGTCATTCCCGCGACGTAGTCGATCGCTCCCTGAAGCCCCGAGTATCCTTCCGGCAGGTTGCCGTCGAGGGCGAAGTGGTCGAAAAGATCGCGGACCATCGCCTCGGCCTTCACCACGTCCGGGTAGAGCACCGGATAGCGCAGGTACACGTTCTCGAACATCCATTCCTTAAGCTCGTTCGAGCAAGTGAGAAGGGAAGGGGACATTCGAATCGCGGGGCGTTCGAAGGAGTTTTCGATAACGTCTACCACCATCATGCCGACCCGCTCGCCATGGCTTTCTCCCATCGGGGCGAACTGCGGCGGAACGCGGTCGATGATGCCGGAGCGCAACGCGTCGTCGAGATCGCTGTTCAGGTAGGCGATACGGTCCGAGATTCGGACGACGGCGGCTTCGAGCGTCGAGGTCGGTGTGCCGTCGGCGTCGCTCAGGTCTTTCCGCCCTTTGCTGTGTCCATCGATGCCGAGGCGAGTCTCCTGACTCAGGTTCAGGTGGTCGAGCACGTCCACGATCCGGAGCGACTGTTCGTAGTGACGAAAGCCATCGCCGCCGTGGGCCCGTACCGCCTCGTCGAGCGCCCGCTCTCCCGCGTGGCCAAACGGCGAGTGACCCACATCGTGACCCAGCGCGATCGCCTCGATCAGATCCTCGTTTAGACGAAGCGCCCGGCCGATGGTGCGGGCGACCTGCGCCACCTCCAAAGTGTGCGTCAGTCGCGTTCGGTAGTGATCTCCAAAGGGGTCGATGAAGACCTGGGTCTTGTGCTTTAGGCGGCGGAACGATTTCGAGTGAAGGATTCGGTCGCGATCGCGTTGGAACGCGGTACGCACCGGATCGGGCGCCTCGGGCACCGTGCGGCCTGCGCTGTCGAGGGCACAGGCGGCGTAGGGGGAAAGGCCTTCCTTCTCCCGCCTTTCGGTCAATTCGCGGACATGATGAGGCACGGCCTCTTTAAGACGAGGCGGGGGGCTAAAATGGACCCCATGACCGAGGTTCCCTCGTCGCCCGACCTCGCCGTCCTCGTCGGCGAGTTCAAAGGGCTCGCCCCCGAAGATCTTTTCGCCTGGCTTACCGAACCGGACAAGCTTCAGGCGTGGTGGCCCGAGCGGGCGGACGTCGATCTGCGCGTGGGGGGTTCGTACGCCCTTCTGTGGTCCGAACATCCCGAATGGGCGATTCGCGGGGAGTACACCGCCGTCGAACCGTCACGTCACCTCGGCTTTACTTGGCGCGGCGATCCCGACGAGGGCGAGTCGTCGCAGGTCGACCTCTGGATCGACCGGCTGGAAGACTGTTCCCGTCTCGCCGTTTGGCACCGCGGCTTTGCGAACTCCACCGAGCGCCGCCAACTTTGCGAAGGATGGATCCATATCGGGATGCGGCTGATGGGAACGGCCGAACCGGCCTCGCCGCCGAACGTGCCTTAAGCTCTCCAGAAGAAAGGGGATCGGCTATCCTCTACTGTGGCCGACAGCAGCCCGCAGATCGCGGTGGCGGACTGGATCAACCGCGAGTGGCTCCCGCACCGCATGGGCGAAGCCTTCTTCCGCGCCAGGGTGCGCCTTGTCAGTGGCGGGGAGCACTCGTACGCTTCGGTGAATGCCGACAAGACGGCGGTGGGGACCATCTGCACGAGCGGGCCGCGGAACGGCGGCAAGCTCAAGGTCCGCGCCGACCTCTACTTTCTCCTCATGGCGCAGGCCACCCGCCGCTTTGTGGTGTTCACCGATCCCGGAATGGACGCCTATTTCGCTGAGGAGCGGCGAAAGGGTCAGATTCCCAAGGACATCGGTTTTCTCTTCGCGGAAGGAATACCGGAAGAGTTGATGGGGCGGCTTCGGGAGGCGCAGCGGAGCGCGTCGGTCGAGTTGAGCGTGCCCGTTCCGGCGTTGGAGATCGACTAATGAAGAACTGGGCGGGAAACTACGAGTTTAAGGCGGCGCGCGTCCATCGCCCGGAGACGGTCGAACGGGTGCAGGAGATCGTCGCCGCCTCGCGACGGGTGAAGGCGACGGGCACGCGCCACTCCTTCAATGACATCGCCGACACCACCGAAGACCTCGTTTCGGTCGAGCGGTTGATGGACGGGGCCGACGGCGTGATCTCGGATTCCGATCACACCGTCTC
>CAXUKB010000096.1:0-14363 GCA_964251345.1 uncultured Fimbriimonas sp. | reverse complement strand
GTTTAATTTCGTTCCTGCTACTGCTGCAAGTCCTTACGAACTTCGGTCAAAGAGGAAGAATCCTTCTGTTCGATTTTACGGCTATCTAGAGAATGGCCTCATCAAGGCTTACAACCTCACCGATGCGGGTAATAATTTCGGCAAAGATGTCCAAGGCATGTGTGCCGCCATCAAAGCTGACCAGCCCTCGTAGCATCAGTGCTTCGCCCTGTGCAACTTAGTGTTCGGAAGTGAACGTGGTTCGATGAGGATCGCGGGACGTCACCCCTTCCCTTCGCGGAGGGGTCGTGCCGGGAGAGGTAAGGGCCGGGGGGATAGAGAGCGAGGGCAATGGGGAATATAAAACTCCAGACTCATCACTTTGGATTCTCACCCCTCCCCTCCATCTGGACGCGACGCCAAAGGAAATACGATCGCCTCGCGCCGTGTTCCTCGGCGGACCCCTCTCACCGGGCTGCAGGGAAGCGGCGACGTCCCCAGCCTCCCGACCTTTTTGGCAATGAGGGCTTGCCTCTGCCCAAGGGACCGGGACTGGTCGGAGCCGAGACGTGCCTTCTTGGCGAAGGCTTCGCCCAGAAGAACACGTCTCCTCATAGCGCCTTAGGTCAATAACTCACAGATGGGATGCGGCGGCGAACGACGCCAGCATCGGGAAAGACCGTCGTAGAATAGGGCATGAACGCTACGCCGCAAGCCATTCAGGTCGCGCTTCGGTACGACGGAAACGTCTTCGTTCCGGATCGGCCCTTCCCCCATCTCCCTCCGGGAACGGTGATCCACGTCTGGACGAGCACCGAGCCGACAGACTGGCCTGCGGGCTACCTCGAGAGCACGGTGGGCCAAGGGGAGGACATGGACGACCCCGACGATCCGCAGCTTAACGACGCGGAGCCGAAAGCCTGACACGGCTACTCGACACCAACACGGTTTCCCGGACGATTGGCCGCCGACCCTCTCGGGTTAAGGGGCACTACTTTGCGTCCGACCCCGCCGACCCCGCCGACCTCTCGACGTGCGCCGTCGTCGAGGCCGAGTTTCTTTTCGGTGCGGCCAAAGCCGATCACCCTTCGCGCCAGCTTACGGCGATCCGGACGGTGCTCGATCGAATTACCGTCCTGCCGTTCGATTCCCTTGCCGCGCGAGTCTATGGCGCACTCCGCGCCCATCTCGAACGTTCGGGCACGATGATCGGGCCGAACGACCTGATGATCGCGTCCATCGCATTCGCGCGAGGGCTGACTCTCGTCTCCCACAACGTCGCCGAGTTTGCCCGCGTCCCGGGCCTGGTTGTGGAAGACTGGGAAGCGTGACGACGCTGTCCCTCCTGCTCCTCCCGACCCTCTTCGTCGCGCCGAACGGCGACGACCGGGCGGACGGGACGGCGAAACACCCGCTGAGGACGCTTCCCGCCGCCATCGCGAGGGCGCGCGGCGGGCGCGTCGTCCTGAGGCCAGGGACCTATCTCGTCGACCGCACGATCGAGATCGGCGCGGACAGTCGGGGGCTCACCGTCGTCGCCGAGAAGCCCGGCACGGCCCGGCTTCTCGGCGGGCGCGTCCTCACGAAGTGGACGCCGTCCGACCGGCCGCACGTCCTCGTGTGCGACGTGGCCGACGTCCCCGATCTGGGCGAGATGCGCCGCCGCGGCTTCGCGATGGGCGGCGTCCCCGCGGGGCTCGAGCTCTTCTTCGACGGCACTCCGATGACCCTCGCCCGCTATCCGAACGTGGGTTGGCTCCGCACGGGAGCCGTCGAGGGGGAGAAGACTTTCGCCATGGGCGACGGTCATGCCCGGAGCATCAAGGGCGACGACGTTTGGGCAATGGGCTACTGGAACTTCGACTGGGCCGAGTCGTACGAGCGGGCCGAGATCGAGGACGGCAAGCTCACCCTCGGAGAGAAGCCCGCGTTCGGCGTCGCCGCCGGCCGTCGTTTCGTCCTTCTCAACGCCCTCTCCGAACTCGACTCGCCCGGTGAGTGGTTTCTCGACCGGAAGGCGAAGCGGCTGTACTTCTGGCCCCCTTCTCCCCTCCGGGAGAGAGGGCCTGGGGGCAAGGGGATGGGAAGCGAAGCCGTCGCCAGCACCCTCGAAGGACCCATGTTCCACCTGCGCGATGCCGAAGACGTGACCCTCAAAGGGCTGCGCCTGGAGGTCGGCCGCGCCGGCGCCGTTCGCATCGAGGGGGGCACGCGCGACCGCGTCGAGAACTGCCTCGTCCGGAACTTTGGCGACGACGGGGTGGACATCACCGACGCCACCGACTCCGGCGTCGTGGGCTGCGACCTTACGGGCCTCGGCGAGCGCGGTGTCCACCTGGGCGGAGGCGATCGGCGGACCCTTACCCCTGCCGGGCTCTACGCGGAAGACGACCATATTTGGGCTTACGCTCGGTGGTGCCGCACCTACCAGCCCGCGGTCGCGGTCGATGGCGTGGGTAACCGCGTGGTACGTTGCCTCCTCACCGACGCGCCGCACAACGCCGTCCTGCTCAGCGGGAACGACCACCTTCTGGAGGGCAACGACGTGCAACGGGTCTGCCAGGAAACGGGCGATTCCGGCGCGTTTTACATGGGACGCAATCCCACCATGCGCGGCGCCGTCATTCGGGGCAACCGATTCCGCGACCTCGGCCCCAAGGTCACGACGGCGGGCAATTTCACCGAGGTGATGTCCGTCTACCTCGACGACGGCTGGCCCGCCACGACGATCCAGGGCAACCTCTTCGAAGGGCCGGGCACCGGCATCATGATCGGCGGCGGTGGGGACAATGCCGTCGACGGCAACGTCTTCGTCGGCAAGAACCCGGCCGTTCACCTCGACGCCCGGGGGCGGGGCTGGGCGAAAGACATGATTCTCGATCCCAAGGGATGGAACTTCCCCGGCAAGCTTCGGGAGGTCGACGGCGCCGGACCGATCTACGCCGCGCGCTACCCCGCGTTGCGCGCGGAGATCGCGGGCGACTTCCGAGACCCGCTCGGTACCCGCATCGTGGGCAACGTCGCCGTCGGGGGCACGTGGCTCCGCCTTCAGGACGGCCTCACGGTGCCCGACGCCGAAGGGAACAACGCGGTTCTCCCCGCCGACTCGCTCCAGGACGCCTTGAAGCGCCTCGCCAAGCCCATCGACCTCGCGAAGATCGGCCTTCGGACGACGAAGGGGCGGCCGTTCGATCTCGCCCATGGATAGCCTCGTGGCGCTGGTCACCGGCGCGTCGGGCGCGGGAATCGGGCGGTCCGCCGCGCGTGCGTTGCGAACGGCCGGTTTCCGGGTGTGGGCGAGTGCGCGGCGTCCCGAGGCGTTGGCGGAGCTTCGCGCCGAGGGATTCGACGCCGTCCGCATCGACATGACCGATTCCGCTTCGCTCGAAACGGCGGTGCGGACGGTGGGCCGGGTCGACGTTCTGGCGAACAACGCCGCGTACGGCCTTCTCGGTCCCATCGAGGAGCTCGACCTCGACGCGTTCCGGCTTCAGATGGAGACGAACGTGGTGGGGCTCGTGCGCCTCACGCAACTCGTCTTGCCCGGAATGCGCGAACGCGGCGCGGGCCGGATCGTGAACGTCGGCTCGGTCGGCGGTGAGATCACGACGCCCCTGAGCGGCGCGTACCACGCGAGCAAGTTCGCCCTGGAGGCGCTTTCCGATGCCCTGCGCCTGGAGACGCGCGGATTCGGGGTGCGCGTCTCGGTCGTTCAGCCCGGGATCGTTCGGACGGGCTTTGGGGACGTGGCGCGCACCTCGCTCGTCGCCCGAGAGGGCGGCCCCTACGTGGCGATGGTCGCCGCGTACCTTCCGATCCTCCAACGCGCCTACGCGGGCGTGCCGGGCTCGATTGGGCCCGACCGGGTCGCCCGCGCCATCGTCCACGCCGCCACCGCCCGGCGCCCCCGCACGCGGTATCGCGTCGGCCTCCAGGCCAAAGCGCTCGTCGCCCTGCGCCACCTCACGCCGGACGAAGGATGGGACGCGGTCCAATCGCGACTGCTGCGCTAAATCGCTCTCCACGTGAAGGGTAGGGCAACGGAGGCGCAGGCCCTTTGTAGGGTCCAAAATAGCCGTATGGAAAGCCCGCTGGCCGAGTTGGAGGCGTGGTGGAATGTCGCGTACGACGACGGTGGGGCGTCGACCCGTCTCACTTCGTTTCTGAAGAGTGGCGAGGGCTACCGGCTGAAGTTCGAGACGATCGACGACGCGGATGCGGAAGCCGCTTGGCGGCTGGACGTTGAGGATGTCGTCGAGATGGTGTGGCGCGATGAGTGGGCGGAGCCGAGATGGTTCGCCGAACACGTTCTGCTGTGGCCCTACGTAGATGGGGTCTCGGGAATCTCAATTGCGAAACCGTTGAACGACCCGCTCCGTGCCCGTGGCGCGATCGATCGGGCGCACTCGCGGACTGTCGGCGACTGGTATCCCTCGGGGCGATTCGTCAAAGGCTCCTATGATGCGCCTTTCGGCCAGCTTGCGGTTGGTCCGGAGCGTCTCATCCAGGTTTATTCGGAAGCCCTCCTCGCGCTCGGGGAAGAGATTCACGTCGCCTCCTACAATCGCCTCTTTAGTCGCGAGGAGAAAACGGCTTCTCTCCATGCGTTGACCTGGGGCGGGTCATACTTCGTCGCGCGCTCGTTCCGATTGGAGCGACTGGCGTAACGTACGCCGTAGGCGTGTAGTCGACGGCGATCGTACCGTCGTCCCCCGGCGGATCGGGGCGAGGCGTCCGTGGACAGTCTCCGCGCCGGGGCGATCACCGGCGGCGACGATCCTTCGGGTTAATCTTGTTCCCGGAGGCGCTCATCGCCTCCGGCCGAGACCCTCAAAATGGATCCCATGGAAAGTCCGCTTGCCGAACTCGACGCGTGGTGGGCGAACCGCGGCCAGGACGAAGAGGAGTTCGGCACGACCGTGCTCCGCTACGTCGAGGAGGGCGAGTCGATTCACATCGACTTCGAGACGGTCGGCGGCGAGGACACCGCGTATCCGGAGCGCGCGGCGTGGCGTCTCCAAATCGACGACGTCGAAGAAGCCGTTTGGCGCTACGAATGCGGCGAACCCGCATGGTTTGCCGAGCATCCGCTGCTCATCCCTTATCACTCGACCGGTGCGCTCATCTCCTTCGCCAAGCCGTTTCGGGATCCTCTTCGGGCCTGGGGAGCGGTCGCACAGGCACACCTCGCTTTAGTGGGCGACTGGTTCCCGCTTGAACGATTTTTCCGGACCGATCTGCTCGGTGATCGCTTTGGCCAACTCGCGAGCGGGCCGGAACGGCTTCTCGCCGTCTACGCTAACGCGCTCAAATCGGTCGACGAGAGCGTGGGCTACTTGCCGACCCCCGAGTGGCAGACCAAGGACACGGCCCTCAGCGTCATGACCTGGGGCGAGTCGTATTCCATCGCACGCTCGTTCCAGTTGGAACTATTGCACTGATTTAGACTGCGGTGGCCTGCCACCGCTTTCCCTCGCCGAGCCTGCGAGGCTAATCGTGTTCGGCGCTCGCAGGCTCGCTTTTCTAAAGCGGTGGCAGGCCACCGCAGTCTAAAGTTAAGATGCCGAAATGAAATCCTGGCCGCATGCGCCTTCGCGCCTTTTTCAAGCCGCCGGGACCTACATGGTGACCGCCGGAACCCTGGGCAAGGCGCATGTCTTTCTTGGTGACGAACGTTTAGCGTTCCTTGAGGATTCCCTCTTGAACCTCGCCAATGAGTTTGGCTGGACCCTAGAGGCGTGGGCGGTGTTTTCAAATCATTACCATTTCGTCGGCCGCTCGCCAGAGGAGGGCTCAAATCTCCGAACGTTCACGAACAAGCTTCATGGCACCACGTCCCGATGGGCAAACCGCCTCGACGATGCGGCGGGCCGAAAGGCTTGGCACAGCTACTATCAGACTGCATTGACCTTCGAGAAGTCGTATCTCGCAAGGCTGAACTACGTCATCCATAACCCGGTGCACCACGGACTGGTGACGGTTGCGGACCAGTATCCATTCTGCTCGGCGGAGTGGTTTCGAACGCGGGCCGAAGATGCTTGGTATCGAACCGTCACTTCATTCCCGATCGACCGAGTGAACGTCGAAGACGATTTCTAGAGTGCGGTGGCCTGGCACCGCACTCCACCGCCGGGCTTGCGAGGGGACGTGCTTACCGCTCGCAGGCTCGCTAAGACTCAAGCGGTGGCAGGCCACCGCACTCTAAAGTGGATCGATTCCAGAAAATGGGTAGAGTAGCGCTCGATGAACGCGGCGGCGAGACTACGGGAGGCGGGGCTTCGGGTCACCGCGCCGCGCGTCGCCGTGTTCGAGGCGGTCGTGGCGGTGCGCCACGCGGACGCGGTCTGCCGCACGATGCCCGGCACGTCGGTGCAGGCGGTGTACGACAACCTCGCGGGGCTGACCGGCGCGGGGCTGCTGCGCCGCATCGAGCCCGTCGGGCACCCGGCGCGCTCCGAGGCGAGGGTGGGCGACAACCACCATCACCTCGTGTGCCGCCGGTGCGGACGCACCGAGGACGTCGATTGCGTCGTCGGCGTCTCGCCCTGTCTGGCGGCGGGCGAGGCTCACGGTTTTACGATCGACGAGGCGGAGGTCACGTTTTGGGGCTTGTGTCCCGAGTGCGCGGACAAGCGCCAACCATCGCCGACGATTGCCGACCCTTGCCCGGAAGGTCTGGGCAAGGGTCGGCAATCGTCGGCTACGTAAACAACGGAGAGCAAAGAATGGAAAACAACGGAGAGACGCAAGGGACGTCCGTCGAGAACGTCGGCGGCGCGACGGACGGGCGCCGGCGGACTGGGCCTCGGCCAGCACGACGTCGCGGCCACGGGCCACACCGCCCAGCCGTACTAAACCTCCGTCTCCCTTTCCCCTCCGGGGAGAGGGAGCAATGGAAGCATTGCCTAGGCGGCTTCACAACGCCTGGATCGGATTCCAAGTCGATCTCGCGGCTGGGTTACGCATGAGACTCGGGAGAGTCTCGCCACCCGGAAGCCGGGTGGGGTCGGCGACGCGATAACTACTGCGGCGCTTCGCCCACCCGGCTCTTGGGGCTTACTTGCCTTCGCCGGCCGGCTTCGGGTTGCCGAGCGATCCGGCCTGTCCTGCGGGCGGACCGGAGCGGTCCATCTTCGCGGGAGGCGTCGGCGAGTCGGGGTTGTCCCCTGCGCCACATCCTACCGCCGCAAGGGTGATGAGGGCCGCAAAGGCTACTCGGGCCAATAGATCACCTTGGAGTTCACCAGCGCGCCGATGTCGCCGCAACGAGTAACGGACATCCCGTAGGAGGGGCCGAG
Organism: uncultured Fimbriimonas sp.; assembly: GCA_964251345.1. Lineage (GTDB taxonomy): Bacteria > Armatimonadota > Fimbriimonadia > Fimbriimonadales > Fimbriimonadaceae > Fimbriimonas. Next base: position 7,086 of record CAXUKB010000096.1, on the reverse strand, counting down.
ATCGATCTGCGCATCGGGATCGGCGCAGTACTTGCTCCAGTCCGCCTGATTGCGCGGAAGCGCATACCGGTGGGTGCCGACGACGCCGCCCTTGAATTGGACCATCTTCGCGTGTCCGTCCGTGTAGGACATCTGCCAGCGTCCCGCGTGACGGATCCCAGACTGCTTCGCCGCGCCCGAATAGGAGTCGAGCGCCCAGTCCATGCCCATCGTCGGTCGGTAGGTGTCGTAACTGTCCCCGTAGACGAACGTGTCGGCCGGGTTGGTCACCGAGGTGGCGCTGATGCCCGACTGGAAGCTGACGCCGTTGTCCGCTTTCTGCACCGGTCCGTGGAGTCCGCCGCCCGCGTAGATCAGCGGCCCCCAGTTGAAACCGTAATGAGTGTGAAACGAACTCGGCCGGTTGGGGAGTTCGCCGACCTGAATCGCGCAGGTGGGAAGAGAGTCCCCCGAGCTGCCACCTTCCGGACACGACATGATGTCGATGTTCTTCATGTACGGGTAGATCAGCACGTACTCGGCGTGGCTGCACGAATTGTTGCCGTTGTAGACGATCGGATACGTGTCGTCGGCGTCGCCAAGATAGATCTGGGTGGCGGTGCCCATCTGCTTCATGTTGCTGAGGCACTGGCTTCGCTTCGCCGCGGCCTTGGCTTGGGCGAAGACGGGAAACAGGATGGCGGCAAGGATCGCGATGATCGCGATCACGACGAGAAGCTCGATAAGGGTGAAGGCTCTGCGGACCATGGTTCGCTCCAGAAGGCGACTTCATGGTTCCGCACGGAGGTTAACGCCGCATTTCTACGGGGTTAAGCCTTCGTTATCTCGCCGCCCATCGCGGGATCGGTGACGCTCCACCGGCCCGTCTCGACGCGTCCGGCGTAGCGGTAGGCGAGCTCCCCGACCTTCACCGTGAAGTCGTACCAACCGTGACTCCCCCGCGGGTCGATTTCCACCGTCGCGTGGCCGCCGGAGGCGATGCGCCGCCGTGCCGGACGTGCGCCGTACGCCTCGTCGACGATCTCGAACGTTTGGGGCTCCGCGCTTCCGTTGGAGAGCTTCGCTTGGACGCGTTCCTTTGCGGAGTCGACCGCGATCGCCACCCCCGGGGCGGCCTTCGTTCCCCGGAACTCGCGCATGAAGCCGTTCGGACCGTCCACGCGGACCTGGTACTCGTCGTCCAGAGCGAACTCGTCGGAGATCGAGTCCCCCGCCCGAACCGCGTACGCTCGGCAGACCATTTCCGGACCGTAGGCATACGCGTTGAAAGGCGCTCCCGCGCCTTTGCGGGATCCGAGTTCGAGGTGAAGCTTTTCGCCGTTCCGAACGGCGTTCGCGTGGAGATCGTACGGCAGAGGGCACGAAGGACGCGCGCCCGGCTCTTGCGATTCATCGACCCGGGTGCTCGCGATGTCGCCTTTCGAGAGGGCCTTGCCCCCTTTCGGACGCGCCTTGAACTTCGCGGCATGGATGCCTTCAACCGTGTCGTCGCGACCGAGGAATGGGGGAAGCGTCGTCTTCTCCCCCCGATAAGGCCGGAAGACCGAGGTCAGGTCGCCGCAGACGGTGCGCCGCCACTCGCTGATGTTGGTCTCGCGAACGGGCTTGCCTCGATGCGCGAGCCAGACCTCCATGAGTCGGATCACCGACGTGTGGTCGAACACTTCGGAGTTTACGCAGCCGCCCCGGCTCCAAGGGGAGCACACGACGAGGGGAACGCGGTACCCCAGGCCGATCGCGTGGTCGCGCCCGTGGGCGTTCGACCAGTCGACCCGCGTGTCGAGCCCCGCCGAGGCCTTGCCCGTTTCGGGACGGTCCGGGTGGGGCGCGGTGAACGGCGGAACGTGATCGAAGTAGCCGTCGTTCTCGTCGTAGCAGAGCACGAAGATCGTCTTCTTCCAGACCTCGGGATCCTTGGTTAGGATGTCGAGAACCTCGGAGACGTACCACGCTCCGTACCACGCGGCGCCCGGATGATCCGAGAAGTTCTCCGGGGCCACGATCCACGACACGGCGGGCAAATGGCCCGTCTCGACGTCCTGGCGGAACCGGTGGAGCGTGTCGCCCTTCGGCACCTGCACCTTGCGCGCTTGATCCCCGTCCTGGTACTCGAGGGTCGACAGAACGCGGTGGTGCGGGTCGCCTTCGTTCGTGGCGAACGCCTTTTCGTGGAGCGCCTTCGCGTGCGGGGGAAGCGCGTCCCAAGCCCCCTCGTGGTAGGCGGCGCGTTCCGTCTCGAACTCACGGAGTTGGGCTTTCTTCTCCGACAGGTCTTTCGCGAGCGCCTTCCCCGCGTCGGTGGTGAGATCGGCGGTCTGAAGAACCTTCTCGATCTTGGCGATCTCCTCCGGTAAGGCCGCGGTTCGGGCGGCGACGAAGGCACGCCGGCTCGCGGCGAAGCGGACGTGGTACTGGGTGAACCACTCGATGGGATTGTCGGTGAAGCTCGAGAGCCACGGATCCTGTTCGCCCTCGAAACCGGTGTCAAGGCTGATCTCGTTCTGGTAGATGCGCCACGAGACGCCCGCGCTCTCCAGCCGCTCGGGGAACGTGGTCCAGGCGGCATCCCGGTCGTAGTCCGTGTAGGCATTCTGCACGCGCGCGGGATCGTCGGCGTCGCGGCGGATCGTGCCCGTCCAGAGAAAGAGACGGTTGGGCGTGGTGCCGGTGAGCGAGGAGCAGAACGCCTGGTCGCACACGGTGAAGGCGTCGGCGAGGGTGTAGTAGAAGGGGATATCTTGGCGGGTGTAGTGGCCCAGGGTGAAGGGGAGGTCCCGCTTCGGCTTGGCGACGAGCCACCGGTCGTAGCGGCCACCGTTTCGGGCGTCGACCTGATCGGGCCAGGAGTGGGGAAGGCCGCCGATCCAGGTCGCGTTCGTGCCCTTCATATCCAGACGGAAAGGCGCGTAGGTGCCGCCCTTAGCGTCCGTCTGGAACCAGACGGGATTGCCGTCGGACTGGACGTGGGCCCGGGGATCGCGGAAGCCGCGCACGCCGCGGAGGGCGCCGTAGCAGTGGTCGAACGACCGGTTCTCCTGCATAAGAACCACGATGTGCTCCGCGTCGAGGAAGGTGCTGCCCCTCTCGGGGTCGATGGCGAGGGCCTTCGCGATCGCCTCGGGGACGGAGCCCCAGACGAAGGCGGTGCCGGTGAGCACGGCGGCGCTCCTGAGGAAATCGCGTCGGGTCTGCATAACGTCGTCCGGTCTAGGAAACGTACCTCTAGGAAATTAAGGCTTGGTCAAGGCGTTTTTCTCTGCTTTTCGGCCGTTCTCAACGTTTAGTCGCTTAGACTCGCCCGACGAGGCTTTCCAGCGGGATGCCAAGCCCTTCGTTTAGAGCACGGATCATCTCGACGGTGAGCGAGCGTTTTCGATTCAGGATCTCGGACACTCGCGAACTCGCTCCGAGATAAGGAATGAGGTCGGCTTGCTTGAGTCCCAGCCGGTCGATGTGGAAACGAAGCGCTTCGATGGGTTCGGACGGACCCACCGGATAATGCTCGCGCTCGTAAGCCTGGATCAGTACAGTGAGTATTTCGGCTTCGTCGTCTTCGGGGCTCCCGGGCACAGGCTCGAAGATTTCGTCTAGCCGAGCGAGGGCCGCGTCTAGATCGGCGCGGTTGCGAATGGGCTTGATGGCGACGGCGTTGCTCATAAAATCTCGATGTCCTTTGCGTTGAGTCGGTCGTACTCGGCATGAGTCCCGATCCACCGCACCGAAAGGCGTCGATAGGAATAGCTCACGCGGGCGATGAGTCGGTAATTGTTGCCGCCGATGTTGAAGATGAGCTTGTTCCCCAAAGCGTCGGCGCTTCCAAACGTGGCCCGTAAATCCGCAAAGCTCGACCAGTTCGCCTTTTCACACAGACGAAACCATTCCTTCAGGGGAGTAAGGGCTGAGGCGTTACTCTCCGCGTAATCGGAACGCGTGCTCCAGGCAAGAACTCTCATCGGCCCTGACGATGATATTACCAAATTGGTAGCAACTCGTGTGCTTTCGAGCTTAACTGGGACGCGTTTTATCCACTATCCGAAAATCTGGCCTGAGGCGCCACGGTGGCGTACAATCCCTTCATGTTCGATCCTCCGGGACCCATGGGCGCGGCGAACCCGGAGGAACTGATGATTCAACTCATGAATGCCGACGAGGCGGGCGTAAAGTTGGAGGTGGTTCAGGGTGAATTTACTTGGGAGTTCTTCCCCTCGCCGCTTCATCAAGGCATGATCCGCCGGCTTGATCGGAGCGTTCGCCCGATTCCCGACGACGATCGGGGCTGTGGATGTTTCACCCTGAGCGATGCCTACGTTCAGTTCGCCGACGGCTCCGTCAAGCGACCGGACCTTAGGATCTATTGCAATGAACCGCCGTTGACGCGGCAGGCGCTCACGATCATGCCCGAGGCCGTCGTCGAGGTTTTGTCTCCGCGTGGTGAGCGCAAGGATCTGCAGGTCGGTCCGCCCTTCTATCTGTCGCAGGGAGTCAAGGACGTGCTCGTGATCGATCCGGAGCGGCGGCAGGCGCACCACTTTCGAACGAGCGGCTACCTTCCTGTCGCTTTGGGCGCAACCGTGGCTTTAGAGTGCGGGTGCGAGCTGACCATCCCGGACGTACGCTAAAGCGTGATCCCGCTCGTCCTGCTCACCGTCCGCGAGGATCTCGCGCCCGTATGGGACAAGGTCGCGTCCGAAATCCGGACCCGCTACTACGCGCGCTCGGCGCGGAAAGCCGAAATGGAGCGACGGCTCGACCAGTACGCTCCTCTCGCGAAGGCCGCGCCCAACCGGCAGGCGTTCGAGGCGGCCGTGAACGCGATGATCGCGGAGTTCGGCGACTCGCACTTCGAGCTGTTTTCCGACGAGGACCAGGGCTACTACCTGATGGACGGACTGACCCGGGGCGAAAAGGCGGCGACGATGCCGCAAATCGGGGCCTGGTTCCGGCGCGCTCCCGATGGCTACACGGTGCAGATGGTGCTCGACGGCGGCGCGGCCGAACGGGCGGGTCTGCAGGTCGGCGATCTCGTGACGCGGGTCGACGGGCAGCCCTTCTCGCCCGTCGTGGGGCTCAAAGACGACGTCGGAAGGTCGGCGGCACTGACGTACCGGCGCGGCACGGAAGAGACCCAGACGAAGGTCGAAGTGACCCGCACGACCGCCCTCCGAATGTTCCTCGACGCGACCCTCGCCTCCCGGCGCACCGTCGAACGGGAGGGCAAGAAGTTTGCCGTCCTTCACCTTTGGACCCAGGCGAGCACCGAGTTCGAGAAGGCGCTCACCGACGCCCTCGCTTCGGCGAAGGATGCGGATGGATTCGTCCTTGACCTTCGGAGCGGCTTTGGCGGCCACGTCGGCGGGTTCGAAAGCGCCATCGGCAAAGGCGGGTACGCGGGACCGCTCGCGATCGTCGTCGACCGGGGTTCGCGAAGCGCCAAGGAATTGCTGAGCTTCGACGCCCAACGGGCGGGGCGCGCGACCATCGTGGGCGAGCGGACGGCAGGGGCCGTTCTGGGCGCCTCGCCCGATCGGCTGAACGCCTGGGCCTACCTTGAGGTGCCGGTCGTGGACTACGTCGTGAAAGGCGTCCGCCTGGAGAAGCGCGGCGTCGAGCCCGATGTGCCGGTGCCGCCCGGCGCGGATCCGGTCGAGCGGGCGGTCGAAGTGCTCGCCGCGCGCAAGGTTTAGAAGGCGAGCGGGGCGTCACCCCTTCCTTTCACTCCGGTGAGAGAGGGTGCGGCGAGAGGGGCGGCGCAAAGAAGGTCGCCCATTCCGCTGGCGTCGCCCCTTAGGTGGAAGGGGACGGGGGATAGAGAGCCACTCCAGTGATGAGGCTGGAACTCCCCAGTCCCCGTTCGCAACTCCCCACTCTCCCGGCACGAACCATCCGCGAAAGGAAGGGGTGACGACCCGCTATTTTACATTTTATTCATAATTAATGCAAATAGAGGGGAGTTTACAGGCCCGCGTACCAGTCGTAGCCCTGCTCGGCCCAGTAGTCCTTGGGACGGGTGTCGGTGTAGCGGATCGTTCCGATCCGCTTGATGTTCTTGATGCCGTACTTCACCGGAATGGCGAGGCGGAGAGGCGCGCCGTGGTCTTCGTCCAACTGGTCGAGCGGCTTGCCGTTCATCTCGTAGCACAGCAAGGTCTGCGGGTGGACGGCGCTCTTCATGTCGAGCCCCACGTAGTAGCCGCCGTCGGGCGTCTCCATTGCGACGTAGCGCACGAGCGCCTCGGGGTGATTCTTCACGTCGGGAGGATCGCCCGTCTGGGTCGTCGGCGGGTACTTCTCCATAAAGTCCACGAGCCGCGCGCCCGCCCAGTGGACGACGATGCTCCAGCCCTCGATGCAGCACATCTCGGTGATCATCTCGTGGCGGGGGAGGGCCTTGATGTCCTCGATCGTCAGCACGCGCGACGTCTCGTCTCCCGCCAGCCCTTCGACGTGGAGCTTCCATTGGGCGGGATCCCAGTCGTCGGTGCCCAGCCCGTCGTCGCCGTTCTGCCGCAGCTTCGTGATCGCCGTACGGTCGTAGGTGGGGGCGAGGCGGTCGCCGAGGGCGTCGTGCCACACCCCCTCGTTCGCCTCCAGCGCGGTGCGGAAAGGCCAGGGGGTCCCCGCCGCGTCGGAACGGGAGGCGAGGTACTTCACTCCGCCGTAGCCGCCGAGCAGGGCGACGCCGCTCCAGAGAAAGCCCTTGCGCGAAAGTCGCCGCATCTCCCGGCGCGGATCGCGGTCGGGCGGGTCGTGCGCCGCCTGCGATTCGAGGGTCCGTTTCAGCGGATCGCTCACGCCGCCACCTCTCCCTCGGGCAGCGGCGAGTCGGCGGCCGCGAGCTCGCGGCCGGTGACCATCGAACGGAAGTTGTTCCATCCGGTCTTCACCACCTGCCCCACGTGGACGACGAAGAACAGGCAAAAGCCGATCATAAGCCAAAAATGCTCGAACCGCGCCGCCGTGTAGCCGCCGAGCAGCCCCGTCAGCGTGGAGAGTTGCATCGGCTTGTAGACCGCGACGCCGGTGAGGGTCGCGCCGAGCCCCATGACGACGATGGCGGTATACGAGATCCGCTGCGCGCCGTTGTAC
>CAXUKB010000095.1:8790-14444 GCA_964251345.1 uncultured Fimbriimonas sp. | reverse complement strand
GCCGAGTCCGAACGACGTCTTCGTCTCGCAAACCCAGATTAAGAAGTTTAATCTGAGGCCCGGCGACACCGTGCTGGGGATGATCCGAACGCCGAAGGAAGGGGAGAAGTATCCTGGAATGCTGCGCGTCGAGAGCGTGAACACCTTCGCGACGGGCTCGGCGGAGATGCAGCGGCGCAAGACCTTCGACGAACTGACCCCGCTCTTCCCCGTCGAGCGACTGAAGATGGAGACGGTGCCCGATGCGATTCCGCAACGCATCATCGACATCATCTCGCCGATCGGCAAAGGCCAACGTGGCCTCGTGGTGTCCCCGCCAAAGGTCGGTAAGACCACGATCATGAAGGCGATCGCCAACTCGATCGCCGCCAACCACCCCGAGGTCTACCTCATGGTGCTCCTCGTGGACGAGCGGCCCGAGGAGGTCACCGATATGAAGCGCAGCGTGCGCGGACAGGTGATTTCGAGCACGTTCGACGAGCCGCCGGAAAACCACATGCGGGTCGCGGAGATGTGCCTTGAGCAGGCGAAGCGTCTCGTCGAGACCGGGCAGGACGTCTGCATCTTGCTCGATTCCCTCACCCGACTCTCCCGCGCCTCGAACCTCACGTGCAACTCTTCGGGACGCACGATGACGGGTGGTCTCGATCCCAACGCGCTCTTCCGTCCACGCCGGTTCTTCGGTGCGGCGCGAAAGATCGAGGAAGGCGGATCTCTTACGATCATCGCATCCATCCTCGTCGAGACCGCCTCGAAGATGGACGAAGCGATCTTCGAGGAGCTCAAGGGCACCGGCAATTGCGAGGTCATCTTGGATCGCGACCTCGCTGAGCGGCGTATCTGGCCGGCGATCAACGTCAAGCAGTCGTCGACCCGTAAGGAAGAGCTTCTGTTCCGAAAGGAGGACATGGAGGGCATCGTTCAACTCCGTCGTCTGCTGGCAAACCAGAAGGATTCGGTCGAAGCGACGGACTCCCTCATCAAACTCGTCAAGCGCACCCCCACCAACGAGGCGTTTCTCGAAGGCGTGGTCGCGCGGATGAAAGCGACGGTTTGACGGCCGGTTTCTAGGGCGATCAAGGTCGTCCTAGAAGCGCAACGACTTGGGTGCGCCCGCGATTTCCATCGCGCGGTTGTCCGCCGCATAGCGGCGGAAGAGGGTCCAGTAGCGATCGTCCTTGTGGAGACCATGCCAGAGATGCTCGCTCGCATCGGCGAGCGAGACGTAGCGGCCGAACATGTAGTGCGCGATTTCTCTGCGAATCATTCGCGACTCGCACATGATCGCGATCTCCTCGAGGAAGCCCACGAAATTGCGCCGATCCTGGGTTGGCAGTTCGGCGAGGCGGGGATCGTCGTGATCCAAAAGGTTCAGGATCTCGCGGAAAAGAGGATCCTCCAGGAACCGGCGTCGCATCGCGATGAACGCCTCGCCTCGTCGCAAATTGGCCTGACGGGCGTATTCCGCGACGCCGGTTAAGAAGGTCGTCAGGCCCGCGATGCCGCCGATGACGAGGGCGTAGTCTTTGACGGTCTCAAGCGCGAGCACGTAAGGAGGATGGCCTACTTTTCGGCGAGCAGCTTAGCGACCAGCGCCTTCGTCTGGGCAAACTCGTCCGGGGTGTAGCCGATGACGATTCGGCGGATCCGCCCCGCCCGGTCGATGACGACGAGGTGCGGGATGGTCGAAACGCCGTACGCGGTGGTCGCGGCTTTACCGTTCTCGAAGACCACGGGCCACGGAAGTTTGAACTCCGGCACGAACTTGTCGCGCATCAGGGCAAACTCGGCGTCGGGCTTGAGACCCTGCTGGGCTCCGTAATATCCTTGGTAGCCGGTGACCCCCACGATCTCGAGTCCGTGAGCGCGCTCCGCCTCGAGAAGGTCGCGCATCGCCGGAAACGCCCGCTTGCACGGTCCGCACCAGTGGGCGAAGAAGTCCACGAGAACGACTTTGCCCCTCAGCGCGGCGAGGCTCTTGTACGATCCAATCGACCGGTTCGCCACGATTTCCGGCGCGAGTTTGTTCGTAATCGAGAGCTGGTTCGACACCTCGGCCACCGCCGTAAGCGCCTTCGGGCTGGAAGCGACGCGAGCCCGAAGGCGCTTCAGATCGGCAAGTGCCTCGGCCTGACGACCGGACTTGAACAGCGTCGCGTCTCGGTTCGCGCCCAAGCGGCCGAGGGCGAACAGCGTCCAGTCCTTGTCGCCGGCCGACATGGGCCGCGTCGGGTCGACGCGCCGGATCAGGAGATCGTAGGCGTGAAGAACGAACGCCGGATCCGAATCCGTGTACTTGGGAGCAAGGCCGTAGACCACAAACTCGCCGAGCTGCCCGATCATCCGGATGTCGGTGCCGAGCGCGAAGTCCAGCGTGTCGAGGATTCTGGCCTTGTCGCCCCTTTTGAGATAGACCGGGAGGAGCGCTGTCTGCTGCGACCAGGCCTTCATCGCATGGTAGCGAACCGACGATTCGGCGAGCCCGTTCGCATCGTCGTCTCTTCCCGCAAGCCGGTACAACTCGCTCCAATCGTCCGCCTGTTCGGCCGGCAGCTTGCTTGCATCGAGCCCCGACACCGCCTGAATAGCTTTCGACCTGACGTCGGCCTCCATCGCGTCGATCGCCGCCTTATCGTTCTGGGAGAGGCTTCGAACGTCGCGCTGCTCGGAGCGAAGCGATCGAAGAGTGGCGCCAGGATCGGTACTTTGGGGAGCAAGAACGGCCAAGGCGGCGGCGAGAAGAGTGAGGCTCATGGGTGGGGTCGGAGAGAGGCGCGGGTCAGTTGATCGGATTGGTCGTCGACTTGTCGGGAACGTAGTAGTAGTTCGTTCCGGCGGGCGCGGGGCTACCCGGAGTCATGGTGACGCCGGGTCCGAGCAGGAAGCCCGTTCCGGTGCCCGGGCAGTCGTAGAGCGATCCGTACGAAGTCACCGCGGGCGGACTGTAAACCTTGAATCCCTTTGCGTGGGTGTCCTGCATGGCGACGTTCGCGACTTTGTTGTGACGGCCCTGCATGTTCGCCGATGTGCAGAAGCGGGCGACGCCGGACGTCGGGTTCTTCGGAAGGGCGAGGCCATTGAAGCTGGAGGTGGAGGCTCCGCCGCCGCCACCCGTGAACCCTGAGTCGGCGAGGAGGATCGAGTCGGCGACGTTGTCCCATTGCGTCGCGTTGCGGAACGGACCATTGACCGTTCCGTCTGGCGCCGTGGCAGTGCCGATCAGCAGGACGTTCTTGTCGTAGCCCAGCGGCACGTCGCTGGAGTCGATCGTGAACGGCGCACCCCCGGTGCTCGCTTTGACGTTCGTTCCGTCGGGGCAGTTTACGATCGCGCCACTCTTCTGGTAGGGGTACAAGATGCCGTCGGCGGCGACGAACTTCGCGAGCGAACCGCTCACGAACGTGAGACCGAAGTACCAGTAGTGGGTGTCCGGATACGGCCCCAGGTTGGCGGGCGTCGTGTAAGAATTGATGGGATAGCTGTCGTCGTTGTCGCCCAGATAGAGTTGAATGGCGGTGCCCATCTGTTTGACGTTGGAAAGGCACGCGGTCTTCTTTGCGGCGGCCTTCGCCTGCGCGAAGACGGGGAAGAGGATCGCGGCAAGGATCGCGATGATCGCGATCACGACGAGGAGCTCGATAAGGGTGAAGGCTCGTTTCATGGCAAGTCCGGAAGTTCCCGCCGCCGTCAACGTTGGCCGTACGGATCTGGGTTCGCCTACTGTAAGCGTCCTTACGCCGCTTGGGCATGGCATGTCGATCGGCAGAAAGGGCTGGTTACACAGTTAGAAAAGGAATCGTCTAATTTCGAACATATTAAAGCGATGGGCCACGAGGAGTTCGCGACGATCGGCGCGCGCGTGCGCGAACGGCGGCGCAAGTTTGGGATGAGCGCGCAGACGCTCGCCGACCGAGCGGGGGTCGCCCGCTACACCGTGATCCGACTTGAGGAAGGGAAGCCCTGCCGGCCGGAAACGCTGTCGAAGATTCGGAAGGCCTTACGGCTCTTTAGCGACCAGATGACGCGTCCCTTCGAAACGGGCCCCTTCGCGGTTCACCGCGCGCGAGACACCCATTGGTCGGTCGGCGTTCCCAAGGCCGAGTATCAGCGGAGAATCGTGGACGACGACCCCGTTCACGTGGACGATCCCGCCGAGCGGGCCCGTCTGGGTTCTCTCGGCTTCCAACCGTTCTTCACCGCGGTCCTGGGCAGCGAGATTGCGGGCGGGGTGGGCCACCCGGCCCTCATGGAGTTCTACCGGCCCAGTTGGATCGACCGTCACTTCGGCGAGGAGTTCGTGTACTGCCTCTCGGGGGCGATCACGATCACCGTCGACGGGGTGCCTTGTCTCCTCGAGGAAGGCGACTCGATGAACTTCGACGCGACGCTGCCCCATCAATACTTGCCCGACGAGGCGAGAGGCCCGGCGCGAATCCTCCTCGTGGTGTCCCTTCGGCCTGGGGAAAGGGTTCCGATGCCAGAGTAGGCGCTCGTTAGGCGAGGGTTAGGACCCGTAGGAACTCCTCGCCGTAGCGGGCGAGTTTCGTCTCGCCGACGCCGCCCACCGCAAGCAGTTCTTCGGCGGTCTTCGGCTTCCGGGCCGACATCTCTTCCAACGTCGCGTCGGAAAACACCACATAGGGCGGGACGCCCTGGGCGCTCGCGAGCTCCTTGCGGAGCGCGCGGAGCGACTGGAAAAGCCCTGAGTCGACTTTCGTCGCGTCGTACTTCGACCGCCGCTCGGCGGCGCGGGCCGACTTCTCGCGCCGCTCCAGGCGCAACTTGACGCGCGGACGGGCAAGCTCGACCGCCTCGCCGTCCCGCAGGACCGGCTTGGTGAGGGGCGTGAGCTTGATCACGCCGTAGTGCGCGAGATCTTGCATGAGGTAACCGCGGTGGATCAGTTGGCGGTAGATCGAACCCCACTCCTCTTGGGACCAATGTCCCCCTTTGCCGTAAACGTCCGCGTGCCGGTCGTGCCCAAATTGCAGCACCTTCTGCGCGCTGGAGCCGCGTAAGACCTCGACGAGGTGGGCGATGCCGAACCGCTGCCCCGTGCGGTAGGCCGCCATCATCGCCAGCTTCGCGTCCTCGGTGGCGTCGTACCGCTCCGGCGGATCGAGGCACACGTCGCAGTTGCCGCAGTCGACGGGCATGTTCTGCCCAAAGTAGGCGAGCAGCGTGCGACGACGGCAGGTGAGCGACTCGGCGACGTCGACCATCGAGTTGAGCTTGCGCAGCTCGATCGCCTTCTGCTTCTCGTTCTCGGAGTTCTCGATCAGTCCGCGGGCGACCGCGACGTCGCCGAGGCCGTACAGCAGCAGCGCCTCGCTGGGAAGGCCATCGCGTCCCGCGCGGCCCGTCTCCTGGTAATAGCCTTCGACGTTCTTGGGGAGGTCGTGGTGAACGACCCACCGCACGTTCGGTTTATCGATGCCCATGCCGAAGGCGACGGTGGCGACGACCACCCGCACGTCGTCGTTCTGGAATCCCTCCTGCACCCGGGCGCGCTCCGCGACCGGCAGCCCCGCGTGGTAGGCCTCGGCCTTCACCCCCGCGGCCCGCAGCGCCCGGGCGAGCTCCTCGCTCGTCTTCCGCGTGGCGATGTAGACGATGCCGGCCTCGCGCGCGGCGGCGACCGCCTCGACCGGCGC
>CAXUKB010000095.1:0-8780 GCA_964251345.1 uncultured Fimbriimonas sp. | reverse complement strand
GAATCCCTCCTGCACCCGGGCGCGCTCCGCGACCGGCAGCCCCGCGTGGTAGGCGGCGGCCTGGACACCGATCGCCCGCAGGTCTTCCGCGACCTCCTCAACGCGCTTGCGCGAGAGGCAGTATACGATCCCGCTGTCATCGGGACGTGCCTTGACGAAGGCGGCGAGTTGCGCGGCCGCCTTCGACTTCTCCGCGACGGTGTAGCGGATGTTTGGCCGATCGAAGCCGGCGACGAATCGCGCGGGATCTTGAAGATTGAGCTGCTTGGCAATGTCCTCGCGCGTCACCGCGTCGGCCGTCGCGGTGAGCGCGATGGTCGGGACGTCGGGGAAACGGTGTTTGAGGAGTCCGAGTTGGACGTACTCCGGGCGAAAGTCGTGACCCCACGACGAGACGCAGTGGGCTTCGTCGATGGCGAACAGCGACACCCCGACGGTTTCGAGCCGCTTCTGAAATTCGGGGCTCATCAGCCGTTCGGGCGCGACGTAGAGCAGGCTGAGCTCCCCGGCATGAAGCTTTGCCAAGATGCGTCGCGAGTCCGCTTCGCCGATGGAGGAGTTGTACGCCTCGGCGGCGACGCCCATCTGCTTCAGCGCGTCGACCTGGTCCTTCATGAGAGAGATCAGGGGTGAGACGACGACCGTGACGCCCTCTCGCATGAGCGCGGGAAGCTGGTAGCAAACCGACTTTCCACCGCCGGTGGGCATGACCACCAGCGCGTCTCGCCCCTCGAGCACCTTGCCCACGACCTCGTCTTGCGGCGAGCGGAACGCGCCGTGGCCGAAGACGCGCTGGAGGACGGCAAGGGCGGTTTCCAGAGGCACGAATTTAGTGTACGTCTGTCGGGCAGGGAAGGGGACGGGGGAAGAGAAGGAAAAGGCAAGAAGGGCGAGACGAGCCGTCGGTGCGAGGGTTCCGCCTCGTTCGATTCGTTCTCGGCTCGGTATCCTCCCTCCATGCCGTCGCCCTCTCTCGACAAGCTCAAGGACGTTCTTGCCGACGTCAACGCCCTGCGGAGCGCCGCCGCCATCATGGAGTGGGACCAGCAGACCTTCATGCCGCACGGCGGCGCGGAGGCGCGGGCGGAGCATCTGGGGCGTTTGAGCCGCCTCGCCCACGAAACGTTTACCTCCGACGAAACTCAGCGGCTGGTGCGCGAGAGCGCGGGCGAGGGAGACGATGCGGCGCTGCTGCGGGTCGTCGGCCGCGACCTCGATCTCGCGACGAAGCTCCCAACCGACCTTGTGGCGGAGAAGACGAAGCTCGGCGCGATCGCCCACGAGGCGTGGGTCAAGGCCCGCGCCGAGAACGACTTCGTCACCTTCGCGCCGATTCTCGAGCGAATGTTCGAGATCGCGCGGCAAGAGGCGGAGCACCTGGGCTACAAGGACAGCATCTACGACGCGCTTCTCGATCAGTACGAGGAAGGCGCGACCGCCGCCGACGTGCGAACGATGTTCGAGGCGATCAAGGGTCCGCAAGTCGAGCTGGTCAAAGCGATCGTCGATTCGGGACCGGTGGACGACACCGTGCTTTACGGCGACTGGGACCAGGCGCAGCAGAAGTCGTTTACCGAAGAGGCGGTGCGGGCGATCGGCTTCGACTTCGGCCGCGGCCGACAGGACACGGCGCCCCATCCGTTCTGCACCGGATGGTCGGTGGGCGACGTGCGGCTGACGACGCGCTACAAGCCCTATCTCGGAAGCGCCATCTTCGGCTCCCTTCACGAAGCGGGACATGGCATGTACGAGCAGGGGTCGCCCGCCAAGTGGGACCTGACGCCGCTCGCGGGAGGCGTTTCCCTCGGGCTACACGAAAGCCAGTCGCGGCTATGGGAGAACATCGTCGGACGGAGTCTGCCGTTCTGGCGGCACTTCCTGCCCGCCCTTCAGGCGCGATTCCCCCAAGTTCAGGATCAGACGCCCGAGTCCTTCTACCGCACGATCAACAAGGTCGAGCCGACCCTCATCCGGGTCGAAGCGGACGAGTTGACCTACAACCTGCACGTCCTCGTCCGCTTCGAGATCGAGCTCGACGTGCTCACCGGCAAGCTGGCCGTCCGCGACATGCCCGAAGCCTGGAACGCAAAGTATGAGGCGTACCTCGGAATCCGGCCGGAGACCGATTCGGAAGGATGCCTCCAGGACGTGCATTGGAGCATGGGCAGCATCGGCTACTTCCCAACGTACAGCATGGGCAATCTTCTGAGCTATCAGATCTGGGCCGCCTTGCGGCAGGATGTCGGCGACACGGACGCGCTCATCGAGCGGGGAGACTTCGCGCCGATCCTCGGCTGGCTGACGGACAAGCTGTATGCCAAGGGTCGGTCCGTGCCTCCTCGGACCTTGGTTAGGGAAATCACGGGCAAACCGATGGGTGCGGACGACTATTTGCAAGGGCTTAGCGCGAAGTACCGTGCCTTGTATCGGGTGTAAGCCCATTTGTGTGAACATCGGGTGAAAAACACCGGTATTTCCTCCAGTCTTGACAAACCTTGCCTATACTGTCGAATGAGCCGGGGCCCACACCCCGTCATCAAACGGTACGTGTAAGGGACAATGTCTCTCGAAGAACTGACTCATGCCCGCATTCTCCTCGTCGACGATGACGAGGACAATTTGGTGCTTCTCGACACCGCCCTCCGTCGGGCGGGCGCGAGGCACACCGCTCGGGTGCATGATCCCTTTACCGCGGCGGACGTCTATCGGACCTTCCGGCCCGACGTCGTTCTGCTCGACCTTCGGATGCCGCCGATCGACGGTTTCGTCCTGATGGAGCGATTCCGTGAGATCGAAGGAGACCTCCGGTACGTTCCGATCATCATGCTGACCGGCGACGCCGCGCCCTGCGTGAAGGAGAAAGCGTTGGAGGCGGGCGTCGCCGATTTTCTTCGCAAAGATTTCGACCTTGCGGAACTGCTCCTGCGGGTTCGAAACGTGGTCCGCACCCAACAGCTCTACCGTCAGGTGCAACGCCAGAAATCGTGGCTTGAGGAGACGGTGCGGGTTCGCACCCGACAGCTTCAAGCGGCACGCCGCGAAGTGTTGGAGCGGCTTGCGCTCGCCGCGGAGTTCCGCGACGATCAGACGGGCGAACACACGCGTCGCGTCGGCAAGCTCTGTTCGGTGATCGCCGAGGCACTCGGCGAAGACGCCTCGTTCGTGGACGCGATCGGAGCGGCAGCCCTTCTCCACGACCTTGGGAAGATTGGCGTGCCCGACACGATCCTCCTCAAGGACGGCCCCCTTTCCGATGAAGAGCGGCAAGTGATGCGCGAGCACACCACGATCGGCGCCGCGATTCTCAATGACTGTACCGAGCCGGTCATGCGCATGGCGCGGCAAATCGCCTTGACGCACCACGAGTGGTGGAACGGCGGAGGCTACCCGCGTGGCCTTTCGCACGGAGAGATCCCGTTGGAAGGCCGAATCGTTTCGGTGGCCGACGCCTTCGATGCGATGACGAGCAACCGACCTTACCGGAGAGCGATTCCCGTGGCGGCGGCGCTCGCGGAGCTCGATCGTGGGGCGGGCGCGCAGTTCGACCCCGAAGTCGTGGACGCCTTTCGCAAAGTGCTCCCTCACTTAATGGAAGTGGAAGAGACGGTCGGCGGACCGATGCTCTAGCCGATCCTCCCGGGCGGGTACGGTAGGTTAACGTGCCCGCCGAGAGTCATCTGCCCCTCCTCAAGGAGCGCTTCGGTTTCGACGCCTTTCGACCCGGACAAGCCGACGCCATCGAGGCCCTGATGCGCGACGGCGCGGCGCTCGCGGTCTTTCCCACCGGCGGCGGCAAGTCGCTCTGTTACCAACTCCCGGCGCTCGCGATCGAAGGCGTCACCGTGGTCGTTTCGCCGCTCTTGGCGCTGATGAAGGACCAGATCGACTTCCTCACGCGGCGAGGTATCCCGGCGGCCCGGCTCGACTCCACGATGAGCGCGGAAGAGGCGCGGGACGTTAGCGCGCGGATGCGAAGTGGCGAACTGAAGCTGCTCTACGTCGCTCCGGAGCGGTTCAACAACGAACGCTTTCTCGCCGAGTTGGCGCGCACGGAGATCGGCCTCTTCGCGGTGGACGAGGCGCATTGCATCTCGGAGTGGGGCCACAACTTTCGGCCCGATTACCTCAAACTTGCCCAAACCGCGCGCGATCTCGGCGCGAAGCGGGTGCTCGCCCTCACCGCGACCGCCACTCCGGAGGTCGTCAAAGACATCTGCGTCGCCTTTGGCATTCCCGAGACGGGCGTCGCCCTCACCGGCTTCTACCGGCCGAACCTGCAGATGGTCGTCACTCCGTGCCTTCCGCAAGAGCGGGTCGGCAAGTTGGTCGATCGGCTCAAGAAGCGACCGCCGGGGGCGACGATCGTTTACGTGACGCTTCAGAAAACGGCCGAGTCGGTCGCGAAGAGGCTCGAGGCCGAGGGCTTGCCGGCGCGGGCGTACCACGCGGGCATGGAGCCCGAGGAGCGCACCGCGACGCAGGACTGGTGGATGGGCGATCCGGGCGCGATCGTAGTGGCCACGATCGCCTTCGGGATGGGCATCGACAAGGCCGACGTCCGCTACGTCTATCACTTCAATCTTCCCAAGAGCCTGGAATCGTTTTCGCAGGAGATCGGCCGTGCGGGGCGCGACGGGGCGCCCGCGACGGTCGAGACGCTCGCCTGCGCCGCCGACCTGCCGACGCTCGCCAACTTCGCGTACGGCGACACGCCGGAGCCCGCGTCGATTCGGGCACTCGTCGCGGAGCTTCTTGGCGGCCCGGAGACGATCGACGTCGCTCCGCGGGAACTCGGTGACCGACACGACCTTCGCCCGCTCGTGCTCCGGACGGCGCTGACCTATCTCGAGCTCGCGGGCGCGCTTCGGAAGGGGACGCCCTTCTACGCGGGCTACGAGTTTCGGCCCCTGAAGGGGATCGATGCCGTTCTAGAGGCATTCGAAGGCGAGCACGGCGAGTTTGTCGCGGGAATCGTGCGGGCGGCGAAGAAGGGCACGAAGTGGTACGGCGTCGATCCGGACGCCACGGCGGCGAAGCTGTCCGCCGAGCGCAAGCGCGTCGTCCGGGCGCTCGACGTGCTTGCAGAACGCGGTCTCATCGAGCTCCGTGCGAGCGATCTGCGCGACCGCTATCATCGATTGGTCGGGCCCGAGGGCGCGCACAAGCTGTCCATGGACCTTTGGATGCGATTCGCCGCACGCGAGAAGGCGGAGCAGGTGCGGCTCGCGCGGGTGCCCGATCTGCTTCAGGCGGCCGAGTGCCTGACCAATCGGCTCGTCCGCTACTTTGGGGAGGAGCGATCCACGCCCTGCGGCCATTGTTCGTTTTGCCGAGCGGGTACGGCCGCAATCATGCCGCCGTGCCCGCCGGGCGCACCGCTGGAGGACGTCGTCCCAATGGGCGAGCTGAACGCGCTCGCCGACGCGAGCCCGGCCGCCCTTGGAACGCCTCGCCAGCGAGCGCGATTCTTGTGCGGCCTCACGAGTCCGTCGATGTCGAAAGCGCGGCTCACCCGAAACCGCCTGTTCGGCGCGGCGGAGGAGCACCCGTTCGAAGACGTGCTCGCCTTCGTCACTTGAGGCGGGAGCGCCAGTTCAGCACGGAGTCGAAAAACAGGTGCTGATGGGCCCATCCGGTGAGATCGCCGAAGCGTCCTCGGACGTGGGCGCTCACCGCACGGTACTTGAGATCGGTGATCGCGGCGCGCTCCCAATCGGGAAAATAGAGCCGCGTCGCGGCGTGCCAAAGGTGAGTGTCGACGGGCACCGCGCAAGTGTGGTGCAAGGCGAAGAGGGCGATGCAGTCGGCGAGCTTCGGCCCGATGCCGTGGAACGTGACGAGCGCCGCGTGCGCCTCCTCGTAAGGCACCTTTTTCAGCCCTTCGAGGTAAGGGCGGCCGCCCCGCGCGACGAGCTCGCGGGCGGCGTTCGGGATCGTCGCGGCGCGGTACCCGAACTTACGGGCGCGAAGTTCGGCCTCGGGGATCGCGGCGACGGTCTCGGCTTCGGGAAAGCGGCGTAGCTCGACGTTATCGACGGTATCGAGGAGAGGGCCGTAATCTGCTAAGGCGGCGACCATCGTCACGATACGCGGCAGGTTGTTGTTCGGAGTGCAGAGAAACGAAAAGAACGTCTCGACGGGATCGCTCGGGCGCATCAGTCGCAAGCCCTCGAGGCTGCCAAGGTAGGGCTCGACTTCGGGTCCGCGCCGGAGGATTTCGGCGCGGACCGCCTCCGCGTTCCAGTCGAGCCGAAACAGGCGCTCGAAGTCGGCTTGAGATCCGTTCGTCTCGACCTGATACGTGGTCTCCTCGGAGTAGGCCTTGCGGGACTCGGCGACGTAAGCGAGGGCGTCGCGTGCCTGGTCGCGGTTCATCCCCGTCGCGCGGGTGAGCGCCGAGGCGGGGCGATACTCTCCTCCGCCCTGGAGAAGAACAGGGTGAACACTCTTGCCCTCGGCCACGCGGTACCACCGGTCGCCGTCGACGCCGAGCCATCCGCCCGCCGGGTGACGCGCCCAGCGGAAGACTTGGCCGCTCGAAGCGCAAAGCTCGAGATCGAAGTGGCCGGCGGGAAGGGTGACGTCGAAACGCACCCCGTTCCTACGTCTATACTCGCCGTCGTGAAGCTCATCGCTCTCCTCGTCCTTCCCCTTGCCGCGCTTCCGCTGGCCCTGCGCGCGGCTCCCGCTGAAAAGAAGACAAGAATCTTAAGGAAGGGGTCGTACCGCTTTGAGGTCGTGACCGATTCGCGGGTGGGCGAGTGGTTCGGATGGTGGGGTGCTCCTGACTCGGGCAGGGTGAACGTCATCAGCGCCGTGAAGGCGTTTCGAGCAGAACAACGCCTGTCGTTACCGCCGTCGGTTTTTGCCGGGCTGGCCGACGCTCACGACTTCACCCTCCGACAGACCGGGCGTGGGATGGAGCTTGTGATCGTCGGCAGCGACGCGGGCAAATCTTGGAAAGGAGTGTTTCTCTTTAACCGTCCAGGGATACTGGAACGCACCATCCGCAGTGGCGAGTTTCCCGACTTGGTCAACGAGCGAACGACTTACCGGTACCTTCGAATCGGCGAGATCGATTGAGGAGCTAGACGGGCGCCTGCCGGAACGGACGAACGTCCACGCGTTCCCAGACGCGCTCCGTCATGTAAACCTCGCCCCGAAGCCAGGCTTCGACCGCCGCTTCGTCGGCCATCTCGATGAGCATCATCGAGCCGACCATTCGGCCATCGTCGTCAAGCAGCGCGCCGCCCAGATGGAACGTGCCCGCGGCTTTCATGCGGTGGATGCCGTCGAGGTGAGCCTCCCGGACGGCGAGACGGCGTTCGAGAGCATCGGGAAAGTCGAGAGCGTGAACGACGTACTGCACACCCTAGTTTAGAGCGCAGGCGCCTGCGACTGCTTTCGCTGGCTGAGCCAACGAGGCTTTCGAACGACGACGCTCGCCCTCTAATGCGGCAGCACCGCCTAAGTCTAAGGGCTTGTAGAGAAATGGGCTGTAGCGGCAGGGCTTGCCCTGCGAGGGAATGCCGTTTTCCGCTTGCGAGAGGCGCCTCGCGATGCTCCCGCAAGGCAAGCCCTGCCGCACCAACGCTGGAACGTCGTTCTCTACACCCTCTAAAGGGTGCCCTCGGGCAGCATGGCGAGGAAAGCCTCCTCGTCGATGACCTCGACCTTCAGCTTCTCCGCGTTCGCGAGCTTCGAACCCGCGCCGGGACCCGCAACGAGATAGCTGGTCTTCTTCGTCACCGTGCCCGCGGCTTTGCCTCCGAGCGAGGCGACCGCCGCCTCGGCGGCTTCTCGGGTGAATCGTTCCAGCTTGCCGGTAAACACGAACGTCTTGCCGACCAGCGCGTCGCCCACCGGACCCTCCGCTTCGACCGGCTTGACGCCGAGGGCGAGAAGCTCGCCGACCAACCGCCGGTTCGCCTCGTCTTCGAACCACGCTTGGATCTCGGCGGCGGTGCGGGGGCCGATGTTCGGCACCGCGAGGAGCGTGTCGTAGTCGGCGGCGAAAATCGCATCGAGGGTGCGCAACTCGCGGGCCAGGTCCTGCGCGCCTTTCTCCCCCACTTCGGGGATGCCCAGGGCGAAGAGAAAGCGGGGAAGTGGCCGATCCTTGCTGACCTCGATACTCTGGATGAGGTTGTCGATGGACTGCTCGCCGAGTCGCTCCAAACCGATCAGCGCGTCCCGATGCTCGGGAAGGCGGTAGATCGACGCCTGATCGGTGAGAAGTCCGAGCTCAAGAAAGCGATCGACCAGCTTTTCTCCCAAGCCGTCGATGTCCATCATCTTGCGGCCCACGAAGTGCTGAAGCTTCATCGAGATCTGCGCCGGGCAATGACGGTTAGGACACTTCAGAACGACCTCGCCTTCCTTACGGCCGACCGGCGTACCGCAGGAGGGGCATTCCGTCGGCTCCTGCGGCTCCGGCAGATCGCCCTCGCGCTTTTCTAAAACGGGCCCGACGATCTCCGGAATGACGTCGCCCGCACGCTGGACGATGACCACGTCGCCCTCGCGCACGTCCTTGCGGCGCACCTCGTCGTAGTTGTGGAGCGTCGCCCTCGAGACGACCACCCCGCCGACGTTGACCGGCTCCAACTCCGCGAGCGGATTGAGCGAACCGGTGCGGCCGACCTGGACGCCGATCCTGAGGAGACGGGTGAAGGCCTGCTCGGCCGGGAACTTGTAGGCGATTGCCCAGCGGGGCCCGCGCGCCGTCGAGCCCAGTCGTTCCTGATCCGCGAGGTCGTCCACCTTGACCACCACGCCGT
>CAXUKB010000094.1:0-14569 GCA_964251345.1 uncultured Fimbriimonas sp. | reverse complement strand
GTCGATTCCTCGAGGTTCCTTACCTGATCGAGCTGCAGCTCAACTCCTACAAGTGGTTCCTTGAGGAGGGACTGCCGGAGCTCTTCAAGACGTTCAGCCCCATCTGGGACTTCACGCAAACCAATTATATCGAACTCGTGAGCTTTACGCTCGGCGAGCCCAAGTACGGCCTGCAAGACTGCCGCGACCGCGACATGACGTACGAGGCGCCCATCAAGGCGATCGTGCGCTTCGGCGGACGCGACCGCGAGATGATCGAGTCCGAGGTCTACCTGGGCGACCTGCCCCTCATGACCGACAAGGGCACGTTCATCATCAACGGCCGCGAGCGCGTCATCGTGTCGCAGCTCTCCCGCTCCGCCGGCCTCTACTTCGAGGAAGGTGTCGACACCTCGATGCAGGTCGTCGTCTCCGCGCGCATCATCCCCACCGAAGGGCCCTGGCTCGAGGTCGAGAGCGACGCGAACTTCGTGGTCCGGACCCAGATCTCCACCACGAAGAAGATGCCGATCACGCAGCTGATCAAGGCGCTCTACTACTTCGAGAAGGGCCGCGGACGCCACCAGCGCAAGCTGGCCGACGCCGCGGGCCGCCGCGTGCTGGAGACCGTCGCCGACGCCGAGACCGGCGAGGTCATCGTCGCCGAGGGCAAGGTCCTCAGCCGCGACGACGTGGCCGCGATCGCGCCCGAGTTCCGCGACCGCAAGGTGCTCGTCGAGACCCCGCTGGGCACGAACGAGGACATCCTTAAGATCTTCACCAACCCGGTGACCCTCAAGGAGCCCGCCGAGGAGCAGCTCACCGGCCGCCTCGCGACCGAGGACCTCACCCTCGACGGCGAGCTCATCATGCGTAAGGGCGACACGATCGAGCGGGAGACCGCCCGCCGCATCGCCGCCGCCGAGCTGCCCGAGATCACCGTCATCGAGACGCTCTCGCTCGCGAAGTCGACCCTCGACGCCGACCCCACGCAGAACGCCCGCGAGGCGCTGCTCGACATCTACAAGCGGCTCCGCCCGGGCGAGGCCGCGAACGAAGACGCCGCCAAGCAGCTCGTCTACGGTCTGTTCTTCGACGTGAAGCGCTACGACCTGGGCAAGGTCGGCCGCCGGTTCCTCAACCAGAAGCTCGGCATCGACCTTCCGCTCGAGGCCCGCTCGCTCACCGCCGAGGACCTCATCACGATCCTCGTGAAGATGGTGCCGTACGTGAACCGCGAGGCGGACCGCGACGACATCGACGACCTTAAGAACAAGCGCGTCCGCTCCGTGGGCGAGCTGCTCCAGTCGCAGCTTCGCCTCGGCTTCGTCCGCATGGAGAAGGTCGCCCGCGAGCGCATGACCTCGACGGACCAGGAGAACCTGCTCCCCGGCATCATCCTCTCGGTCAAGCCGGTCTCGGCCTCCATCAAGTCGTTCTTCAGCTCCAACCAGCTGTCGACCTTCATGGACCAGACGAACCCGCTTTCGGAGATCACGAACAAGCGGCGCCTCTCGTCCCTCGGACCGGGCGGCCTTCAGCGCAACTCGGCCAAGCTCGAGGTTCGCGACGTCCACCGTTCGCACTACGGCCGCATCTGCCCCATCGAGACGCCGGAAGGGCCGAACATCGGTCTTATCTCGCAGCTCACCACCCACGCCCGCGTGGACGAGTTCGGTTTCATCCAGACGCCGTACCGTAAGGTGACGGCGGGCGTGGTCTCCGAGGAGATCATCTACATGACGGCGCAGGAGGAGACGGGCCAGCTCGTCGCCCCGGCGGACGTCGAAGCCAACGAAGAGGGCCTGATCAACGCCGAGCGAGTCCAGGTCCGGTGCGCGGGCGGCGACGTGGGCGGCGCGAGCTACCCTATCGTGCGGCGCGACCAGATCGACTTCATGGACGTGTCGCCCGTGCAGATCATCTCGGTGGCGACGGCGCTCATTCCGTTCCTCGAGAACGACGACGCGAACCGCGCCCTCATGGGCGCGAACATGCAGCGCCAGGCCGTGCCCTGCCTCCGGTCGGACAAGCCCGTGGTGGGCACCGGCTACGAGCGCGTGGCGGCGGTCGACTCCGGCGCGGCGGTGATCGTCAAGCGGCCCGGCACCGTGACCTACGTCACCGCGCTGGAGATCCGGGTGACCACCGACGAGGGCGAGGTGGATCGCTACGACCTCATGCACATGGTGCAGAGCAACAAGTCGACCTGCTTCACCCACCGGCCGGTGTGCGACCTCGGTCAGCGCGTCCTAAAGGGCGATCCGCTGGCGGACGGCGCGTGCTGCGACGGCGGCGAGCTCGCCCTCGGCAAGAACGTGCTCGTCGCGTTCATGCCGTGGAACGGCTACAACTATGAGGACGCGATCCTCATCTCGGAGCGCATGGTGAAGGACGACGTGTACACGTCGATCCACATCGAACGCCACGAGGCCGAAGCGGTGGACACGAAGCTCGGACCCGAGGAGATCACTCGGGACATTCCGAACGTCGGCGAAGAGGCCCTCAAGGACCTCGACGAGAACGGCATCATTCGCATCGGCGCCGAAGTCCGCCCCGAGGACATCCTCGTAGGCAAGGTCGCGCCGAAGGGCCAGGTCGAGATGACCGCCGAGGAGCGACTCATCATCGCGATCTTCGGTAAGAAGGCCGAGGAGACGCGCGACGTGTCGCTTCGCCTGCCCCACGGCGAGAAGGGCCAGATCGTGGACATCAAGGTGTTCAGCCGGTACAAGTACCTCTCGCCGAGCATCAACTACGTCTACAAGGAGTCGAAGAAGCGCGAGCGGCTCATCTGCGACCGGACGGAGGAGCCTCTCCTTCAGATTCCGGGCGACGAGCTTCCCGCCGGCACGAACATGACGGTCCAGGTCTACGTCGCCCAGAAGCGCAAGCTTATGGTCGGCGACAAGATGGCGGGCCGCCACGGCAACAAGGGCGTCATCTCCCGGGTCATGGCCACGGAAGACATGCCGTTCCTTGCGGACGGTACGCCGGTCGACATCGTTCTGAACCCCCTGGGCGTTCCGAGCCGCATGAACATCGGCCAGCTCCTGGAGACCCACCTCGGGTACGCGGGCAAGCACCTCGGCATCGAGTACAAGTGCCCGGCCTTCGAGGGCGCGACCGAGGGCGAGATCCTCGGCGAGATGGATCGCCTCGCGAACCATCTGCGGGCCCAGTCGCTCCGCGCGTTCATGAACACCGAGCTGAAGCTCGACGTAAAGTTCGAAAAGGACGACACGTACCTTGCGATGCTCGACAAACTCGAGGCCAAGCTTCGGTCGCTGGGCCAGGAAGGGCTGGAGCGTGTGAGCCGGATCACCGGCGCGCCGACCACCCGGACGATGGACGAGCTCAAGGACGTCACCTTCGAGAACTTCGAGCTCGAAGAGCTGCCCGAAGAGGCGGAGCTGGCGTTCACTGCCCCCGACGAGGTGTACCAGGGCATCCTGGCGAACATCGGTCGGAGCGTGTTCGAGCGCGCGGGCATCGACCCGAAGACGTGTAAGAGCTCGATCCGCGATGGCCTCACCGGTGAGGTGCTGCCGAACGACATCACGGTCGGCATCATCTACATGCTGAAGCTGGAGCACCTTGCGGACGAGAAGATCCACGCGCGATCGATCGGACCGTACTCCCTCGTCACGCAGCAGCCCCTGGGCGGTAAGGCCCAGTTCGGCGGTCAGCGGTTCGGCGAGATGGAGGTCTGGGCCCTTGAAGCGTACGGCGCCGCCTACACGCTGCAGGAGCTGCTCACGATCAAGTCGGACGACGTCATGGGACGCGTCCGCGCTTACGAGAGCATCGTGAAGGGCGAGACCCTTGCCGAGCCGGGTATCCCCGAGTCGTTCAAGATCCTCGTCAACGAGCTTCGGTCGCTCTGTCTCAAGGTGGCCGTGGAGGACGCCCAGAACAAGGAGCTCCCGCTCAAGGATCTGGACGAACTCTCGGGTGGCGACGACATGCGTCTTGCCCGCTCGGTCGGTCTGTTCAGCTAAAGGGACTCGAACGAGTGGCCTGAAGGCCCGCCCCGTACTTTGCGGGGCGGGCCTTTCTTCTTTTGAAAGGCCCATGCGTAGAATAGGACGATGTCACTGGTCGTCCGTGAAGAAGGATCGATTCCCATTCCCGAAGGCTTGGCGCGGGAGTTCGGCATCCGTAAGGGAAGCGCCGTCGGGTGGGAGCGCACTCCGGACGGCCGACTGACGGTTCGCGCCGCATCGGAGCGCCAAGCGGCGATCGATCGGTTCTGCGGAATGTTGGCGCATACGCTTGGGCCAGGAGAAAGCGCGGTGGCCGATCGAATTCGCGAGCGGGAAGAGGACGCAATCCGCGAAGAGCGGGCTTGACGCACCTCTCCGACAGCTCAGCAACGCTTGCGGGCCTTTTCAGCGAGGCGGGCGTCGAGCGGGTGAGAGCCCTGTTTCAAGACTCCGCCGTCGTGGTCGGCGTCTCGACCCTGACGCTCTACGAGACCTAAACATTCGTTCGGAGCCGCACCCAGTCGGACGAGATGGCGAGGAAAGCCGTCGCCGATCTTCGCCTGATCGTCGGAGTGATCGTGCCGGTGAGTGACGAGACCGTCGAACTCGCGATGGATCTGCGTCGTGACGCCACGGCGCGGATCGCGACTGTCGACTGCCTCATCGCCGCGACCGCCGCTCTTAACGGTGCGATTCTCGTCCATCGCGACCCACTTTGCCGCCCTGCCTACGGGCAAGCCCCTCCTGGAGACGCTTCCGGATAAGGCGTAAGCGGTTCTCGCTCAGTGCTCTTAAAAGTGCCGTCTGGGGACGCCCAGGATAAGGAGCTCCCGCTCAAGGATCTGGACGAACTCTCGGGTTGCGACGACATGCGTCTCGCTCGCTCGCTCGGTCTAGGCTAATTAGACTCGAACTAATGACCGAGTGGCCCCGTCGCACGATCGTGCGACGGGGCTTTTTTGTGATCTCTTTAGAATCGCTTCACAACTTACGACCATTGCAATGAACTCCCCAGCTTAGGTTCTCGCAAAAGCGCAAAGACGCAAAGAAGAAGCGCGAAAAAAGGTTGTGAAACGGTCTCTCAGTGTCTTGTCAACCTTCATCCTATGGCGTTCTGTAGGCGCGGGATGCTCTCGTGCCCGCGTATGATGAGCCGCCACATGAACTTTCCTGGGTGTCGGCACGAGCGCATCCAAACCCCTACGGTTCATCCTGCGGATGAGGGCCGGCGGGAGTGCCTGCCCTTGCAAACGAGGAAGGGTAACGTAGGATCACCCGACCGATGATCCTCCCTCCTAACCATCCCCCATTGGCCCTCCAGGCAACCCCGCCGCAGGCCCAACTGCCCGCCGCCCCGGGCGGACCGCTGCCCTATGAAGAAGCCGTGTACGACGTCGGGTCGTACGACGTGAGCTTGACCGTCGATCCCACGACAAAGACGATTAAGGGCACGACGGTGATGACGGCGAAGGTGGTCATCCCGACGAACGTGATCCGGCTCGACCTCGACTCGCCCTACACGGTCTCCGCGGTGAGCGATGGCGAGGGGCACGCCTTGCCCTTCGAGCGCACGAGCTACACGATCCGAGTGCATTTTCCGAGGATGGAGCAACCGGGAGAGACGATCAAGACGTCGATCGCCTACTCGGGCGCACCGCGGGTCGCGAGGCGAGCGCCTTGGGACGGCGGCTTCGTGTGGAGCAAGACGGCGGACGGTTCGCCCTGGATCGCCGTCGCCCTGGAAGGGGAGGGCGTCGATCTGCTATTCCCGGCCAAGGACGACCCGTCGGACCGGCCCGACTCGGCGGCCATGCACCTCACGGTGCCCGATCCGCTCGTCGCTGTCGGCCCGGGAAAGCTCCAGCGCGTCGTCAAGCACGGCGACGGAACCTCCACCTACGACTGGTGGATGTCCCAGCCGATCACGAACTACTCCATCGTCTTCGACGCCGCGCCGTACCGCCTGCTCAAGGACCGGGTGAAGTCGGTCGGCGGGCAGACGATCCCGATCGACTTCTACGTCTTGCCCGAGCACGCCGAGAAGGGGCCGCTTCTGATCGCGGAGACGAAAAAGTACCTCGCGTACTACGAGAAGTACCTCGGGCCCTATGCCTTTCGCACCCAGAAGCTCGGGATCGTCGAGACGCCCCACCTGGGGATGGAGCATTCGACGGCCATCGCCTACGGCAACGGATTCCGGTTCGACAAGGACGGAATGGATTGGCTCATGCTCCACGAGTTCGGCCATGAGTGGTGGGCCAACCTGGTCACCATGGCCAGCGAGCGAGACATGTGGCTCCACGAAGGGTTCCAGTCGTTCATGGACAGCTTCTACCAGGAGACGATCCACGACCAGGCGGCCTACCGCGCCTCGATGGCCGCGCGTCGTCGGCGTCTGGTCGACAAGCAGCCGGTGGCGCCGAGGGAGGGGCTCTACGCTTTGAGCTCGTGGAACGATGCGGCGAACAATCTCGAGTCCGACGAGGACATCTACGATAAGGGGGCGCTCGTCCTCCACGCGCTCCGGTACCTCGTCGGCGACGCGGCGTTCTTCCGCGCGCTTCGGCACATGGCCTACCCGGATCCCGCGATGGAGAAGGTCACCGACGGACGGCAGGAGCGGTTCGCGACGACGGACGACTTTCTCACCATCGCCGAGAAGGACTCGGGGATGCGGCTCGGCTGGTTTTTCGAGGTCTACCTGCGCCAACCGAAGCTGCCCCGGCTCGTGACGGAAGTGTCCGGGAACGCGCTGAGTCTTCGTTGGGACACGCCCAACGGCCTACCGTTCCCGATGCCAGTCGACGTTCAGGTGGACGGCAAGGTCCAGCGCGTCCCGATGCCCGCTGGGCAGGCGACGATCACGTTTTCCGGCGCCCCGCCCGTGGTCGATCCGTACGGTTGGGTTCTCCGGGCCTGATCGCCGTCGCATCGACGGGGCGGTCACGCCGGAGTGGGTTACGGCGTGACCGCGGAGCTCTTGGGAGACGAGCCGATGACGGTGTAAGTCGTGCTTCCGGTTCGCTCGCCGTACACGATGACCTCCAGTGAGTGGCCGAGCGCCGCGCTTTGAAGCGTGAAGTCGATCGTACTCGTGGTGCCCGATCCGATGTCGACGGGGTCCGAGTAGTCGCTCGACGTCGGGGTCGAGGGAGCGGTGGTACTCGAATCGATGAGGGTCGCGATTCGGCTGGAATAACTCGAGGCATCGGCGAAGTTGAACTGGACCGTAAACCCGCCGGAGACCGAAGGCTGCGTCTGGAGGATGGGGACGTGATTGACCGTCGTGGTGGACGAGCCGTTTCCGTGGGAACCGCCGCATCCGACGAGGAGGACCGCCAGGACGGAGAGAAGTGCGGACAAATGCCGTCGATTCACCCGATGACGTTACCCATAGCCGGGGGGTTGGTGCGTTTGGACTAAGACAAAAACCCTAGGCTTTGCTGCGTCTGCCGCCACAGGCGCTGAAGTTGGTCGCTTTCGTCGAAAAGCGCCTCGGCAAGGGGACGGAGTTCTTCGGACGAGGCGCTGCGTCCGACCGACCGATAGCGTTCGACCATAGCGTCTGACCATCCGACCTTTTCCTTGAGCTCGGCGACGGCACGCTCGCTGCGCGGCGAGTACGTCGACTCTAAATCGGCGTGGATCCGTTCGTGGCCGCCGAAAAAGTAAGCCATAAGATCCCATCGCTCTTCGAACGACGCGACGATCGCGGCGCAAAGGTAAGCGTTCTCGTAAAAGTCGTTTTCGCCGACCGTCCCGGCGGCTTTCATCGCCTTTACAAGTTCTTTCCTTGCGCTTGGTACGTCACCCTCGATCAGGTGAAGGGAGGCGATCGCGTTGAGACACCTTGCGACGCGGTACCGATCACCGATCACCGTGTACTCCTCGACGAGCAACTGCAGCTCCCTCGTCGCTTCTCGATGGCGTTCGGTGTCGGAGTAGAGCAGGGCGCGGTTTAGGCGACACAGGCGTGCGCCGTACTCATCGCCGCACGTCAGGAGCGCTTCGATTCCACCGTCGTACGCTTCGAGCGCCTCATCGAAACGACTGCGGTCGTTGAGTCCGATGGCGAGATTCGACAGTGCGCGCCCGCGGGTCCGCATGTCAGCCTGCGCATCGTCGATCGCGCGGCGAAAGGCGGCTTCGGCGGCGGGCCAGTCGCCGAGACAGTTGCAGAACACTCCGAGTGCGCTCCAAGCTTCGGGGCGATGCTCGTCGGTCGACAGGGCGGCGGCACGCGCGAGATAATCCCTTCCCGTCGCATAGCGGCCGGTCATGTGCCAAAACCGGGTCATCCGCAACGCCGCGAGCGATGCCCCAGCCTCTTGGGCCGACAAGGCCCAGTCAAGCCCCCGATGAATCGACGCAAGGGCGCTCTCGATCGTCGAGCGCCAGCGGTCGTGCTCTGGGCCGTAGAACATCGCGTAGCTCGTCTCCGCGAGGGCGAGCGCCCACCGGAAGAGCGAGGGCATCGCCGCCTCGGTACCTCCCTCCGGGCGCTCGGCCGCGAACTGCGCGATCGTCTCGAGGAGACGGTAGCGCATCCCGCCTCCGTCCGGCGTCGCAACGACCAACGACTTATCGACGAGCGCGCGCAGGTGCCGGAGAATACGGTCGGGGGAAAGCGGCACCTCGCCGCCCACCGCTTCCGCGTCTTCGAGCGTAAACCCTCCGGCAAAGGAGGCGAGGCGCTGGAGCA
This sequence comes from uncultured Fimbriimonas sp., assembly GCA_964251345.1. Classification (GTDB taxonomy): domain Bacteria; phylum Armatimonadota; class Fimbriimonadia; order Fimbriimonadales; family Fimbriimonadaceae; genus Fimbriimonas. The sequence goes on along the minus strand of CAXUKB010000094.1, from coordinate 5,902 downwards.
AGATCTTGTCCTCTTCGGCGAGCGTGTCGAACTGCCACGCGATCGTCTCGCGCATCGTTCGGTGCCGCAACGGAGCCTCCGCGTCGTCGCCTTCGAGCAAAGCGAACCGGTCGTGAAGCCGCGCCGCAATCTGATCGGGTCCGAGATAGTCGACATGGGAGGCGGCCATCTCCAGGCATAGCGGAATGCCGTCGAGACGACGAACGATCTGGGCGATCGCTGACGCGTTGCTCTTATCGAGGATGAAGTCGGGCATCCGAAGCTCGGCGCGATCGACGAAAAGCGCACCGGCCTCGGTGTTCGCGACTTCCGTGGGATCGTCGCAACCCGGCTCCGGCACGGTGAGGGGAGGCACACGATGGAGCCGCTCCCCCCGAAGCCGAAGCGGCTCGCGGCTGGTCACGACGAACCGGAGGTCGGGGGCGGCGGCCGACAGGCGCGTCAGCACGTGAGTGGTGGGACCGAGTGCTTGCTCGGCATTGTCGACGATGAAAAGCGTCTGGGCGCGGGCTCGGAGGCGGTCGGCGAGTGCATCGAGGGCGTTCCCGTCGGGCAGGTCGCGGTGTCCGGACGCGTCGGCGATGGCCCGAACGATCGCCGATTCGTCCGTGAATTCCGCCAACTCGACAAACCAAACGCCGTCGGAAAACCTATCGATGGCGTCGGCGCCAAGCTGAAGCGCGAGGCGAGTTTTGCCCGCGCCCCCCACGCCGGTCAAGGTCGTGAAGCGGTCCCTTCCGAGCCGGTCGGCGAGTTCCTTTCTTAAGGCTTCCCGGCCGATAAAGCTGGTGTACTGCGTCGGAAGATTGTTTCGCAGGCTGGTGAGCGAACGAAGTGGAGGAAAGTGGTCGGGAAGGTCGTCCGCCACGATCTGGAAGACTGCCTCTGGCTCGTCGAGGTCGCGCAGGCGATGGCGTCCGAGGTCGCGAAGGCCGAAAGCTTCGTTGCCGACGATCTGAGCGCGGGCGGCTCCGGTGAGCAGGATCTGGTCTCCGTGTCCGATTTCTCGAAGCCGGGCGCACCGGTTCGGCATAGGGCCGAAGAGGTCGCCCCCTCGTTCGTGGGCGGGCCCGCAATGGATCGATGCCCGGACTCGAGGTGAAATCCCTTCGGGCCAAGACTCTTCGCGAAGGGCGACGACCAGCCGCCGCGCCGCACGGGCCGCCGCCGCGGGGGTCGGAAAGACGCAGAAGAGGGAGTCGCCCTCGCCTCGCCGCTTGACGAGTTCGCCTCCCTCGGCTTCGACCGCCGCTTGGGCAAGCGTCTCCATCCGCTCGATGGCCCTGGGCATGGCGTCGGGATGTTCGGCCCAAAGACGGGTGCTTCCCACCACGTCGGTCATGAGCAACGTCTGGATCGCGAAGGTTCGTTCCGGAGTCACTTACCGCTATTCTAGCCCCTTCTTACCGCATCGGCCGACCCATACAAGCGGAGCGAAGGGGGCATTTTCGAGTCCGCGCCGCAACTCCGCAAATCCTTTCGGGCCGTATCCCGACGATGCCGCTAAGGTCGTCGCTTGGACCGAGATCTTCAAGCCGGTCCAACGAGACTGTCGTAGAATAAGGCCATGAACGCCGTCCCGTCACCTCCCGGACCGGACCTCGTGCCCCTTCGGTGGAGCACGGAGCGGTACCTCGCGCTCGTCGAATCGGGCGTGATCGAGGAGGGAAGAGGCGTCGAACTGATCGACGGCCAAGTGGTCATCGCCATGCCGCAAGGAGAACTCCATGATTTCGTGTTTTATGCTTTGCAGAGAGTCTTTGCGGCAGCAGGCATCTTTGACGAGGGACTCGTCGTTCAGCCCACTTTGACTCTCGGCGCAGCGGACGTTTACGATCCGGAGTTCGCCGTCATTCGGAAAGGGGCTATCGGTCGCAGAGGATTGCCAAAGGGTGAGGATGTGCTGTGGACCGTCGAGGTCGCGGTGAGCAGCCTGCGAACCGATCTCGGCGTGAAGAAGACGGCGTACGCGGCGGCGGGCATTCCCGACTACTGGGTCGTCGACGCGACCGGACTCGGCATTTGGGCGTTCTCTCGACCGGAAGGGGGCGTTTACCTTGAGGAGCGATGGGTCGCGGCGGGCGATTCCATCGACCTACCGGTGCTCGGTGCAACGATCGACACGGGTAACATTTTTCCTAAGGAAACATGAAGATCGCGATTTGGCTTGCGCTGACCGCCGCGTTCGCGACGGCTTCGGCTCAGGACGTTCAGGAGAAGGATCTCGCAGCATCCACCCGGCACTACCATGACTACCGGCAGCAGGCGACCGAGCCACCCTATGCCTTGAAGCGAGTCAAGGCGATCATCAAGGCGATCAAGCCTTCGAAAGGCACCGACGGAGACTCGCAGAATTTCATCTCTCCGGCTTGGAGCCACATGAGCACCCCGGAGAAGTTCACCTACTGCATGCTCCACGGCGAGGTTTCGAGCCAGAACTGCGACGCGATGCCCTGGATCGTGGATGAGGAGCATAAAGTCTTCGCCTACCCGCCGCCTTTCAACAGCGGGGAAGAGAACTGGAGCGATCGCCAGCACGCGTTCCTCGTCCACCACCGTCATGAGGTCGTCGAACTGCTTCGCTCCACGATCCGAACGCAGGGTCGTGTCGGCGTCAATCTCAAGCAAACGATCGTCGAGCTCCACGCGAACGAGATGATTCCGGACCTGATCAAGGCTTACGATCGGGACCACAAGGACCAGGACATCCTCTCCGTGCTGATGCTCCTTATGAAAGACGGCAAGTTCAAGCCGTTCATGGAGTCGATCACTTACCGCAAACTCTACGGACCCGACGCCAACTACCAGTCCTTCATCGTCGCGAACGAGGCGAATCAGAAGCTGATGGCACAGCGGGCGATGACGTTTTACAAGAGCCGGATCGGTTAGGTGATCTCCGTCATCCTTGGCGACGGACCGTCGGCGCCGCCTGATTTCGTGGCGGTAAACGCAGGCGCCTACCGGCTCGGCAAGACCGATCACGTCGAGAACCCGCCGCGGTGGGTTCGGTTAAAAGCGTTCGAGATCGCGCGGATGGAGACGACGAACGCTCAGTTTGCCGCTTTCGTTCGGGCAACCGGCTACGTCACGGACGCGGAGCGTCGGCACAATGCGATGGTCTTCGCGCCCCCGTTGCCCGAGTTCCGTTGGATCCACGACCCTACCGCGAACTGGCGGTATCCGAACGGGCGATCCCGCGGAGGCCTCTCGGGCAAAAACGACCATCCGGTCACCAGCATCTCGTACGCCGACGCCAACGCGTACTGTCTCTGGGCGAAAGTGCGCCTACCGACGCTGGACGAGTGGGAGGCAGCCTGCCGGGCGGGCACGACGACCGACTACTTTTTCGGGAACGACCGTTCGGAGATCGGCAAATACGCCAACGTCTGGCACGGCCGAGACCATCTCAAGCCGGATCTCTCGGACGGGTACATGACCACCTCCCCGGTCGGCCATTTCTTGCCGAACCCACTGGGCCTTTACGATATGTACGGCAACGTGTTCGAGTTCTGCACTGGTCGACTTTTGAGCGACCGCTCATCGCGAAGGGTCCACGCGCGGGGCGGCTCCTGGTGGTGCAGCGCCAACGCCTGCTGTTTCTTTAACTCGATCGACGTCGGGAGCGTGGACATCCACGCCTCCTTCAGCAACCAGGGCTTTCGCGTCGCCAAGAGCCCTACACCTTTGGCTCCCTCGGGCGGTCGCTAAGGTACAGAGGATGCGCGAGACGAAAGAATCATTTTTTCCGTGCTGACGCAAGCGTCTGCAGCGAGGGCGATGCGAAGATCGACAAAGGGGAGTTTCTGCGGATCGAAGACGGAAATGTGAGGGTCATCCGGCATTTAACCCGTGGGCTCAAGGTAGATCGGATCGACGGAGACGTCAAGACGGACGTTTTCGCCATCCACCTTCGTGGCCACCGGCTTTCCAAAAAGGTCGACCGCTCGCGCCTTTTTTGCTTTCCAGGGCAGGACGAACGAGATGGCCGGAGCGTCCTCGCCCGACATGATTTCGCGCCGGTCCCACAGGACATTCAGCGGCCCCCGGCGGCCACGGTCGACCTCGAAGAGGTAAATCGACGGGTGATCCGGGAGTTCGACGCGCCGAACGGAGCGAAGGCCGCGAAGCCGCTCCGCCATTCTCGCGAAGGTGTCAGCGATCGGAAGCCGCTTGATGTGTCGGCCATTCTCCGACGCCATCATGCCGATCTTGCCGTACATGAGGGTCATGAGATCGTCGCGCTCGCCTTCCGTTTCGGCGAACTGCCAATAGAGGGTCTTCTGGACGCCCGCGGAGAAGGCGAACAGGTTACGCATCACCAGCGATCGCGCCTGGAGTCGTTGAAACTTAGCCTCAAGCTCCGGTGGGCAGCCGCGAAGAAACATCTGCGTCTCCGGGGCGAGCGACGCCATGCTCGTGTACAGATCTTCGATGGGCTTAAACTTGGCGGCCGTTCCGGCGGTGGCGATCGCCTGCGACCACGCCGTGGCGAGCCCGCCGTACTTGCGGTTCAACGGAAACTCGAAAAAGCCCGGCCCGTTATACTCGGTGCAGAGGATCGGCATTCCGGCCGGGAGCTTGCGGCGGAAGTAGTCCACCCGCGCCGGGATGGTGTAAGGATCGGCGTACAGCCGAAGATCGAAGGCGTCGAAGGCATCGTGGCCCTCCCGAACGACGGTGTCGAAGAAGTCGAGACCGGCTTGCTGATTCGGCTTGGGCGGCATCGGCGGCGGGTTAAACAGACCGTCGTATCCGCCGCAGACCACGATCGCGTGAGGATCGGCCGCCTTGACCGCGCGGTAGAAGGTGTGAAGCTGCATGACGTACTGCGCCTTGGTCCCCGCCCAGTAAACCGGATTGTTCGGCTCGGCGTCGTTTTCCCAGTAGCGAACGCGGCCCCGGCAGTGCTTGACCAGCGCGTAGACGAATCGGTAGTAGTCGTCCTGGTCCTTCGCCGGCGATGGCGGAAGCGCGGCGGCGTTTCGCTCCGTGGCCCAGGCCGAGATCGAGAATAGGGAGACGAGCCCCTCCTCCGGCGATTTCAACCCGTCGACGAACGAATCGACGGCGGTCCAGTCGAACTTGCCTCTCTCGGGTTCGATCTGATGCCAGAAGAGATAGACCTTCGTAAAGCCGCCGCCGAGCTTTCGAAGCTCCGGGAGGTACTTTTCGGCTTTGGTGCCTCCCGCGCCGTAAAGAAAGCCCCAGGCCGCCCCCAGGGGTGAGCCGGGAAGGGTGATGCGAGCCGGGGCTTGGTTCGCCAGGGTCATGCCCGCCAGGACGCTAATCATTACCGGCTCCTCGAAGATGCAGCGTCGCAAAGTTTCATCGCCTTCCTATCTTACGCGAGAAGCTTCTTAGCGAGTAAGATAATTCGAGATGCGTAAGTCTAAGGAACCCGCGCCGACGTCCGCCGACATCGCGGTAGGGAAGGACTTCGCCTCGGCGATTCTGATGTTCCACACCGCGCTGGCCGAACGTTTAGGCCTGAATGCGACGGACCACAAGGCGCTCGATCTGATCGCCCGGCACGGACCACTTACCGCGGGGCGCCTCGCCGAGACGACGGGACTCACGACCGGCGCGGTGACGGGAATCGTCGATCGATTGGAGCGTGCGGGTTTCGCCGTCCGTGAACGAGACACCGTGGACCGGCTCGTCGTGCGGATCGTCGCGGTACCCGAACGACGCGCGGAAATCGAAGCGTTGGTCGTCCCGATGCGCTAGGCGATGAGCGCCTTGCAAGAGGAATTCGCACCCGGTGAGCTCGAGACGATTGGGCGCTACCTCCGTCGGGTCGGCGAGATCATGACGTCGGAGACGGGGCGCTTACGCGCGGACGAAGGCTCGGCTTAGGCCTTCGGCTTCTCGTCCGCCTCGGGCAAGGTGCGCACCACGACGG
>CAXUKB010000093.1:0-14650 GCA_964251345.1 uncultured Fimbriimonas sp. | reverse complement strand
GAGTGCCGCCTTCTCACGAAGCGGATCCTCGCGCGGGTGGAGGATCACCTCGGCATCGACATCGATGTGGTGACCTGGGGCAACGTCGCGGATGCGGACCTCGCTCTCGGCCATCTTCGACACGCGGCTCGGGCCATGGGGATCGAGGTCGGGCGATGAAGGGGTATGTCTGGCATACCCCTTCGCGGTGCCTTCACCGCGAGGCGGGCGTCTGCCCGTCGTGCCTAGCTTTCGAGCGGACTCTCCGCATGGCGGTAATCGGCGTTCGGGGCGGTGACGCAGCAGCATGGAAGCCTGGAGTGCTGGCGTCCATGAGCCGTGCGAGCGAGGGTAGGCGATGAAGTTTGTCGACGGCTTCTTCTTCGGCCGGCCCGTCTTATGGCCGCTCATGGATGGGGAAAACGAACCGGAGCCGAACCTGCCGCCCGTCCACTCCGAGCTGGCGCACGGGACCACCGTCGCGCCGAGCAATGACGCCTACCTTCGGAACATCGAGCGGCGGGAGCGCGACGTCCGCGCGCGGTTCGACCGGTTCTGCGACTCGATGCGGTACGACGTCGAAGAGTACGTCCGGCTCACGCTTGAGCTCGCGGTGGCCCAGCGCGAGGTAATCGAGGAACGAGAGGCATGGGGATGTGACCAATGATGAGGTACGCCAGACGTACCCCATCGGGGTGCCTACACCGCGAGGCAGGAGTGTGCCCGTCCTGTCGTTGGTTCGCCAAATCGTCCGTTGCCCCGGTCGAGATGTGCGACGTCGCCTGGTCACGCGGTATCTCAGCGCGAACGCGGCAAGCCAAGCCGAGCGATAGCATGTTCAATATAATCACCGCCATACGAGAAAAACGAGCGATCTTGTTCACTCGCAATGGCGAAATACCATAGAAACCGGCTACTATGTTCATGAATGGAACACTGGGACGCCTTCTTGTCTGTGGTGAAAGCCGCGATCGCGGGGGACTCGAAGCGTGCGCGTGCGTATGTCGAAGTGCTCGCGGAGAGCATGGAGGCGGGCGGGCAGACGGAGCAGGCCGTGGACCTGCGCCGAGAGCTTCGCGTCGCGCCGGCGAAGGGTCTCGCCACAGCAAAAGCTGCGCCACTAACGAGGCCCTCGAGCGTTCCATTGGATCCGGAGTCGAGGTTCTCGGTTGCGGACGAGGAGGAGATCGTCGTAGCGCCTGTTATCGTCGTGAGCGAGCGGCTCAGCGAGGTCGTCTCTGAGTTTCTGACGTTCGCGGCGGGTGCCGATAGGCTGGAGGCTCATGGCCTCAACGGAGGCACCTCGCTGCTAATGAGCGGCCCGCCCGGATGCGGCAAGACGGAAACCGCGAAGTTCATCTCGCACGAGCTCGGTTTACCATTGGTTACTGCCCGCTCGGACACGCTGATCTCAAGCTATCTCGGATCCACTGCCAAGAACCTTCGTCAGCTCTGCGCCTACGCCTCGAGCAAGCCGTGCGTCCTCTTCCTGGACGAGTTCGACGCGTTGGCTAAGATGCGCGACGACCAGCACGAGCTTGGGGAGCTCAAGAGGGTCGTCGTAGCTCTGCTCCAGAACCTCGACGCCCTGCCGCCTTCGACGATTCTGCTGGCTGCGACCAACCACGACCATCTGCTTGATCCGGCCGTCGGAAGGCGCTTCGCGTTCAAGCTGCGCTTTGCCCCTCCCGGCGCCGAGGAACGCATGACGATGTTCTCCCTGTTTATGGCCGGGGCGATCGAGCGCAAGGAGGCGACGCTCCTTTCGCGCGTGACAGAAGGGGCGTCCGGGGCCGACATCAAGACGATGTGCGAAAGCGTACGCCGTCTCGCAATAATTCAGGATCGGCCCGTGCGCGTAAGCGACGTCGGCCTGCGCGTGCTTAAGGAACGGTTTGGCACGCACGACTCAACACTTGAGGAAAGGCTGGAAGACGCCCGGTGCAAATGCCCGGGGCTGACTGTTCGAGACACGGCCCTCCTGACTGGGATCAGCGTTGGCGCGGCCTTCAATAAGCGCAAGGCATCGAAGGCGAAATGAGACGAGACATCATCCGACCGCTTCAGAGAGTCCTGCCAGAGGAACGAGACTATCGTCCGAAGCATGGCGGCGGCAAGACGGAGATCCACGGCGACTGGGAGGTGTCGCGTTCAACGTTGCTCGCGGGAGTCGATCTGGCGATTCAGGAATTCCGCTCGTCCTTTGAGAGCAATCCGACGCTTCCCGCAGTCGCGCGTGTGGTCCTCAAGGAGGCCGCCATCGCAAAGTCGCACCGCCCCACTCAGCTCTTCGACGAACGGACGTGCCCGCTGATCGGATCGCAGTCGCTCGGTGAGATATACGTCAGTGCCAGCCCAGCCGGCCTCCGCCGACTGAAGGAGCGGGCGCACGATGCAATATCGAACAAATTGCGTGCGAACCTCTCGACGATCGAGCGGTTCGAGCCGGTTCTTCCAATCTTCGACACGGGCGACCTACCGATCTTGGAGACGCCCGAGCCCGTCGTGCGCAAGGTCAAGCTCTTTAACCACCGGAACACCGCTCGCAACGAGCGAGTGCGGGCGGTGTTCCAAGCGGTCGCGCAGGAGTCCGGCTTGGCACTCCTAGAACTGGACTACGCGCCGGGCCTCTTCGTCTACGAGGTCCAGGGCCAGATCGAAGACCTGGATGCCCTTCGGGGGTTCGTCGGTATGCAGAGCCTAGAGGGCTTTCCAACCTATGCACCGGTTCGGACGATGGCGACGCCTGTCTCCTGGGAAGGGGGACTCTCCCTTATGGCTCCAGATCCGGACGTCGACTATCCCGTCGTGGCGGTCATCGACGACGGCATCGACCCGAGCAATCGGCACCTGAACCCCTGGGTGGTCGGTCGAGAGCGCTTCCGTCCCCCGGAGTTGGTCGAAAACGACCACGGTACCTTCGTCGCTGGGATGCTGGTGTTCGGACGAGCGCTGAACCATGACGATCCGAGATTTCCCCTCGCACCTTGCAAGCTCGTCGACGCGCCCATCTTTGAAAAGGGAAGGCCGCTCTCCGAGCAGGACTTGATCCGCCGGCTACGGCTAACGATCGCGCGCAATCCGGACGTCAAGGTGTTCAACCTCTCTCTTTCGACAGGAACGCCTTGCCAGAGCGGCGCGTTCTCCGACCTCGCGATCGTCATGGACTCAATTCAGGACGAGTTCGACGTCCAGTTCGTCGTTGCAGCTGGCAATTACATGGACCGCTTCACTCGTCTGCCGCGCTCGTCGCCTGGCCAGGACTGCGGAGGAAGGGATCGTATCACGTCGCCGTCGGATTCGGTGAACGCGATCGTCGTCGGATCGATCGCCCATGTCCATCGTTCGGGCAGCGCGGCGAAGAGCGAGGAGCCCTCGCCATTCGCCCGACGGGGTCCTGGAGCCATGTACATCCCGAAGCCAGACGTCGCACACTACGGTGGCAATATGGACACGAACGGGAGGTACGCCCAAGTTGGCGTGATCTCGCTCGATCGCTACGGCGGAACGTGCGAGTCGGTTGGCACGAGCTTCTCAACGCCCATCGTCTCAGGCATCTTCGCCCACTTAATGCAAGAGACCGGGGACCGACAACTCGCGACGGCTCTCCTCTTGCACAGCGCCTCGTTAAAGCGAACGGGAAAGGCTTCCGACTCCTACCGCGATTTCCTGGGCTTTGGGGTTCCGACGGGGCCTGATGAGGCGATCGAGTGCAAGGAGCACGAGGGAACGCTCGTGTTCGATCTAAAGGTTCCATTAGGTAAGGACCTAAGCAAGATCGCTTTCCCCATTCCCGAGTGCCTCGTACACGATGGCAAGCTAAAGGCCAACTGGGTCGTGACGCTCGTTGCGGAGCCCCTTCTCGACGGTCAGCGCGGAGCCGAGTACATTGGAACGGACGCCAGCATCAGCGTCGGCCACGTGGACGAAAACGGGTGCATAACGAGCCAGGTCCCTCCAGAAAGGCGCGGTGGGAACGCCCGCGAAGCCGCGCTCATCAAGGACGGCGGGAAGTGGTCGCCTCGAAAAGGCTACCGGCGTTCGATGCCGATCGGAACCAGCGCCGACGGTTGGGGCATGTTCCTCTCTGTAACGACCCGAGCAGGGGTGAATCTGACGCAGCCTTCGCGTGTCGTGGCGCTCGTCACGATCCTCGATCCGACGTGCACTTTGCCGGTGTATCTGGAGATACTGAAGGCTGTGAACAAATCGGGGTGGATCGTCGAGCCGATGCTCCAGAATAGACTTCGACCATAGCGTCAAATCAGAGATTTGGATCATAAGGTGCAACGAAGACCTTTAGGCCCCCAGTGTTGTCGCAATCTCCATCGGGGTTACCACCTCGGGAGTTGCGCGACGACACGCTCGTGCGTGTCGTCATCGCTCCGTTGCTGGCTCTCGTTCCTCCGGCGCGACATAAGCCGGGCCCTCAGGCGAATGCTCAGCGCTCCGCAGTGACCCGCTCGATCTCCCGCCGGAGCATCGCGCAAGCGTCGGGCACTTGGGCCGTGTAGTTCCTGATGTTCACCGCCGCGCCCCCCGGTTGGCCGTCGCCTCGGTCGAGGGAGTGCCCCATGTGCTCGAGGCAAGTCGGCGTCGATGAATTAATGGGGTTCTCCCGCACCCTCTACGTCGCGGAGCGCGATGTGCTGGAGGACCGGGCAGGACTGGACAGGACGACCGCTCTCGGAAGCCCGTAGGGTGCAGCCCTCAGCTCGATGATTGCGCCAGGTTAGGGCTCAATGGAGTTCACGGGTTCGTCCTCAGGCAGAAAGAAGTCGTCCTCCCACTCGGGTCCGATGAGGTCTTCGGGATTGCGGATCGACGTCAAGAGCCCGAAATGCCCATCGCAGGAGGTGTCCCGACGAAACGATCTCACCTGGTGAGCCGTTCCGCCGGGCGCCTTGATGACGAGCTGCGTCCTGGTGTCGACCTCGAAGATTCCTTTGTTGTGGTGGAACCGACCAAGGTTCGGGTTTCGGAGGTCCTCCAAGAACAGCGAGAACATTTTCTCGAAGAGGTACACGACGTCGTTTTCATCGATCATCGGCGCCTTCGGGTTCTCGTCCGTCCGGTGATTGACGATCAGAGGGTCGGGCAACAGCGCGTGGAGCATGGCCGTCGGCGATAGCCTCAGCCAGAACACGAGGTCGGGGATCCGATCGGGTGGAATTGGGACGTCGCCCTGAACGTGGCAAGCGTAAGCCGCATAAGCCTCGTCGATGGACTCCTCGTAGAGCTGCGAGTCGAAGAGCTGGCGAAAGGACGCGATCGTCGCCTTTCCAGTGGCAAAGTAGGCCACCGTTCGGTGAAACGCGGACGGTCGCTCGTTGGCATTGATGAAGGAGAGTGAGGCGTGGTCCGCTCCGACGCTCACGAGACCTTGGCTGACGAGCATTTCCAATCCGCCCCGATGCTCGGCAGGCGAAAACTCGGGGTCGACTGTCAGGTCGTCGACCGAGCACGAACCGCCCGCATCGAACAGTTTGGCGAGTTGGGCTCGCGAGGTGATCGCCTGTCGCTCCAATGACCGATGTTCGGCCTGTAGGTCGACGAGCTCCGCCGACCCGATTTCCGTCTTCACGAGTGCGTCGATCGTCTCTCGCTCCTCGCCGGCCATTGGGGCGCCCGACTTGTCCAGCAGAGCGAATCGACCTCCGCTGAGCTCGGCGAGCCAGAACACAGCGTCCCCGTGGTAAGCGAGGTTCAGATCAACGACCTTCGAGCGCGTAAGGCGCCGGAGTCCCGCCTCCACCGTCTCGCGCACCGCGGAGCCGTAACGCTTTGCCGCGAGCCCCTCGACCTTGTCGCGGTCGAAGAGGAACACGACCCGCGGCAGATCACGGTCCACGTCTCGATGCGCGGCGATGACGTTGCCGTTAAAGCCGTTCAAGGACACGAGCACCGCGATCGTGTTCTGCCTTTTCAGCCGGGCCACGAAAAGCTTACCGAGGAGCTTTTGCCACTCGTCCATGTTGAGGCGCCGACGTAGCGCTTTGCACTCCCCGATGAGGTCGGTCTCGGGGCCGCCTCCGCCCGGGATCGGCGTGACGAAGGTGCCCGCCACGTCCACCTCTGAGGCGCCGGCGTTCACCAGGTTTGTGGTCAACGAGCGGTAGCCGATGTCCTGGAAGAGCCGGACGGTTAGCTGCTCGAGTTGCGCTCCCTTTTCGTCGTTCGTGAGGCCGAGGACGATCACCAAGTCAGCATACAGCCGTGCGTCACTTCCACCCGGCGTACCCCGGCCGTTGGTTGCCTTTCATGGTTGCATCGGCTTCTATGGGGCGGTTTAGCTTCGCCACCCCATTCTATCGCCCTCCATCGACCCCCTGCGTTCAACTCTTAATCAGCGGGTCGAAGGTTCGAGCCCTTCACGGTCCACCACTTCAAAAGCCCTAGGGGGCGAACCCCCTGGGATTTCGTAGTCACTACGAGATGCGCGGTAGCGATGCGTCTACCTTCCCCGAGGCTAGAAGAGCCCCGGCTCTTCCTTCTTAGGATTCTTGCCGCCGACCGGCCGCGTCTTCGACGCTCATCTACTTGGGCGGGCAGGGAACGAGCAGACCGTGCAATCCGCCCGCGTTCGCCGAGACGTCTATCCAATTGCTCGCGTCCTTGGTCGTGAGGATCACCGGCGTACAATCGTGTATGTCGGCGACGAGGCTGTTCGGCTCAGCCGCCACCATCGTGCAGGTGGGCAGGCCTATTGTCACTTTGGCCTAACGCCGCTATCGCCCAGGTTTTCGGCTCGTCTCTCCGCCGAAAATACGGGATCGGTATCTTTGTTGAACGCTCTTACTCGAATCGTCGATGCGGCCAACGACGACGTTCTTTAGCCTTTTCTCGGTGGCGGCGGAGAACGGTGCGAACTCTCATTCGCAGCACCATCCGGGCGGCGGATCGGGCGATCCAGGCATTATCGGGATTCTGTCGCGCTTGGCGAACGATCAGTCCCCATGAGCGGAGCAGGATGCGTTTCCGAACGCGGAGGCGCTCGATCGCTTCGGGCTCGAGACGGGGGAAAGCGGGCGAGTCGAGCACGCCGTTAACCGCCAAGATCGCCATCGTACGAACGCACTTCTCGCAACGTCCACAGTTGGTCGCGCTCTTTTTCTCCGTGCAGACGTGAAGCTCGCGCATCGCGAGGGGCCAGTCTACGAGCGTAGCGAGCTTCTCGTTCCGGTGACGGTCCCAGCCGTCGCTGATCGTCATGATCGGCCGCGATATCCAAGCGCCGTCCGTCAGCGCGTGGGAGCTGTAAGGGATAAGCCAGTCGATAGGATAGGTGGAGGGAATTAGATAGGCTTTAAGGCTGCCGGAGAGCAGAAACGCGAAGGCGACGAGACAGGAGCCCTGCGAAACGAGCCCCGGGTCGGAATAGGGGTCGAACAGGTCCCGAAAGTTGGTGCGGATCGCATAGTGGTCGAGGTCGTACTCGCGAGAAACGTTCTCCAGGCGTTCGAGGAGCGCGCGGTGGCTCTCGATGTCGTCCACCTTTAGGTCGAGCCCCAAGCCGGTCACGAGCGCCCGAACCGGTGTCACGCCCTTCGGATCTAGGTTGTCGCGGAGCGTGTAGAAACTGTCGACCCCACCGGTGAAGGACATTCCGACGACGCGGTTCGGTCTAGGTTCTGAGGAGATGCCCGTTGCGTGGACGATCGTCGCTCGTTTTCGGGCGTGCAGGCGGGCAAGCCCCCGGGCGAGGCGCGGCAGACGGAAGAGGAAATCGGCATCGACGGGTGAGTCGACATGGAGGTCGTCCTCCCACCAGACGGCCGTCGGCAGGCAAGCCGCGACGAAGGCGCTCGCGACCATCTCCGGCGTGGGCAGCACGGGCGATCGACTTGCCTCGTACCAAAGTCGCTCGTTCGGGCCGTGGGCGCTCTCGATCTGAGCGGAAGCCGAGAAACCGCATTTCGTTGCCTCAAGCACTATTTGAGCGATTCTCATGACCGCTAATATACGCCGACCGCGTCGATGGAGGCGTGCAGAGTTCCAGCATCTAACAAAAGAATGCCCTTCTCACGATGGCGGTCATCCTGACGGACTTCACAAACCTGTCGTTCACGTCGTCGTCGTCGATTGGGAAGCCGAATCCTCTCTGATCGGCCTCAACGAAATGCTCTTGAGCGACGCTCTCCTCCTCTTCGTCCAATCCGGGTACCCGTTCGTCCACCGATTTCGGCGTGACTCTCCATCTCCCCTTGCTCCGCGACGACGTCGACGCATCGGCGTGATCGAGCAGCTTCTGCGTCGTTGCAGGATCGCCCGGTCTAAGCGATGCGAGTGCCGAAAGTGCGGCGCAGGTCGTGGGAAATCCCGATCGAAGCGCCGATGCTTGTGTGCGTCGACGGCAGTTCCATCCGCGCGCACCGCCACGCGGCGGGGGCGTGAAGGCGAGTATGAGGATCGTGCCTCCGGATGAAGCCGGGGTGAAAGGGGCACGAAGATCCATCCCGCATGCGATCTAAATGGGCGACCCCTGGTGGCAAGGCCGTCCGAGGCGACGTGAATACTTCAAGAATCGTCCCCGTCCGCGATCTTCCGATGATTGCCGCCCTCGTCGATTGAAGAAACCTTGAGGATAAAAAACGAAACGCGCACCGACCGCACAGATCTTCTGCCGCCTGCTTTGGGACATCTAGCGCGGATCTGAGGCAAAATAAGTTTGTTTGGTTCCTTCTGGGGAATGAGAGATGAAGTTTCAAGCAGTTATCGTGTGTGGAGCGTTGGGCGTTGCCGCCCTCGCGGTCGGAAAGTGGCAGACCCTTTCCCTGATCGTCAACGGAAAGGTGGCTAGTTCGAGAGTTCGAATGATCGATGGCGAAGCGTGGGTGCCGGTGCGCGACGTGGCCAGAGCCCAGGGACTGACCGTCCAGAAGTCGGGAAGTCGATTGGAACTCGTCGAGGCGGGCGGCGCGAACCAGGTGGACGGCCTTCGCGGGAAGATCGGCGACACCGTCTTCGACGGCTCGTGGCGGCTGACCGTCCATGACTTCGAGAGGGTCGACCAATATCACATTGTTTCGAAGACCTCGACGGACTACTCGATCTCCGGCGCCATCGCCGACTACAACGATGGCACGTTCACCCCGAAGCCGGGTTACACCCTCTACGTGGCCGACTGCACCGTAAAGAACGGAACGCACGAGAATCAACAGTTCGATTGGAATCCAATCGACAACAAAACGTCGATCGCGGACACCTCGGGTTCGAACTATCCCTGGATCGTCTTCGACATTCCAAGCCCAAGCTTCAACAGCCGCCCCATTCTTCCGGGGAGCGCGATCAACTTTAAGATCTGCTTCTCGGCCGCGTCCGACGCCAGGCCGCAGGATCTCATCATCACGCTCAAATCGCTGACCCAAGGGAAGGGGCACGAAGCGCGCATCGCGTTAGGGGCGGTCCATTAGAAGGCAGTTTTAGAAGCACTCGGGCAAAGTCCTTCCTGCTGGCTTGTCGTTTTGGGAGCGTCGATGGTTGCCGCGCCGCTCTCTAAACACTTGCCTGCGCAACGAGAGCATCCATGCCGTGATTCCCTACCGAAAGGACGGACTCAGGAGGGGACACCGCAACTGGGACCATCCTCCTACGGATCGTGCCGAGACCGATCGCAAGACGATCGCTTGCTAACCGTGCCAAGCTCCCCAAATCCCTTTGTCCAACCGATCTCAAGCGGCTGAGTTTCGAAACCGAGATGCGACTCTTCGCTCGGCAGTGGAGAGGCATGGTCACCAGCCGTGCAAGATCTTCTTGACCTGGAACAGCGTGGTCGATTCGTGGGTGCCCGGTCCGTTTTTAACGAGGACGCAGGCGTAATTCTGTGTCGTCTCTTGCATTCGATTGTGTACCAGTCTGCTTGTGCCCAGCGAAACTCCGTTCACGGCGAACTCGCTATGATCGCAGACTACAACCTCCTCGTCGCCTTTGACGAATCGGTACCAAGGTTTTTCTGAGCGATCCTCCGTAAAACCGAGAGGACCCAGGGCCGCGCGGGCCTTCTGAGCCAAGTTGGAGGACGGCTCGAACCCCGAACCGTAATAGGCCCACTGGCTTCGACCGTCTCGCCACATGTCGATGGGATGATCGGTCCCGATAAATCCATACGGCCGCTCCGGTCGCTGCGACAAAGCGCCGACGGCAGGGCCGCAGACGAGAGCGAGAAGGAAAGTACCCGCGACCCAGGCGCTTGCTCGAGAACGTCGCATACGCTATGGTAGGGCGCGCCTAGACGAGGCATAGGTCTTTGGACCTACGCCTCGACGTCCTGCTTTACGACTCTGACGAGCACACCACGTATCTTCGGCTCGATGAAGAGGTAGAGCGTGGTGCTTCCGGCCCGAACGATCGCGCAAGCGCCGAACCAGTCGTCGATAAAGACGTCGCGCAGAGAACGGCGCGTCTCCCCCCGGAGGCGCCATCCCTCGATCGCATCCGGCGAGCCGTAAACGACCTCCACTTCCACGTCCGCTACGTCGGCGGGCAGGATCTGGTTTAGCCGGGTGTCCCAGTTTCGAAACGCCGCCTCATCGACGAAGTAGCGATTACCAAAGGCCGCTTTCGGTACGCCAAACGTCTTCAAAAAACGCTTATGCATGTGGCCCGGGACGAACGACTCGCGGAATTCGTCGAACGTATCCTCGGTCTCACGAACGCTGAGGGGACGGGGAGTGCCCCAGAGCTTCTTCCATCGATCGACGCGACCGTCGGGAGTCGGGCGAGGGTTCGGGTCAGGCATCTGGCATGATTGTGGAACGCGACCGACCAGTTCTGGTGTGTCGCGTTGTAATTTTGAGCGCAGAACGCCCGATCGCCCAAAAGTCGGAGGAGCGGATCGAACTGCTGAAAGATGGATTGGTGAGAGTAGAGAGGGTTCGATTCGCATGCGCGTTCGGCGCAAAGCTGAAACCTTGACCTTGTTATTTCAAGCAGCGAGATCCGTAGGGTTACGCTGCTCTTAAGCCTTAACGATACGATTCGCGTCAAGCAAAGGCGAGACGAACTATCCGATGAGCAGAAGCGTGTCGCCCACACCGACGATCGCGCCCGCCTCAGCGACGAGTTTGCGCACGGTGCCACTCACGGGCGAAGGGATCTCGCTAAACACTTTCATCGCCTCGATGAGACCCACCACTTGGCCGGCGATCACGGTGTCGCCTTCCTTGACGAAAGGCGGGGAAGTGGGACTCGGCGCGTCGTAGAAGATTCCCGCCATCGGCGTCGAGACCGGCGTTCCCAGCGGAGCGGCGGCGGTTGGTGCGGACTCCGTCTCATCGATCGGCTCGAAGGCCTCGCCACCCGCAACCGGGGTCGCCGCGACCATGCCGACGGAAGGCAAAGCGTTACGACGGAAAGCGACCCGGAAAGGTCCGTCCTCCAGCACCGCCTCCGTCAGGCGATACTCCTCCATCAGCGCGGCCAGCGCGTCGATCCGTTCCTTGAACTCCGACACCGGGGGCTATTATGACCGACGCAGGTAGGCTTTAAGGATGAAGATCGGAGACGGTGCCGAGTGACTCTCGCCGAGAGGTCTCCGCTCTTCCGCGTCCTTCAATATCGCGACTTCCGCATTCTCTGGATCGGCGCCTTCGTCTCGTTTACGGGCGGACAAATCTCGAATCTCGCCCAAGGGTACTTCGTCTATCGGCTGACGGGCGACGAGGCCAAACTGGCCCTCATCCCGTTCGTCTGGAGCATTCCGATCTTCACGTTCGGCCTCGTCGCCGGATCTTTCGCGGACCGGTTCGACAAGCGCCGGGTCCTCATCCTGGCCCAGCTTCTGTTCGGCATCGACTCGCTGTACATGGCGGCGGCGACCTACTGGCACTTCGTCCAGTACTGGCAGATCATCGTGATCGCCGTCCTCAACGGCCTCATCGCGTGCGTCGAAATGCCGACGCGGCAGAGCATTGTGAGCCGGGTCGTGCCGACCGAAGACCTCGCCGCCGCCGTTCCGGTGAACGCGATGACGTTCAACATTGCCCGGATCGCCGGGCAGGCGATCGGAGGCCTCATCCTCAGCGTGGTGGGCGTTTTCGGTTGCTATCTCACCGACGGGATCAGCTATCTCGCGCTCGTCGGTTCGATCCGCTCCATCAAGGCCGACCTCAGTCCCACGCACCGGACGCAGGGATCGATCAAGGACCTCGTTATCGAGGGTGCGCTCTACGCGATTCGGGACGTACGCCTTCGCACCCTCTGGCTTCTCGAGCTCGCCACCGCCCTCTTCGGCCTTTCATATGCCGCACTGTTGCCTGCGTACGCGCTCGACATCCTTGCGCACGGCAACGCCGCCGATGACGCCCGGATCTACGCTGGGGCCGGGGTGTCGATCGGGGTCGGCGCGTTCTGCGGCCTTCTCGTCGTGACGCAGCTCGCGAACAGTCGGCGGAAAGGTCTGCTCATTCGCTTGTCGATCGCGATGATCGCGGCCGGGCTTCTCGGTCTTGCCTTCACCGACCGAGTTTGGGTCGCTTATCCCTTACTCGCGATGGCGGGCGCGGGCGGCATCATGCAATTGAACACGACGAACGCCCTGTTTCAGACGCTCGCCCCCGAGCGTCTGCACGGCCGCGTGCTGGCGATGCACGTTTGGGCGCTCAATGGCCTCTCTCCCTTCGGAGTCCTAATGCTGGGTCAGATCGCTCGTGCGACGAAGGGCAACCCCGCGATGCCATTTCATGGCGGGGTTCCGTTTGCGTTTGCGTTGGGCGGAGGTCTTATGGCCATTGTGCTGCTTGTCAGCACCTTCCTTCGAGCCGGCCTTAGCCGACTTCATCGCGATCCCGATACGGAGGCGGCCGCCGAGATCGCGATCGCCGCGCCGGGTACGGCAATGCGTTAGCGTAAGAGCCGTGCGTTCGATGGGCTCCCGTGCGGCGCTCTCTACGGTGTTTCGTAGTTGTGAAGCAGATCCGCGAAGGTGCCCAGCCAAGGCTCGTACCGACGCCATCGATCGACAGACGTCGTGTAGATCGGCTGATGTACTTGCGACACGCTAGGCGTCGCGACGGGCCGACGATTTCGCTCGGGTCGTAGGCAGGCGTCGTTCCACTCCAGGCCGCAGAAAGCGACAATTTTGCGGGTGACGCGCTCCTGATCCCTAACGAGATCCTCATAACTGACGTCCAGCATCGTTCCTTCAGGGAGAAGGCGCCGCCACGCTTCGACAATCCGCTGATACTGCCGGTAGACGAACACGATGTCCTCCTTACGATGAATCCATTCGATTCCGAGGCGGTTCGGCGTCGTATAGATGGAGATACAAGTATCGATCGGATGGCGGATCAGATGGACGATCTTCGCATTGGGAAAAGCGAGGTGAAGTGTCGGAAGCTCAAGATAATTGTCGGGCATCTTGTCGACCACGCGCTCCTTTCCGGGCGCGATTCTGTTGAGAATCGCCAGATACTGGTCGCCGAGCCGCCGCAGCTTATCCATGTCAAGGAGCGGTCCCGCGCGGCCGAGGGCGAAGTTTCGGTGAGAGAGCCAGAAAGGTTGTTCTCCAGCCGCACCCACTTCCGGATGGCACGACAAGATCTGCTCCATCAGCGTCGTTCCTGATCGGATCATTCCGACGACGAAGATGGGCAACGAACTCGATAGCCCTTGCGATTCGTATCTCCGTACGAAGGGGCCGTCTAATGTCGCAATCGCATCTTCGATTCGGCGGGCGTAGAGCGCCTGGTCAAAGCGTCGACCATCTAGCTTGTGGTCGGCGGCCCATTCATTGGCCGCGTCGAAGTGGCGCATCGCCCCCTCGTAATCTCCCATGTCTTCGGCGCACCTTCCCAAGGCATATTGAAGCTCGCTCATCGCGGACGGTGTCAACCGCACGTCATCAATAAGCTTCCGCATTCTCTGAACGAAGACGACGTCGTGCGACTTGCGCCCGAAGGCGAGGGCCGAATAGGCGGCGCCCTGCTCCGGCTGCAATTCGATGGAACGCTGGAATTCGATTTCGGCGGCAGTCTCGTGACCGCGCTGACGAAGAATCGATCCTAGCAAGTAGGCCGCTTGGCCCGACTGTGGGGCGAGCCGCTTTGCTTGGTGGGCGTGCGCCTCTGCGGCCGCGAGGTCTTCCTTGAGGACGAGCGCCTCGGCGAGTCGGAGGTGAGCCTCCGCGACGTTACCCTGCCGTTGGAGGAGGCGTCTCGCGCACTCGACCGCTTCGTCGGCGTCGCCCTCTTCGATCAGCGACTCACATAGACTCGAAAGGGCGGAAAGGGAGTTGGGTGAGAGATCTAAAGCACGACGGAAGGCTTCGACCGCCTCTTTTCCCCGTCTGCACCCCTGAAATGCCTTGCCAAGTCCCAAGTGAAGTTGGGGCGCGTTCGGATCACGTTCGAGTCCGGCTTCGAAGCATCGTATTGCGTCCGTGAACTGCCTCGCATCCAAGCGGCACAGGCCGAGCTGAAACAACGCGCCGGGGTCGCCCGGAAGTCGGTCGATAGCCAGGATCGCATAATCGAGCGCTTCCGACGATCGTCCAAGGCTGCGGAGCGCGCGCGAAAGCCAGAGCGACGCCGATGGAGGACAGGCGCGCTCCTCGACGACCTCCCGCAACAAGGGCTCGGCGTCGCCATGTCGTCCTCGCATGACATGGATCGTCCCTAGGAGCAGTTTCCCCCGAGGGCTGCTCGGCTCCTGGCGAAGCGCGAGGGCGCAGAGC
>CAXUKB010000092.1:0-14715 GCA_964251345.1 uncultured Fimbriimonas sp. | reverse complement strand
GCACGATTCAGCGCAAGCAGGCGGCAAACGGTGGCCTGGCCAACGGCAACATCACTAATCCGAACGACACGTGCGTTGGACTCGGCGTCTCGACGGCAGGGCAGAGTAAATACTACAACGACATTTATGTGCCGTTGGATTATGAGATCAACAAGTATCTTTTTGGCTACCAGGACGGTTGCGGTGGTGTGAGTAACTACTACGAGCCTGCTCCGAACACGACGAGCGGGGGCGCGGGTGGCCTTGGCATGACGGGAATCGGGCCGGGCTATGGTGGATTGTCCTTCACGAGCGTCTCGAAGGTGGTTCTTTGGGTCGACTATCCTATTTCCGGTCTGCAATATCCCGGCAACAACCAGGTGCCTTACTGGGGCGCTAAGTTTACGTACTTCAACGGACAGGCGAATGCATCGCACTTGGACGGTCATGCCAAATCGTATCCGTTCAATAAGCTGCTGCCCGGCCTTACCTCGGATAACACGAACTATAACAATTGTAGTGGCGGCGACGGAGAAGGATTGACGGTTCCGGATAACGCTTGGGCAGGTAACGGCGGCGCCTGCAACGGTAAGAGCTGGACCTGGTGGGGCACCAATCACGCCAGCGCGGACAATCAATAGACGACCCGATTGACAGGCCCGAGGATGGGATCGGGCCACCACCCCTAAAAGAAAATGAACGTGAAGTATGTTTCGATCCTAGGGCTTGCTGCCCTCGCTCTCGCCGGATGCAGCGTTGGGATGGCCCCTAAACCGATGGACGACGGCGACCTAAAGAATGCGCTCGATAAGATTCCGCCGCAGGACCAGATCAACTACATTAAAGCGGCTCCGATGAACGCGCAAGCAAAGGCGGCACGCATCAAGGAGATCGAGGACAAGACGGGTTACAAAGATAAGAACGCGGGAACCACCGCTCCGGCGAACGGCGCGCCGAAGACCGGCCCTTAATTCCTATGCTTCTACCGCCGCTTTTAAAAGTCGTCGTTTATGAAGCGAACCTCCGGGCGGAAGGTCCTCGGGGCGGCTTTGTCGCTCTCACGAGTCGGCTCGGCTCGATTCAAGCTCTCGGCGTGAACGTCCTTTGGCTCATGCCGGTTCAGCCGGTCGGAAAGGTTCGCTCGGCCGGAGGCCTTGGGTCGCCCTACGCCACCGCGGATTACGATATGGTCAACCCGGAGTTCGGCACTCCCGCCGAACTGCGTCGCCTGATCGACGAAGCTCACCGGCGGAAGATGGCGGTGATTCTCGATTGGGTCGCTAACCACACGGCTTGGGACAATCCCTGGATCAAGTCGCATCCCGATTGGTACACCCACGACGCGAAGGGGAACATCACCATCCCGGCGGGCACGAACTGGAACGACGTCGCCGACCTGAACTACGACAAACCCGCCCTCCGCACCGCGATGATCGACGCGATGAAAGGCTGGGTCGATCGCTTCGGGATCGACGGTTTCCGTTGCGACACCGCCGACTGGGTCCCCGCCGACTTCTGGAAGCAGGCGATTGCGCGGCTACGCGCCGCCTCGCCGAGGCCGCTTCTGATGCTGGCGGAAGGCTTTCGTAAGGAGAATGCCGCCTCCGGTTTTGACCTAGAGTATGGCTGGCCCTTTTACGACCGGCTCAAGGCGGTCTTCAAGGGCGAGAAGGCGTCGAACCTCGCGGGCGCCGCGGCACAAGAAGCGAGAAACGGCGGGCGTCACCTGCGCTTTGTGACGAACCACGATAAGGACGCCTGGGAAGGAACGCCGACCGACTTCTTCCGAACGACCGCGGGCGTCCGGGCGGCGACCGTCGTCACCGCCTTTTACGGCGGGGGAACGCCCCTGGTGTACGAAGGACAAGAGGTCGCGTGGCCAAAACGGATCCCGATTTTTGACCGAACGTCGGTCGATTGGTTCTCCAATCCTGCGGAGAGGACATGGCTGGGAAGCCTCCTTGCCTTGAGGCGGTCGCACGCCGCGCTCCGCGAGGGCGCGACGGTCGACTTCTCGACCTCGGACGCCGTCGCCTTCCGTCGCCGGTCGGGCGGCGACGAAGCGCTCGTCGTGGCGAACGTGAGGGACCACGCGACTTCCGTCTCGGTTTCCTCGGGAACCTGGCGCGACGGACTGTCGGGGCGTCCCGTCCGCCTTGGGCCGACGATCGAGCTTCCGCCTTTTGGCTACCGAGTCTACGTGCGCTCAGGGCGTTAAGCGGATCCGCAAGCCGTCGGTGGGCCACGCAAGGTCGCCGGGGAGGAGGAAGCGGCGTTTGACGTCGTCGTGCGCAGTCTGGGGATAGAAGGCACGCAACCCGTCGCCGTCGCGGTGGACCTCGCCACCGAGTGAACGGACGTACCGGATGAACGCCTCCCTTCGGACGGCCGGGATCGTCGCTTCCGCCGCGGCATTCCCCGGGATCAATCGGACGACCGGCACGATGGGTGGACCGACCGAATGGCGGGCGAGACTTGAGGCGACCAGCAATACCGCCGCGCAGCCGGCAAGGGCCGGTCCCCAAAGGCGGATCAGTGGGCTACTCCACAGCGGTCGGCGTTGGGAAAGGGCGGCTAGGGTCGCCGCCTGCCCGACGGGTTCCGGTTCGGGAAGAGCGCGAAGGGCCACGCCAAGAGAACGTAGCGCCTCCGCTTCCTTCCGGAGGAAAGGGTCGGCGTCGAGTGCGGCCCGTACTCGCTCGGCGGCGTCCGGCGGCAGTTCGCCATCCACGTAGGCTTTCAGATCGTCGTTCAAGCGCCCATCTCCCTTCTTAGATTGACGAACGCATGGTGCAATCGGCTCTTCACGGTACCGACCGGGACGGCCAAAACGGCGGCGGTCTCCTCATAGGTGAGTCCTTGAAGCTCGTGAAGGATGACCACGTCGCGGTGCTCCACGCTGAGCCGGGCGAGGGCGGTGGCGAGGGCCTGTCGATCGGCGAACGACGTCTCGTCGGGAGCGATCGGACAGGCCAAGTCGATCTCCAAGGGAAGTGGCTCGGTTCCGCCGCGCCGAATCGCGCGGCGACACTCATTGAGGGCGATGCCGAGGAGCCAGGTACGAAGCGACGACTCGCCGCGGAATCGGCGGATCGCCCGCTGGGCGGTCAGGAACGTGTCCTGCGCCGCGTCGGCGGCGCGAGTCGGGCCGATGCGGCGGGCGCAAAATCGGTACACGGAGTCGTAGTGGTCCCGAACCACCCGATCCATGTCCCAACCTCGCGGTATTCCTTCCCAAACCAGCGCCGTCACCGTTCCCTTGAGTGCCGATTCACTCGCCAAGGGTTCATTCGGTTTCTGGCGGTTCTAGGTTTCGTTTGAAAACCTCATTACGGCTCGACGAAGAACCGACGTTCCACCACCCGATCCACGACTTCGACGCCCTCTTCTTGGAGGCGCGCCGCTTGAAGCGCCTCGAGGGAAGAATCTTTCTTCCAGATGGGCAACCGCCCGTCACGTCCGACGACGCGCCACCAGGGCACGTCTTCGGGAATTCCATTGAGCCAGCGGCCGACAATCACACCGCTCACTGGCCGGGAAAGGGCTTGGCCGAGTGCGCCGTAGTTCGAAACCCGGCCGTAAGGAATGGCTCGCACGTGTTGCCATAACTCTTGCCGCAGGTCCACGGCCGATTATGGGCATGAAAAGGGCCGGCTCCCGTAAAGGATACCGGCCAGATGATTGCATCGCCAAGGGGCGATCTCCCCAAGGCCAACTTTCGAGGACCCCGTTGGGCTTCACGTCGATGTGAGGCCGGAACGCCCGAATGGGTTCGGGCAGGATAGCGGCGGATTCCGAAGGGCTCGGGCCGCGGAAAAAGTGTAGACAGAGCGGAGTCGAAAAAGAGAACGATTGGGTACAAAACGCGCAAGAATGCCCCATGGACCAGCGGTCCATGGGGCATCGTACCGGCGGTCCAAAAGTGGGCGCCTAGTTTCGCATCGCGCTGCTGCGCGGCGTGGCGGGAGCCACTTCGACGTACGCGTTCTGCGGCACGACGAGGTAGATCGATTCGCCGATCTCTTCCCAGGTACCTTCGTGCGCGAAGTTCACGCCGGACATAAAGTCGACGATCTTCTGCCGGAGCGTCGGCTCGGTGCCGGTGAGATTGATGATTTGCTGCTCGCCTCGCTTCAGGCCGTGGGCGGCGGCCACCGCGTCGTCGAACGAGGTGATCTGGCGGCGAACCGTCACGGTGTAACGATAGTCGCGCCGCATTCCCGTCGGCGCCGTGTTCTTCTCGGGCATGGCCTCTTCCTCGACCTCGATAATTTCCGTCTGCGTGAACCGGCCGAAAATCCGACCGAAGATGCCCGGCCTCTCTTCCAACATCGTCTCTTCCATGATTGATGGTCCTACCTATGATTGCGTTCGCGCCCCGAAGAGCGCCGTGCCCACCCTCACGTGCGTCGCCCCTTCGGCGATCGCCGCCTCCAGGTCGCCGCTCATGCCGAGGCTGAGCCAGGCGCCCCCGAATCGGGCGTTCGACTCGGCCAGTTCGCGATAAAGCGGACGAAGGGCCTCGTCGGGGAGCCCGGCCGGTCCAATGGCCATTAGCCCTCGGAAACGGACGCTCGCACATTGTACGACCTTTTCGACGAGCCCCGGTCCGTTTTCGAGAGGGAGTCCGGCTTTGGCGCGCTCCTCCGCAAGATTTACCTCTACCAGGCCGTCGACCGTCCTTCCCGCTTTCGCAATCTCACGAAGCTGCGCATCGCTCTCAAGGGTGTGGATCACGTCGAACATCTCCGCCGCCCGCCGCGCCTTGTTCGACTGAAGCCGTCCGATGAAGTGCCACGTCACGTCGTTCGGCATCGCGTCCACTTTGGGCAGTGCCTCCTGGAGCCGGCTCTCGCCAAAGTGACGCTGGCCGAGGTCGTATATCGCTTTTACATCGTCAAGCGGGTAGGTTTTCGAGACCGCGATGAGGGTTACCGTTGCCGGATCGCGTGTTGCCTTTTCGCAGGCCCGAGCGATTCTGTCCTTAACGGCCTGCAGGCGCTCGGCGAACTTCACGCCCTCTATGATGACGCCTACCGCGGACGCGGACCGTCGAGACCGACCAAGCGCACCACGCAGTAGATCGCGACGTAGACGCTAAACAGAAGCCAGAGGAAGGCGAGAGGCGACCCTGCCCTTGAGATTCCGGGCACGGTCAAGGCGGTAATCGCTAAGGATGGGAGCAAGACCGCGATGAAGGCCCACGTGCGACTGAGCATCAGCCCCAAACCGCCGACGAGGCGCACCACGATTAGGACGGTGAACACGATCGATCCGGCTTGGCCGACGGTGCCGAGACCGACGCCAAAGCCAAGCGCACGGAAGCCATTTTGGAGCAAGCCGACGATCGACGCGACGACGATGTAGACGGCCAGCTTGCCGTCCTTGGGATAGGAAGCGGGCCGCGCCCGCGCGGCGGTTTTTTCGCGCGGGTACTCGGCAGGTCGCGGATCGTCCATCGTCTAGGCGGGAACCGGACCGATTTTGCCCGTTATGCGGGAGTAACAGTAGTAGAGGATCACGCCGCTGATCGCGATGCCGATAATGCTCGTGGGCAAGCGGGTCAAATTCATGAGAATGCTCAGTGCGGCGAAGCCGCCCGTGACCATGAAGCCCCAGCGCGCACTCTTCATAATGCCGACGCCACCGATTAGCTGAGCGACGCTGACGGCTGCAATCAGGAAACCGATGATCGCGAGAAGGCCGCCCGCCGCGCCGAGTCCGGCGGCCGCCGTGCGTCCATCGGCGGTCGCGCCGGCGCCCGCCATTGCGGCGCTCGCGCCGCCTGCACCAAGGAGCGCGCCACCTGCGCCTGCCGCCAAGCCCAGGCAGATGCCAAGAGCCGAGAGCACGATGATCACGATCCCCCAAGTCTTGTCTTTGGGGTAGATGCCGCCGACGGCCGCATTGGCGCCGGGGTACTCGTTCTGGTCCATCCCCTCACTCTATCACTGAAAAGGCGAAAACGTCCACAATCCTCGGGTGGGCTACGGATGGGAAGGCGAGAAGGTGCGTCTAGTGCCGCTCGAACGCGCGCGGCACCTGGACAACTGCCTTCGGTGGATCAACGACCCGGAAGTCACCCGATGGCTCGGCGGCACGAACCGACCCATGACCCGCGCGGGCGAGGAGGCATGGTTTGCCTTTCACGAGGGCAACCCGAAGGACGAAATCGCGTTCGCGGTCGAGACGCTCGACGGCGTTCATTTGGGCACTTCGAGCCTCATGGAGATCGACGAGAGGAACGCCCGCGCGGTCTGCGGCACCCTCCTCGG
Source organism: uncultured Fimbriimonas sp. (assembly GCA_964251345.1). Taxonomy (GTDB): domain Bacteria; phylum Armatimonadota; class Fimbriimonadia; order Fimbriimonadales; family Fimbriimonadaceae; genus Fimbriimonas. The sequence goes on along the minus strand of CAXUKB010000092.1, from coordinate 8,461 downwards.
CGCCCGAGAGCACTGGCGAAAAGGCTATGGCACCGACGCCGCGAGAGTCCGCGCTCGGTATGCCTTTCGGGCGCGCGGACTGCGAATGCTCACGTCGCAAGTCTTCGCGCCGAACGAGGCGAGCCTCAAGATGCTGAAGCGCGTGGGTTTCGTGGAGTATGGCCGGCTCCCTCAGGCACACTGGTGCGACGGCGACTACGTGGACGACGTTCTGCTGTGCCTCACGCGCGAGCGGTGGCAAGAACTCGGTGGAAACTGAGGAATGTCGGCGGCTACGAGAGCTTTTGCTTACATCGGAGCCGGGCCGTCTTTGCCCGACAGACGCGACCAGCAGTACCAACCGATGACGGCGTTGATCGCGATGTGGATGATGCCGTGCGGAAGACTCGCGAGGCCGAGCAGGAGCGAGATTCCGGCGAGTACGCCGGTCAGGACGAACCCCCAGCGCCGGCTCCGCATGATGCCAAATCCGCCCGCGACTTGAATGAGCGATGAAAGCGCGATCGCAATTCCAATCACGGCGATCAGGGCGCCGATGCCTCCCGTCGCGAGCGCGGCATTTTGACTATCGGAGTCGGAACTGCCGCCACGGGTAACCGCGGCCGATCCGAACACCCCGATCGCTCCGCCGATGAGAAGGGTCACCGAGCCGAGACAAAGGCCCAGCGACGAAAGCACCATCACGATCAATCCCCAGGTTTTGTCCTTGGGATAGAAGCCGGGGGCGAAATCGGGACTGGCGTATGGGTTTGAATCCATGTTTCCTATCGACTGGACGTGATGCGGCCGAAGGCGGATGCGGCTTTAGGCCGGAGGACCTACCCGGTCCCGTAAAGCCGGTCGCCGAAGTCGCCCAATCCCGGCACGATGTACTTGCGCTCGTCTAGCCCCTCGTCCAACGCGGCGGCCACGACGAGGGTGCCGGGGTGCGCCGATTCGAAGCGCGCGACGCCCTCGGGCGCCGCCACCACGCAGACCATGACGACCGTCGCCGCCCCGGCGGCCTTCACGAGCGACACCGCCTGCGCCGCCGAACCACCCGTGGCGAGCATGGGGTCGAGCACGAGCGCGGTGCGTCCTTCCAGCGGGGGCAACTTGCTGTAGTAGCTCCGGGCGATCGCCGTCTCTTCGTGTCGCTCCAGTCCGACGTAACCCACCGCGACGTCGGGGAAGAGTTCGACAACTGGCTCCAACATCCCGAGTCCGGCCCGCAGGATCGGCACCGCAGCGAGGGGGGCGGCGAGGACCCGTCCATCGGTCTCCCGCAAGGGGGTGACAACGCGTCGTGTCATGGTAGGCAATCGTTCGGTGGCCTGCAGCACGAGTAACGTGGTAAGCCGCTTCGCAAGCGCACGGAACCGCTCGGGCGGGGTGTCCTTGTCCCGAAGACCCGCCATGAGGTGCCCGGCGAGCGGATGGTCCAGCACTTGAAGAGGCATCGCGTTATTGTGCCATCGTGGTGCCTCTTTCCAGGAGGCATCCCCGAGCGTGGGACCGGCTTCCAGCCGGTCCCTATCGCAGCCGCGCCGCGCCGCCCACGAAGGAGTACGCCTGAACCCCTTCGGACCGCAAGCGCTTGGCGAGGGTCAGGCTTCGCCGACCCGAGGCGCACACGAGAAGCAGGGGACGGTCCGCCGTGGGTGTGTGCCACGCGCTCATGGGAATGTTCGTTAGCCCCGTGGGGGCGAGGGCGACCTCGTCGGGTTCTCGGATGTCCACCACGGCGTACCGTTCCCGATCGAACTCCTCAAGCTCGATCGCTTCGATCCCCTCGAGTGGCCGAGCGTCCTTGCCGCACACGGCGCAGTCGATTCGGCGCGGGAGCCTCATCGTTCGGACCTCCGTGCGGAGGAGGTCGACCATCACGACGCCCTCGACGACGGGAAATCCGAGCAAGAGCTTGATCGTCTCGGCGGCCTGCATCGTGCCGACCAAACCTGGCGTCACGCCGATCACGCCGACTTCTGCGCACGTGCCGACGCATCCATCCTCCGGCGGTGAGGGCCACAGGCACTCTAAGCAGGGTCCGTCGGGACGCACGACCTGAAGCTGACCCTCGAAGCGGTGGACGCTTGCGACGACGAGGGGCTTGCCGAGGCCGACGCACACCCGGTTGAGGAGGAACTTCGTCTCGAGGCGGTCGGTGCCATCGAGGACCACCTCGTGCTGGGACACGAGATCGACCGCGTTCCATGCGCCGAGCCGCGCCTCGACGGCCTCGATTTCGATGAGTGGATTCAAGGCGCGGAGGCGTCGCGCCGCCGCGATCGCCTTCGGCAGCGCGAGGTCGTCCACTCCGAAGAGAACCTGCCGATGCAGATTCGAGACTTCGACCCGATCGGGATCGACGATCGTGATCCGACCGACGCCCGCGCCGGCCAGGTACTGCAACGCGGGGCAGCCCAGACCACCCGCGCCGACGACGAGCACACGCGCCGCTTTGAGGCGATTCCCGTCGATCACCAGCCGCTGGCGGGCGGTGTACGCCTCCTCCGTCACAACGGGCTTGCCGCCGGTCGTCGCGTTCACCCATTCGGTGTCGCCGTCGGCGTAGTGCTCCTTCTTCCAGATCGGCACGCGGCGTTTGACCTCCTCCACGATCCACTCGCAGGCCCGAAACGCCTCCGACCGGTGCGCTCCCGCCGCTTGGACGACGACCGCCGCGTCGCCGATCATGAGCGCGCCGACGCGGTGGGCACACGCCGCGTCGAGGATCGGGAAGCGGCCCATCGCCTCGGCCACGATTCGCTCTCCCTCCTTTTGCGCGAGCTCGGGATAGGCTTCGTAGTCCAGACGGAGCACGGGGCGGCCTTCGTTGTGGTCTCGCACCACGCCGACGAACGTCGCGATCGCGCCCGCCGCGTCGTGATCCGGAAGGAGTCGACTCGGAAGGACATCGCCGGTCAGAACGAAGCGGCTCAACCGCCCGCCACCGGCGGAACGAACACGATTTCGTCGCCGTCCCGCAAGCCGTGTCCGTTCTCCACGAACTCGCCGTTAACGGCGGCCCGAACCATCGTCGCGGCGAGCCCGAGCCGAGGCGATAGCTCCTCGTACAACGCGCCGACGGTGGTGGCCGGCGTCGCCAGTCGCTCGGCGTCGCATCCGGCCCGCTCGCGGAAAAGGGCAAAGTACTTCACGTCCACGGTGGGCACGGCCTATTCTACGGGGACGGTCCCTAAACCGTAGCCGCCTCCGGCTACTCCTGTGGGCGAAGCATCAAAGTCGCCGCGATAACGGCCACCGCGACCGCGAGCAGGAGCGTCGACAGGGCGACCGCCCCGTCGAGGTCCGACTCGAAGCCTAAGTAGATCGCGAGCGGGAGGGTCTGGGTCGTGCCCGGACGATTGCCCGCGAAAAGGGCCGTCGCCCCGAACTCGCCGAGCGCCCGTGCCCAAGCGAGGGTCAGCGCGACCAGCAGGGGGCGACGGACGAGCGGCAGAGCGACGTGCCGGAAGGTCGCGCCGTCGCCTGCGCCGTCAAGCCGGGCCGCCGCTTCGATCTCGTCTGGTACCGCTCGGAAAGCGGACGCCAAAGGACGCACGTAGAACGGCGCGGCGACGTAGACCTGCGCCAGCACCACCGCCCCCGCGGTAAAGGGCAGCCCGGTCGGCACAATCCCCTTCCGCCCTAAGGCGAGCAAAAGCGCAAGTCCCGCCGCCGCGGGTGGAAGTACCGCCGGAAGGGTGACGAGCGCCTCCAAAAGGGGCAGGCGGCGCTGAGCAAGACCGTAGGCGAGCGGCGTTCCGAAGGCGAAGAGAACGAGAACGGCCAGCCCGGTGGTCCGCGCGCTCACCGCGACCGCCGTCCAAGCCTCGGCGCCAAGCGCCGCGGGATGAAAGCGCAACCCCAACGCGATGAGCGGCAGAACGAGAAGCAGGACGAGGGGCGACGCCAGGAGAAAGGGAACGAGCCGCCTCAAGGCGAGCCGAAGCCCTGCGCGGAGAGGGCGCGACGGCCGGCCCGGGAGCGAAGAAATTCGACGAACGCCCGCGCGAGCCGCGGCTCGGGGGCACCCTTGAGGACGGCGGCGGGGTACTCGATGGGCGGCGTGAAGCCACCCGGAAGGGTCGACTTCCGCAGGCCCTTACCCGCGCTGACGACGTCGCTCGAGTAGACGATTCCCGCGTCGGCCTCGCCGAGTTTGACCTTCGCCAGCACGGAGCGCACATCGGCCTCTTCGGAGACGACGTGGCCGCGAACCGCCGCCAGCCACGTCCTGCCGTAAACCTTCGAGGCTCGCTCGAGCGCCATTTGCGTGTAGCCACCCACGGGAACCGCCGGCGCGGCGAGGACGATGTGGGTGACTCCGGCCAGACCCTTGAGATCGAGCTTTCGCCCGGAGGAGACGATTACCAGCGTGTTCGTCGCAAACATGCGGCGGGTCGTCGGATCGTAGACCACCTTGTCGAGGTTGCGTTCGTCCGCGCTCGCCATCACGTCCGCCGGCGCGCCGTTCGAAATTTGGGCGGCGAGCGTCTGCGAGCCGGCGAACTGAAGGTGGACCGTCACCCCAGGGTGGGTCGCTTCGAACTGATGTGCGATCGTGGTGAACGCCTCCTTGAGCGACGCGGCGGCATAGACCTCGAGCGTTTGGGCGAGCATGGCATAGTATGTCCGGAGGGGGCGATCCGCAAGACGAAACGCTAAAGGGTCCAGCGCAATGGGGTAACGGTGACCTCGTCGCCCGGCTCAAGCGAGGCGACGCCGTCCGGTACGTGAATCAGCGCGTCGGCGAAGGCGAGTCCCGTCTGCATGTGCGAACCCTGCATCGAAACGGGGGTGGCGACGCCGCCTTCGAGGGTCGCGCGAACGAATTCGTAGCGAAGGTCCTTGCGCCGGATCGGGGCGCCGAGGTGGGCGGTGGTTTCCTCCTCAGCGTCGGAGAGGCCGAGCATCGCCCGCAATGCGGGGCGAACGAGGAGGTGAAACGTGACGAGTGCGGAAACCGGATTGCCCGGTAAACCGTAAACGCGCTTCTCACCCGCGATGCCGAAATAGAACGGCTTACCCGGCTTCATCGAGACGCGCCAAAGCCGCTCTTCGACCCCCAATCGGGCGAGCGTCGGCCGGACGAGATCGTGGTCACCCACCGAAACGCCGCCAAGGGGGATGATGACGTGGAGGGCGGGCGACTCTGCGAGGTCTGTCAGGGCAGCGGGCTTTCCGGCGGCATCGTCGTCGACTAGCCGGGTGTTTGGCACGCCGCCAACCGCTCGAATCGCCGTCTCGAGAGCGGCGAGGTTGGAAGCATAGACCTGGCCCGGGCCGAGGGGCAATCCGGGCGAGACGAGTTCGTTTCCCGTGGCGATCACCGCCACGAAAGGGCGGCGATAGACTTCCGGCTCGGCTACGCCGAAGGAGGCCGCGAGGCCGATGAGCGGCGGCGTCGCGACTTGGCCGCGCACGTCGAAGCGGGTCCCCGCGGCAATCTCTTCGCCCTTCCGTCGGATGTTCTCGCCGATGGAAGGTGAAGGGTCGAGGTAAAGCTGCCCCTCACGCCTACCCATCTCCTCGCCCGTCGGCGAGGAGATGGGTTCTAGCTGGGCATCCTCCTGCATCGCCACTGCGTCGGCCCCATCAGGGATCGGCGCGCCGGTGAAGATGCGAACCGCCTCGCCCGGTCCGACGGGCGGCGGCGGCGGCCCGCCTGCCGCCGATTCGCCGATCAATCGCCTGTAATTACCGTCGGCAGCCCGGACGGCGTAGCCGTCAACCTGGGAGTTGTCGAAGTGGGGAACGTCGAACGGCGCGACGAGAGGCGCGGCAAGGACCCGGCCGAGGGCATAACGGTAAGGAACGCTCTCGGTGCCGAGCGGGTGGGCGGCGGCGAGAACGAGGGCGCGGGCGGCGGGGAAGGAGGTCAAGCTTCGGACCTCTCCCCCTGGCCCCCTCTCCAAGATGAGCCACTTGGAGAGGGGGAATCGCCGATCAATTGGGCAAGCTCCTCGGGAGTGTTCGCGCCGCGGGTGGCGTCAGCAAGGTCGCCGAGGGTGGCCTCGTCCACGAGGACATGCTTTAACGAGACCAGCCAGTCCATTGGGCAAGTCGCCTCTTCGGGGATGAACTCGAAGGCCACGTCGCGGTAGAGAGCAACCATCGGCTGGCGGAAGCCGTCGACGAACGGGGCGGCGGCATCGGCATCGGCGGCCTCGATCGCCTCTCGCAGCACCTCGACAAGCCGTGCGTCGAAGCGGGGCAGGTCGCAAGAGAGAACGAGGGCGAAGGTCTCGACTGGACGGTATCGGTCAATTGCGGTGAGCGGATCAATAACCGTCTCGTCGTCCGGAAAGAACGCCGCGCCCGGCACGGGCGCTTTCCCCAGCACGGTCGTCGATATCCCCGCCTCGGCGAGGAGGCGGACGATCCTCTCCGCCTGAGCTTCGCCTTCGACGGCAAGGGTCGCTTTGTCCCTTCCCATCCGGCGGCTCGCGCCGCCGGTCATGAGCACCGCTTCGATCATGCCTCTTTCTACGACCTACTGGGAGACGATGCCTCCCGAGGCGTCCAGCGAAAGAGAAGCGTCCTTTAGACCGGGCGAAGTGGCCCGGAAGGTGATCCGTCCCTTGCCCCCGTTCGACTGGACCAGCGCCATGCACAGGCCGTTGAACGCCTTGCGATGGTTCGCCTTATCGGGGTCGTGATCGCTTGGGTCGCCGTTGCCCACGCCGCCGATCGCCGCCGCGCCGTCGACCACGAAGTTGACCTCGTTCGAGGCCGTCGGGATCACGCGCCCCTTGGCGTCGACGACCTCTACCTTCACGACGGCTACGTCCTCGCCGTCCGCGAGGATCTTTTTGCGATCCGTCGAGAGCCGAAGGGCGGCGGGCGCTCCGACCGTCTCGACCCGATCCGTGGCGACGACCTTGCCCTCCTTGGTACCACGCGCCTCAAGGGTGCCTGGCGCGTACGTCACGTCCCACTCGACGTGCCCGAGCTTTGGTACGTCCTTCACGCCAAGGCTCTTGCCGTTCAGGAACAGTTCGACGCGGTCGGCGTTCGAGTGAGCCCAGACCTTTACCGTCTGACCCTCCTTGCCAGGCCAGTTCCAGTGCGGCAAGAGGTGGACGACCGGTGCGTCCCCCCACCAAGACTTGTAGTACCAGTAGCTGTCCTTGGGAAAGCCCGCGATGTCGATGATCCCGAAATGGCTGTTGATGCAGGGCCATCCGTAGGGCGTGGGCTCGCCCTTGTAGTCGAAGCCGGTCCACACGAAGGCGCCCGCCATCCAAGACCGCTCGCCGATCGCCTTCCAGGCGGTTTCGGCGGTCGCGCCCCAACTCGGCGCATTCACGTCGTAGGCACTCACGTAACCGCGCTCGGGGTCGTTCGCGTAGATGCCGCGGGTCGAGACCGCGCTGGCGGTCTCCGAGCCAAAGAGCGGCTGGTTGGGCTTGCGCTTGTGGACGGGATCGTACTGGCCGATGTTGTAGTTGAAGCCGAACAGGTCGGTGACGTCGACGATGCCCTGGTCGTAGCCGAAGTTCGTCGCCCCCGTGCTGATCCGGGTTCCGTCGAGGGCGTCCGCCACCGCGCGCATCTTCGTGAAGATCGCCGCCCCCTCGGGGGTGCCCTGAAGCGGCTCCTCGTTGTAGAGCGACCAAGCGATCACGCTGGGATGGTTTCGATCCCGTAAGATCTGCGCCTTGAGCTCGCCCAAGTCGTCGGCGGGGGTTCCGGGACCGCTCTTGGGCGACGAGGTGTCGCCGAGGTGGCGCGTCTCGTCGAGCACGAGCATTCCGAGACGGTCGCAGGCGTCGAGAAGCTCGGGCGCGACGGGGTTATGCGACGTTCGGTAGGCGTTCGAACCCATCGCCAGCAGAGTCTTGACGCGCCACTCCATCAGGCCGTCCGGCAGGGCGACGCCGACGCCCGCGTGGTCCTGGTGGTTACAGGTGCCTTTAAGCTTGACTACCCGTCCGTTCAGGAGGAAGCCCTGATCCTTGTCCCAGTGGAGATCGCGAATACCGAACGTCGCGGTCTGCGTGTCGAGCGTCTTGCCCCCTTGCCGAATGGTCGTGACGACCCGGTAGAGATTGGGCGAGCCGAGGTCCCAAAGCTGAGGATTCGCGACCCGTAGGCTGCCCGCCACGTCGACGGTGCCCTTTGTGGAAAGAGAAACGTTCTTGGCGTCGAGGCCGCCCACCAACTGACCGTCGGGCCCGAGCACGTCCGAGTGAACGTCCACTGGGGTCGCCGCACCGTCGTCGGCCACGGTGACGTCGATCTTCACGTCCGCGGTGGCGTTCTCCAGAGAGGCGCGGGCGAAGAGGCCGTCGGGCGCGACGTGGACGGGATCGGCGGCGTTGAGCCACACGTGGCGATAGATCCCGCCACCCTCGTACCACCAGCCTTCGTTCTTGCGGGGATCGACCCGAACGGCGAGGACGTTGGGCTTGCCGTACTCTAGCTTCTTCGAGAGATCGTAGCGAAAGCCGACGTAGCCGCTGCTTTGATGCCC
>CAXUKB010000091.1:8703-14905 GCA_964251345.1 uncultured Fimbriimonas sp. | reverse complement strand
GAACTGGCCCTTATCGAACGTCTTTCCGTCCGGGAACGAGCCGATGTAGTCGACCGTCACGGTGTCTCCGTCCTTGACCTCCGGTCCTTCGCCCGGCGCGAGATCGTCGAACTGAATCATCTTAGCGGCCCTTCCCGTTCAGGCTGACGAGCTCGATCTCGAAAATGAGATCCGCCTTGGCCGGAATGACGGGCGGGCGACCCGCTTCCCCGTAGGCGAGCGCGTAGGGAATGACGATCTTTCTCTTCTCGCCGACTCTCATGCCGGTCACGCCCATGGTGAAGCCGGGAATCACGCCACCCCCAAGTTGGAACGAAATGGGCTGACGTCCCTTGCTCGAATCAAACTGCTTGCCAGTGGACTTGAGGGTGCCCGTGTAGTCGATGCTCACCGTGTCGCCCGTCTTGGCCACCGGGCCGGAGCCCCGCTTCAGGACGGTGATGTCCACCTTCTCGATGCTTCGAAGGGTCACGTCGAAGACTAAAGTCGCATTGGGCGGAATGTCCGCACCCGCTCCCGTCGCGCCATAGCCGAGGCTCGCAGGGATCACCAGTTTGCGCTTGCCACCGATTCGCATCCCCTGAACGCCGAGATCCCAACCCTTGATGACCTGGCCCTCACCCAGTGTGAAGGAGAAAGGACCGCGACCGATGCTGGTGTCGAACTGCTTGCCGTTCGTGAGCTTGCCGGTGTAGTCGACAGTCACGTGATCGCCGGCCTTCGCCATGGCGCCTTTACCGACCACGACGTCCGTCTTCTGGAGGCCGCCCTGCATGACCAGGGCGGTAAGGAGGGGTAAAACCATGCGCGGAAGGGTACCCGCTCCCCAAAAAACGACGGATGAATGAGAGTTCACGTCCGAGAAGCCCGTTCCGTGCTTCTATATAATTATCAGGCTGCTCGTCTTCGACGCAGCCAGCTCGGATCACCGGGTAGGGGCTCGTTTCATCCCTTTCTATCCTGAGCCTCTCCCGCTCCGAGACCTCTTTAGAGGATCGCCTTCTAAACGGCCGTGTACTCCCGCCGATCGTAAACGAGGTCGCTTGCGATCTTCCAAACCTCGGGATCGACCCGGTTCTCGGGCACGATCTTCGTCGCGTGGACGATCGCCGAAGTGAGACCAGCCTCCCGCGCGAAATGCAGGAACGCCGAATTGAGCACCTGACGAGCGGCGGGCCGAAGGCCGAACGAGACGTTCGACAAACCCAAGATCGTGTTCACGCGCGGATAGAGGCGGTGAACTTCCGAGATCGCATCGAGGGTCGCCATCGCGGAAGCGCGAAATTCCTCCTCGCCCGAACCGAGGGTAAACGTGAGGCAGTCGAGGAAAAGGTCGTGGTCGGGGAGGCCGTACTCCCGGGCAAGGTCGATTAATCGGCTGGCGATCTCCACCTTCTTCGCGACCGTCTTGGCCATCCCCAGTTCGTCGATCGTGAGCGCGACCACCGCCGCGCCGTAGGTGCGAGCGAGCCCGAGCACTTTTCGCGGGCGGCTTTCGCCGTCCTCGAAGTTGATCGAATTGAGCATCGGCTTGCCGGCGAGACAGCGTAAAGAGGCTTCCATGACCGGGGTCTCGGTGGAGTCGATCATGAGGGGCACCGTGACGTGCCGATTGAAACGGGGAAGGATCTCCCTCATGTCGCGCGTCTCATCGCGACCCACGTATGCCGCGCAGACGTCGAGAACGTGCGAACCCTCCGCCTCTTGCTCGCGCGCTAACTCGGTGATGCCTTCCCAGTTTTCGGCGGCGAGCATGTCCTTGAAGGCCCGCGACCCGTTCGCGTTCGTCTTTTCGCCCACGACGAGGTACGAAGGGGATTGATCGTAGGGCTGAAAGCCGTAGAGCGACGAGCAGCCCACGAGCTTGAGCCCTTCCTGGCTAGCGGGGGTCAACCGGAAGTCGAAACCCGGAAAGAGGTTGCTTACCCGTCGCCAGTGACAATCGGCGGTATGAGGCCGCCCACCCACCGCGGCGGCGACGGCGCGGATGTGCTCGGGCGTGGTACCGCAACAACCGCCGACGAGCGCCGCACCGTGCTCTTCCACGAATCGCGAGTGGTGCATGGCGAGCTCATCCGGGGAAAGCTTGTAAACGGCGCGGCCCCGCTCCATCATTGGAAGTCCCGCGTTCGGCTGAATCGCGAGGGGACGGGTGGAGTTTTCGCCGAGGAATCGCACGTGGGGCGTCATCTCGACCGGGCCGGTGGCGCAGTTCATGCCGATCGCCTTGACGATCGGGAAACACTCTAGCATGTTCAGGGCCGCGCCCATCTCCGATCCGACGAGCATCGTTCCGGTCTGCTCCATCGTGACCTGCACGAAGAGGGGTACTTGGCGCCCCGCCTCCGCCATCGCCCGCTCGGCGGCGACGACGCCCGCTTTTACGAGAAGCAGGTCCTGCATGGTCTCCAGCAGAAGCGCGTCCGCTCCCCCTTCCAAGAGGCCCATAAAGGAATCGGTGTAAGTCCGTTCGGCCTCGTCGAACGAAGTCTGGCCGAGTGTGATGAGCTTGGTGCCCGGACCGAGGGCACCGACGACGAAACGCGGCCGGTCGGGCGTCGAGGCGGCATCGGCCGCGCGGCGCGCGATGCGAGCGGCGGCGAGAGAGATGTCGCGGACCAACTCGGGTGAGTCGTACTCGGCCATGACGATCGAGGTGCTCCCAAAGGTGTTCGTCTCGACCATGTCGCTTCCCGCGGCGAAGTAACGGGCGTGGACCGCCTCGACGACCTCCGGACGCGTAAAGACGAGGATCTCGTTGCAGCCGTCGAGCGGCTTGCCTTCCATCCGCTGCGCCGCCGCGCGGACGAGCGGCGGCAGCCTCTCGTCGTCGCGAAGGACGAAGTCTTCGTCGCCGAGATCCGCCGCTTGAAGCTGGGTTCCCATCGCACCGTCGTAGACGAGCACGCGCTCGGCGAGGGCGTCGAGAAGGAGGGATCGCATAGCTTATTGTACGTAAACTATAAGGATGCGGAGCTTTCGCCGGACATTGGAGTTCCTGCGTCCTTACCGGGCACGGGTGATTCTCGGCGTCGCCATGACGATCCTCGTGACGATTCTCCAGATCTTGCCGCCCCGCATCTACCAGGCCGCGGTCGACACGGCGATCACGCCCGGACTTCGGGCGCAAGCGACCTTGCGGCAGACTCCCGGCGATGCCGCGGCCCTTGCGGTGGCCCACCAGGCGCCGAATAGCCTTTTGTGGATCGCGGTCGGTCTCGTCGCCGTCGTCGCGCTACGGAACGTATTCTCGTATGTCAACGCCACGACGATCACGTGGATCGGGCAGCGATTCGTGTTCGATCTCCGCTTCGCCGCGTGGCGGCACCTTCAGCGGCTGAGCCTCTCGTACCACAACTCGACTCAGGTGGGAAAGATTATGGCGCGGGTCACCGCGGACATCGAGTTGGTCCAAGCGCTGATCCAGGGTCAGCTCGTGCAGTTCATCACCGACCTCGTGACCCTCGTGGCGGTGCTCGGAATGCTGTTCTTCCTCGAGTGGCGGCTCGCGATCATCATCCTCGCGCTGGTGCCGTTCTACGTCGTCGCCTACATCTCCTTCCTCAAGCACATTCGGGAAGTGAGTCAGGATCAGCGGCGACTCTACGACGAGATGCTGGGCAAACTCGCGGAGAAGATCGCCGCGATCGGGGTCGTGAAGGCTTTCGTCCGCGAAGAGCACGAACGGCTCGATTTCATGGACACGGTTCGCCGCAAGTTCGCGTCGGACATGCGGCAAGTGCATCTCAACCGCCGCCTTGGGCTCGTCTCGGGTGTGGTCAGCGCGATCGGCACCGGCACGGTTTACGCGTACGGAGGACTGCTCGTGAAGCGCGGCGAGATGACGACCGGCGCTCTCGTCGCCATGTCGTTCTACGTTAAGTTCATCTTCGACCCCGCCGTGCGCGTGGTGGACTTCAACAACGCCCTCCAGTGGGCCGTATCGGCGATGGACCGCATTTTCCAAACTCTCGATACGCGTCCGGAAATCGCCGACCGTAAGAACGCAATGCCCCTGCCGCAACTGAGGGGCGAGGTGACGTTCGACGACGTCACGTTCGCCTATGTGCCGAACCGTCCGGTCGTCGAGCACCTCAATTTGAAGATCGCCCCGGGTGAAGTGGTTGCGCTCGTGGGTCACAGCGGCTCGGGCAAAACGACCCTTATGAACCTGCTGATGAGGTTCTGGGATCCGACCGAGGGCGCGGTGCGCATCGACGGGCACGATCTCCGCGACGTGCGTCTAGAAACGTTGCGGCGGCAAGTCGCGATGGTGGCGCAGGAGAACGTGCTGTTCTCGGTGTCGATCATGGAGAACATTAAGTACGGCGCTCGCGACGCGACGGACGCGCAGGCGGTCGCCGCCGCCAAGGCCGCCGATCTGCACGAGTTTGTGGACGGTCTGCCCGAAGGCTACGAGACGATGATCGGCGAGGACGGAATCAAGCTTTCGGGCGGACAAAAGCAACGGCTCGCCTTAGCACGGGCGCTCGTCACGGATCCGAGCATTCTCATTCTCGACGATGTGACCAGCGCGCTCGATGGCGAGACCGAAGCGCGCGTTCAGGACGCGCTCAATCACGTGATGAGGGGCCGGACCACTTTCATCATCGCGCACCGACTTTCGTCCGTCGTGGACGCGAACCGGATCTTGGTCGTCGAGCAGGGGCAAATCGTCGATTCGGGCACCCACGCTGAGCTCGTCGAGCGGGAAGGTCTTTACCAGCAACTCTACCAGGAGCAGTTCCGGAGCGCCCTTTCGATAGCGTAGCGCTAGCTTGAGTTTCCCTCTCGTGCAAAGCGACTTCTCCACAGCCCCAAAAAGGGTCTTTGTATAACGTTTAGGCGTACAAAGCTCGCCTCTCGGAAAGTTATCCACAACGCGCAAGTGGAAAACATAGGTGGAAGACCGAAGTCCAGTCCGGTAGACGGAAAGTGGCTATAAAACCAACACTTAAGGTTTTTTGCGGAGAAGAATCGAGAGTGGTGGCTTGTCCCATGTTTGTGGATGGATAATCCTTAACAAGCCGGAACGAGGAGCCAGGAAGGTTCCAGAAGGACCGGGGAGGGATTGGCGGGGTGCCTTTCCTAGGGATCGGTGGGGGACGGCACGGATTGCAGGTCTCCCACCAAGATTCTAAACTTTCGAGGCTTCTAAAAGGAAATGGCGGTCGATTCAGGTTCAAAGCCGAAAAGACTTGCCGGACGCGAAGAGGCGAACGTAGACGACAAAGGCCGGGTGCTCTTCTCGAAACGGAAGCGCGACATTCTTGGAGAGGACTTCGTGATGCGACTCGGTGACACGGGTTGCATTTACGTCTATTCTGCAGAAGAGTGGGACTCGGTGACGATCGAACTCGATGACTATCCCAAAAACAATCTTGGCCGACAGGCATACTCCCGTCTACTCATGAGCAGCGTCGTCTTCGACCTCAACTTCGACGCTCAGGGGCGATTGGTCATCCCAAGAATGTTGAGAGATATGGCTAAGATTTCCGCTCAAGTTATGATCGTTGGTTGCGACGAACGTGCGGAGATTTGGTCGTCGGAAGAGTTCGCGAAGTACGAAAGTGATATCGCCGGGTACGGTCGAGAGAGAATGGACCTTTTCGACGAGGCGCGTCGGCAGATGCGGGGCGAATCTTGATGCTTTTCACACCCGAAACCCGTACTTACCCCGTGGAGAAGCGACATGACCCGGTGATGATGAGCGAGGTGCTCGACGCAATGCACCTCGCGCCGGGCGACGTCGCCGTCGACGCGACGCTGGGCCTCGCGGGGCACGCTTCAAGGATGGCGGACGCCGTCACGCCGGGTGGCACGCTGGTTGGATTCGACTGGGACGTTTCGATGCTCGAAATCGCTTCGTCGCGACTTAGGGAAAAACATGGGATCCGCTTCGTGCCCGTCCATGCGGATTACCGGGCGCTCCGGCATACGCTCGATGAAATGGACCTCGAGGCGAATGGCATCCTGATGGACCTCGGTTTAAACTCCGCTCAAATCGAGGATGCGTCCCGCGGCATCACGTTCCGCGAAGAGGGACCGCTCGAGATGAGAATGGATCGGTCCACCGGCGAGCCCGCTTCGGCTCTCCTCAACCGGCTAAGCCCGGATGAGATCGAACGCATCCTGTGGAACTACGGCGACGAGCGGTGGGCTCGTGCAATCGCCAAGTCCATCGTGTCCAGACGGAAAGAGC
>CAXUKB010000091.1:7927-8693 GCA_964251345.1 uncultured Fimbriimonas sp. | reverse complement strand
CCTGCGGCTCACCGACGATCAGCTGAGCCGGCTGAACACCCTGGGCGCGGCGGTCGGAGACCGGTACGCCGACATGGGCCCGATCGGACGTTAGATCTGCCCTGGGAGGACGTCCAACATCTTGGTCGACGGCGTCCTCCCCGCCGTTCCCGCCGGAGCCCGGGACAAGCGGATTCACCCGGCGACGCGCACCTTCCAAGCCGTGCGGATCGCGGTGAACCGAGAACTCGACGAACTCGACGAGGCGGTCACGGACGCGGCGATGTCGCTTGCTCCCGGAGGCACCCTCGTCGTGCTGAGCTACCACAGCGGCGAGGATCGACAGGTCAAGCGCGCCTTTCGTGCGCTTGCGGGATCGAATTTTGAGGAGCCCTTGCGCAAGCCGCAAGAGCCGACGGCGGAAGAGGTGGCACGTAACCCTCGCAGCCGGAGCGCGAAGCTCCGGTTACTTCGGCGTGCCGTGGCCGCTTAGAAAGATTGCATGGAAGCGCCAAGGGTCACGGAAGACCCACTTTGACGGCGTACCGACGGAAAGTTAGGAGAGAACGTAAGGATGAAACTGCTGGAAAAGGATCAGGTCGTCGCCCGGAAGGCCCACGTTGCCGCCCCGCGCTCGGTAGCGTCCCCGCGTCCGGTCGAAAGACCGTCGATCGCGATTCGTACCCGCGTGGTGACCCGTCCCGCCGCGAGTCGCGTGACCCGACGGGATGGCGTCCTCAACGGCATCGTCGCTTTCGCCGCGATTCTGGGCGTCACCTACGTCGGA
>CAXUKB010000091.1:0-7917 GCA_964251345.1 uncultured Fimbriimonas sp. | reverse complement strand
CACGCTTGCCAGTCCGCGCGCCATGCCGACGGCCGCGCGATGTACGCGCGGGCCGAAGCGCAGGCGGCGCGCGCGTCGATCGAATCTCTGACCAATCCCTCCGTCCTTCGCGCCTGGGCCGATGCCCACGGATTCGAGTCGATCCACGCCCTTTCCGCGCCCACGTCGAAGCCTCCGCATGCTTCCGCGTCGCCGAGGAGCGGCCTTGTCGCGCGCCTCTAAAGGAACGTCCAGCTCTGGTCCCGGTGGGGATCGGACCGCGACCGATCGCCGCGGCCTCGGCATGGCGGTCGTGCTCGGTCTCGGCTTCGGTGCCGCCGCCTTCTCTCAGGCCAAGCTCCAGACCGTCGAGCGAGCCCACACTCTCAAGCTTGCGTTCGATGCCCACCGCTATATTCAAACGGTGACGGAGCGCGCGCGGCGGGGATCGATCCTCGCGGCGGACGGCCGTCCCCTCGCGAAAGACGACGACGCGTACGACCTCTCCGTCGATTTCACCAGCTGCCCGCATTCGCCCGCTTTTTGGCTGGACGTTAGCGCCGCGACGGGCGTCTCGGCTACCGAGTTGGAAGAGGCGGCGGCCTCCGGCGCGAAGACTCGGGCCTGGGCGGGCGCAGTCGCGGCGTCGGGGAGGGATCGCCTCGCCGAGGTGTGCCGCGACTGGCATGCGGACGGCGTGTCTGCGGGTTGGTCCGGGCGGCGTGAGTACCCACTTGCCGAGAACGCCTCCTCACTTGTAGGCGTCATCCGCCCAAAAGGCCTCGCCATCGGCTCGACCGACCGGCGGTATGCAAGGCTTGTCGCGAAGTACGGCCGTCCCGAAGGGAATCAGCCGTTCGTCCGCGATCTGGAGACCGGCGTCGAGGCGGCCCGGGACGCGGATCTCACGGGAAGGGACGGTAAGGTCGAGGGGCTGACCGACCGGCACGGCGAGTTTATGGCGTCGCGCGGCTCGCGCACGATTCAGGATCGCCAGAACGGACGCGACGTGCAACTGACCATCGTGCCGGAACTGCAAGTGGCGGCGACGGCGGCGGTGCGGCGGCAGGTCGAGCGGACCCACGCGAAAACGGGTGTCGCGTTGATCATGGACCCGAGGACGGGTTCTCTTATCGCGATGGCGAACTGGCCTCAGCCTACGCCTTATCGCCCCGACGGCACCGAGAACGACCTTGGGGTGAGTGGCGGATCGAACCCCGCATACATGAGCGACCTCGAGCCGGGGTCGATGTTTAAGATCCTCACCCTGGCGAAATGCTTGGACGTGCGGCCCGACGTCGCGAAAGGAATCGTCGTCTGCACCGGCGCTTGGAAGCCGATCCCGAAGGCTAAGCCCATCCATTGCGACAAGCATGAAGTTCATGGCGCGGAGAACGACCGCACCGCGATCGCGAAAAGTTGCAATATCGCGGCGGGGCATTGGGCGCTCGCGATCGGCCACGACCGTTTTATGCAGTATTTAGAGGATGCCGGACTTCGGCATCGGTCCAAGCTGGGGCTGCCCGGCGAGAGCGCGGCGCTCTTTCCTCGGGACGACGGTTCGCCGATTCTCCAGACGGCCGTCGTCGGATTTGGTCAGAGCATCAACTGCACGCCGGTGCAACTGATCGGTGCGTTCAACACGATCGCGAACGGAGGCGTGCGTCGAGAGCCGAGGGTAATCGCGAAGGTGGGCGGCATCGAGACGCTTCGAGAGCCGGGCAAACGCCTCTTCTCGGAAGCCGCGGCGAAGGAGACGACCGCCGCGATGGAGGCCGTTTTTAGCCCCATCGGAACGGGCAAGGACCTTGCGATTCCGGGCTACCGAATCGCCGGCAAGACCGGAACCGCCCAGAAGATCGGAAAAAACCAAAGTGGCCACGTAAGCAACTTCATCGGGTTTCTCCCCGCCCAGAACCCAAAGTTTACGATCCTTGTGATGGTCAACGAGCCTCAGACGGAGTTTTACGGCGCCAAGGTCGCGGGGAAGGCGTGGCAGGAGATCGCTCAGGCCGTGATTCGGGCCAACCACATCGCGCCGACGGAACCGATCGTCGTAAAATCTCCACAATGACCCTCTCCGCGCTTCTCCGGGAGGCGGGCCTCTCGGAGAAGGCTCAGGGCGACGCGACGATCCGGTCGGTCGTTGCCGACTCGCGACGGGTTCGCTCCGAAACCCTCTTCGCCGTCTACCCTGGTGGCGAACGGTTTGTCGCCGCCGCTCGCGATGCGGGCGCGGTGGCCTGCCTCGTGCCGACGGACGAGACGCTCGCCGTCGCTCGAGATCTCGGCCTCGCCGCGGTGCGACTCGATCCCGCCCAGTACGGCCTCGTCGCCCATGCGTTTCATGGGTTTCCCTCCCGCACGATGAAGGTACTCGGCGTGACGGGGACGAACGGCAAAACGACGGTGGCATGGCTCGTTCGCGACATGGTGCGCGCGCTCGGGCGTCGCGCGGCCTACCTTGGAACGCTCGGCTTTGAGATCGACGCGTTGCGCCCTTTGCCGAACACCACCCCCTTCGCGGTCGATCTCGCGGAGATGATGGCCGAGGCCCGGGACGCGAATTGCGAGCTTTTCGCTATGGAGGTCAGTTCCCACGCCCTTGCCGAAGGGCGCGTCGCGGGCGTCGAGTTCGACGTCGCGACGTTCACGAACCTCACCCAAGACCATCTCGATTTTCACGGCACGATGGAGGCCTACGCGGCGGCGAAGAAGGCGCTCTTCGCGAATCTTCCGCGCGGCGGGGTTGCGGTGCTGAACCTCGACGACGCGACGGGACGCGCTTGGGCCGAGGGGCAGCGCGGCAACGTGCTGGGCTACCGTATTGGCGGACCGCGTCTGGAAGGCGGAGCCGGGGTCCGCGCAACGGCGAGTGCCGTCGAACTGGAGCGGATCGAACTGACCCTCGAGGACGGAACATGGCAGGAAACCGTCGAGGTGCCCTTGGGCGGCTCGTACAACGTGTCGAACGCGGTCGCGGCCTTTTCGAGCGTGCTTGCCCTCCACTACGAACGGTGGCTCGGCGAGGATTTTGACGCGAGCGAGGAGGCGTTCCTCACCTGCGCGGAGGCGCTCGAGAAGGTTCGACCGGTGCCCGGCCGGTTCGAGACGGTGCCCAACGATCGAAGCATCGGCGCGATCGTCGACTACGCCCACACGCCCGACGCGGTGGAAAAGCTGCTTGACGCGGTTCGTCCGCTTACCCGGGGAAAGATCATTACCGTGCTGGGCTGCGGCGGCGACCGGGACCGGTCGAAGCGCCCGCTCATGGGCTGTGCCGCATCGGAGCGAAGCGACCTTACGGTGATCACGAGCGACAATCCGCGGACCGAGGACCCCTCGGCCATTCTGCGAGAAGTCGCCGAAGGAGCATCTGCGGCGCACGTGGAGATTCTCGATCGTCGCGAGGCGGTGCGGTACGCGGTGGCCCAAGCGCGTTCGGGCGACGTCGTCGTGGTCGCGGGTAAGGGACACGAGGACTATCAGATCGTAGGCAAAGAGAAGATCCATCTGGACGACCGCGAACTGCTGCGGGAGGCGCTCGCGTGAGGTCGTTTTCCGCGCCAGAGCTTGCCCGCCGCATGAAGGCGCACGACCGCGCGGGCGACGCTGTGGTAACCGGTTTCTCCTCTGATTCTCGACAAGTTTCGTCCGGAGATTTGTACATTGCAATCCAGGGCGAGCGGGTCGATGGGCATGACTTTGTGCCCGAGGCGTTTGCCCGGGGCGCGGCGGCTGCGCTTGTAGAGCGGCCCGTCGATGGGCCCTATCTCTTGGTCGGCAGTGTCGTCGAAGCCTTGGCCCTCTTCGGCCGGTCGCTTCGTAACGAGTTTAGCGGTCCGGTGATCGGACTCACAGGAAGCGCGGGCAAGACGACCACGAAGGAGATGCTCGCGGGCGCTCTGTCGTCGCTCGGGGATGTGGTTCGGACGCCGGGTACCCGGAACACCGAGTACACCAGTCCGCTTCTGTGGTCGGACGTCGGCCCGGACACGAGGGCCGTCGTCGTCGAGATGGCGATGCGCGGCTTCGACCAAATCGCTCACCTCGCGCGGATCTCCCAGCCGACCGTGGGGCTTGTCACGAACGTCGGTTATAGCCATCTCCTTCAGGTTGGCGATCGCGCGGGTATCGCCCGGGCGAAAGGCGAGCTCTTGGAAGCGCTGCCTTCGGACGGGGCGTGCATCTTGCCCGCCGATGACGACTACCTTCCCCAGCTCCGCGAAATCGCCGGGCGGCGTCCGGTGTCGACTTTTGGATTCTCCGAAGGGGCCGACTGCCGCATCGTTCGTTACGAAGCCCGAGGACTCGGGGAAGCCTTGATAGAGGGATTGTGTCGGGGGAAGGCTTGGTCATTACGACTGCCGGCCGCGGGGCGTCACTTGGCGACGAACGCGGCGGCGGCGGTGCTCGCCGCGTCGGTCGTCGGCGTTTCGCCGACGGAGGCGGCTCGGGGAATCGAAGGGGCCGAACTCCCTCCGATGCGAATGGAGCGACGCGATCTCGGCGGAGCGACGATCCTGCTCGACGCCTATAACGCCGCACCGCCCAGCGTTCTCGCGGCGATTGAGACGCTCGTCGAAACGCCCACTTCCGGGCGACGACTCGCCGTTCTCGGCGAGATGCGCGAGCTTGGCGACGCGACCGAGGAGGCCCATCGGGCCGTCGGCGTGGCGGCGGCCAAACTAGACGATGTGATTTTCGTCGGTGAGACAGCCGAGCTGATGCGCGAGGCGGCAGGGAAGGGATCGGTCGGCGACTTAGATGCCGTGAGAGGCTTTCTCAAGCAGCTAAAGCCTGGCGACGTGGCGCTTATCAAGGGAAGCCGTGCCCTCGGTTTGGAGCAAGTCCTTGACTGATCCCCTCTCGATCCTCTCATTAGCGTTCTGGGTCGCGTTCGGCGTGGCCGCCATCCTCGCCAGACCAATTCTCGCGACCCTCATGAGTCTCGGAAGCCGGCAGACGGTAAGCGTCCACGCCCCCGAAGGGCATCAGAAGAAGCAAGGAACCCCCACGATGGGCGGCCTCATCGTCGTCGCGGGCGCGTTGGCCGCAATGCTGATCGTCGGCGCCCGTGACGCGGCGGCGGTGGTGCTTCTCGTCGGGTTCGCGCTGATCGGGTTTGTGGACGACTTCGTGGTTCCGCGCCGCTTCGTGGGCAAGCGGGGTCTTGGTTGGAAGCAGAAGATTCTCATGCAGCTCGCGATCGCGATCGCGGCGGCGTTGATTGCGCGCCTCGGCCCGCTCGCGTCCGCCGGGCTCGTGCTCGTCGTTCTCTTCTATTCGAACGCCTACAACTTTGCGGATGGATTGGATGGCCTGGCGGGGACGATCCTGCTCGGCCTCGCCGGTGGCCTCGTCGCGCTGGGACTCCTCACGGGCATGAGGACGGAGTGGATGGTTCCACTCGTCGCGCTTCTCGGAG
This sequence comes from uncultured Fimbriimonas sp., assembly GCA_964251345.1. Lineage (GTDB taxonomy): Bacteria > Armatimonadota > Fimbriimonadia > Fimbriimonadales > Fimbriimonadaceae > Fimbriimonas. The sequence continues at coordinate 2,510 of CAXUKB010000091.1, read as the reverse complement.
GCATCCTTCCGTTCTTGTTCCTGAACGCACCGCCCGCTCGCGTTTTTATGGGCGACGTTGGCTCGCTCCCCATCGGAGCGGTGCTTGGCTACGTGGTGGCGCGTTTCGGAATCGGCTTTTTCCGGCCCTACGATGCGGTGTTTCGCTCCTCGTCGATCGCACCGAGTTCACACGTCGGAGTCCTGTCGCTTCTCGCGATCAGCCTCCTGATGGCCGTCGAGCTCATTCCCGTGCCGCTCCAAATCCTGTCGGTCAAGCTTCGCAAGAAGCGGCTTTTTCCCTACACGCCGATTCACCACGCTTTTGAAAAGGCGGGCTGGCCGGAGACCCGCGTCGTGGTCCACTTCGCCCTCGTCCAAATCCTTGCCTCCGCGCTCGCCATCGGTCTTGCGATCGGCCTGCCAGACGCGCCGAGACCGATGCCGCGGCCGGTGGTACGGCGATGATTCAAGGGCAACGAGTGGTTGCGATGGGGCTCGGTCGGAGCGGCCTCGCGGTGGCTCGTGCGGCGCTCGCCCGGGGAGCACAGGCCATCGTCGTCGACGAAAAACTTGATCTGGCGAAGCCGGAGCTTGTCGACGAGGCGAGAGCCGAGGGAATCGACGTTCGCCTCGGCTGGAGCGGCTCCTTCGCGGAACTTGCGCCCGACCTCGTCGTCGTCAATCCGGCGGTCGATTCCCGGCATCCAAAGCTTCAAAACGCGGGCGGCGAACTCGTAAGCGAAGTTGAGTTTGCCTACCGAATCGCGAAGGGCCCGATCGTCGCGATCACGGGCACAAACGGCAAGAGTACGACGACGGTCATGACCTACTTGGCGCTGCGTGCCTGCGGGCTCGATCCGCTTTTGTGCGGAAACCTGTACGGATCGGGTTATCCCGAAGCGCCGCTGACCGAAGCGGCGCTTGCCGGAATCGAGGGTCAACCTCTCGTCGCGGAGATCTCTTCGTTCGGTCTCGAATGGACGTCGACCTTTCGTCCCCGGGTCGCCGCCATCACGACGATCCAACCAGATCACCTCGACCGGTACGACTCGTTCGAAGACTACGCCGCCACGAAGATGCGAATCTTCGCGGGCCAGACGGATCAGGACTACGCCGTCGTTCGGGCAAACGACCCCATCGTGGTGCCGCCCTGCGGAAAGGCAAACGCCTACGTGCCGCGTCACCGTCGGGGCGCCGCCCCGGCAGAAAACCATCGAAGCTCCTGCCCCCGCGTTCTTACCTTTGGTGCAACGGGGGAGCACGCCCGGGTCGAAGAGAGTGAACTCGTCATCCTCGACACGAGAGTTCCACTTGAGGGCCTCCCCTGGACCGAGCCCCACAACCACACGAATGCGGCCTGCGCGGCTCTCCTCGCCTATGGCCTGCTGATGGCCACGGACTCGCCTCTAATCGTCCAAGCGCTTCTTGCGCGTCCAAAGCCCTCGATTTTTGCCGCGCGACGGCCGGAGTCGCCTGCCTTACCGCCCGAGATCGTAGACGGTCTACGTTCGTTCCGTGGGCTCGCCCACCGGATGGAGCGGCTCGGTGTGCGCGACGGCATCGAGGTCGTGAACAATTCCATGTGCACGAATCCTGACGCGGTGGTCTCTTCCGCGCTGGCGGAGAAGCGCCCGACCCTCTTGATGGTTGGCGGAGTGGACAAGGGGCTCGACTTCACTCCGCTTGGGCGCCTGCTGGGAGGAGGCCGTCACCGAGCCTATCTTTTCGGGCGGGATGCTCGACAAATCGACGAGGGGATGGGCGGCGGCTTTCCCGTTTTCGACACAATGGACGAGGCATTCCGAGCGGCAACGGTCGATGCCCATTCTGGCGAGACGATCATGCTCGCGCCCGGATGTGCGAGCAGCGATCAGTTCCGCGATTTCCGAGATCGTGGCGATCGGTTCAGACAAATGGCCAAGGATTGGCTCCTCAAATGAGACGAATCTCCGACCCTCTGCTTTTCGGCCTTTGCCTAACCGCGACTTTGCTTGGCCTCTTCGTCGTCTTCGACGCGGGTTACGCTCGTGCCCTTGCGAAAGACGGCGGCATGGTACCGCACGAGTTTATGATGCAGGTCATTTTCCTGCTTATATCCGTGCCTCTTGGCTTCGTGCTCGGCGGCATTCGGCCGGATCGCTGGGAACGTGCGGCACGTCCCCTTTGGACTGGAACGGTGGTGGCGCTGGCGGCGGTGCTCATCATCGGCGTAAGCCAGAACGGAGCGCGACGTTGGATCGGAGTAGGACAAGCATCTCTCCAGCCAGCGGAGTTCGCGAAATTGACGGCCATCCTGTTTCTCGCCGCCTGTCTAAGGGGCCGCAAGTCGTGGGAGGAGGTTCGCAAGCCATGGCGCGACGGACCGACTTGGCTCGACAACGTCGCGGTGCCCAAGCTTGTGCGATGGTGGCCGTTCTTTACCGTCCTCATTGCGGCGGCGCTTATCGAGGTCGAGCCGGATCTCGGCACCGCAGCGGTTCTCGCGGCGGCGGCGTTCCTCTTGTTCCTGCCGGGGCGTGTCTCGAAAGG
>CAXUKB010000090.1:0-15142 GCA_964251345.1 uncultured Fimbriimonas sp. | reverse complement strand
GAGATGGCGTCGAGGACGCGGGCGGTGACGGAGGCGTAAAGGTCGCTCACGGGCGCGCCCCCGCGAGGATCTTTAGGTCGGTGAAAAGGTTCACCCAGCCAGGCTCGCGCAAGGGCGGGGCGGCGGCCAATTCCTGTCCGTGTCGGCAACGCGTGCGCCGCAGGGGCGGCGAGCTGCCGCACGGGGTCAGGCGCGACGGCACGCCGTCCGGGCCGGGTGTCGGGACCAAGACGAACGCCTACGCCCTCGGCGTGGACGCCGGGCCAGCGTTCGGGTCGACGCTGACGTCGCCGGCGCGCAGGATGCCGCGAACCGCGGGGCTCACCGACAAGGGGCCCGCGATCGCCGAAGCTAACCCTGCCGGGAACCCTTTGGATGGATCGTCCTACGGTTCGATCTGGCCCACCGCACTGCGGGTGAAACAACCGACCGTCGCTGCGGCCGACATGCCGAGCTCGGCGGCGCGCACGACCGTCCCCCGTTCCATCGTTGGCTCGCAATTCACCGGGGTCAGCCTTGCCAAGGAAGGGCCGTGGCGAGCTGCATGACGTGGGTCTTTAGACCTATTCGGCCGATGCGCGGTATTTCCATTCGCGGACGAGCGCTCCTTCACACGTCGCGACGCCGGGATCCCGGCCACGTGCCGGGCGCGATCTCGGCGTCGCGACGGAGAAGTTACCCATGGGAACGAACCCTGTCCGACTCGGAACCTCGCGCATCGCCGCGCTTGCCTGCCTCGCTCTCCTCCGCCCAGACCTTCGGGGCGGCGCCCAACGCCGGGTCCGGGAGCTACGCCCCCTCGATCAGCGCCGACGGAACGCGCGTCGCCTACCTCTACGGAAGCTCCAGCGGGTCCATCGTGGTCCGGCTTTACGACCGCACCACGAACACCAGCGTCACCTGCAGCTCCGGCGTCACGTACGTCGGCCGTCCGAAGATCAGCCGCGACGGCAACTTCGTCACGTTCTTCGGCACGCCGGACTACGCCACCAACGGCTCGCAGATCGTGGTGCCCCTCGTCTTCACGGCGACCACCTCGGGAGGCGCGATCTCCGGCAGCTGCGCCGCCGCCTTCGCCGCGACGGCCACGAACTCGACCACCATCTGGGACCCGTCGAGCCAGCCGCTGCTCGGCGCGTGCCCGGGAATCGCGAACGGCTCCGGCGGCTCTTGGAAGATCTCGTTCGCGGACCTCGTGGCCCGCGCGGCGCCGCCGGACGGCTACGCGACGGAGTACGTCTGCACGGCCACGCCCGGGAGCGGCCCCGTCCACACGATCTCGACGCCCGGCGGCGCGGCGCAGGAGACCGACATCAGCTCGGACGGGGGCACGATCGCGTACCTGTACCGGGGCGAGGTCGACGTGAACGGCACGGCGCGCACGAGCACCGGCGCGAAGTGCCAGTGGCCCTCGATCTCCGGAGACGGAACGACGATCGCCTACGAGTCGGACGCGAGCGGGGGCGTGCTGAGCGGGTCCAACGTGCTCGTGGAGGGCGCGGTCTCCGGCTCCCCGCTGAGCCCCTACGCGATCGCCACGGGCGCGAGCGACAATAGCGGGAGCGCGACGCATCCGTATCTGAGCTCCGACGGCAAGTCCGTCGCTTTCGAATGCACCTCGACGAAGCTCGCCTTCCGCTCGACGTACGACTTCGGCAACGGAGGCGCCGGGGGCAGCCCGGACGTGGCCAGGCCGAAGTCGGGCAAGAAGGTCGCCGCGAGGCCGCTCACCGGCCCGGGCGTGGTGGCGATCGGCCCCTACGCGGCGCAGTGCGGGTCGTCGAGCTCGGGCATCACGTCGGGCGGGCAGACCACGATCCTCTCCGCGAGCTACGGCTCGCTGGTCACGAACGGCTACCCGGTGCAGGTCGCGGGCAACGCGTGCGCGTTCAACCTCGCCTCGTCGCTCTCGACGACGTTCGCGGGGGCGTTCGACTCCGCGTCGGGCAGCTTCGGCAGCCTCGGCTTCGGGAGCTACGGCACCGGAACGAACGTGTTCGTCGTGTACTGAGGCTCCACTTCCTGCGCTCTGAGTCGAGGGCCGCGCCCACGAGGGCGGCGGCCCTCTTTCGCGACCTCATGTCCCAAAGGCGCGGCTGCGACGACGGCGAAAGAGATCTCCGGTGCTCACGCCCGGCGCGCCGTCGCTCCCGAAGGGCCGCCACCCATCCGACGCCCAAGAAGCTCAGGATGGAGAGGCTCGCAGCCCTCGGACCGCCGAGGGCTGCCCGCCGGTCGGCCGCGCGCAGTCACTTGGTTCGGCGTCCCGTCCGCCCCGTTGCCCGGTTCCCGCGTTCGGTGCTAAAACCTCCCGTATGCCGCGCAAGCGCCTCCCCGAGGTCCCCTCGTGCCTGTGCCTCCACGACGACCACTGGTTCGTGGAGGCGGCGGTCCGCTCTTTCCTCCCCGCGGGCCCGGCGACGGCCTTCGTGTCGCGCGTCGCCTGGGACGGCAGCCCCGGCCCGTGGGAGCGGTGCGCCGAGGCCGCGGAGCGGGCCGGGGCGGAGGTCGTGGTCGGGGACTGGCCGGGCGAGGACCTCCACCGCCGCCACGCCCTAGCCCAGATGCGGGGGCGCGGCCACGCCCACGTCATGGTCCCCGACGGGGACGAGGTCGCGAGCCCCGGGCTCCTGGACGCCCTGCTGCGGCTCGCGTCGGCCGGGGCCGCCGACGTCGTGCGGGTCAGCATGGAGACGTACTGGCGCAGCCCCCGGTACGCCATTCGGCCGCCCGAGTCGCTGCGGCCCGTGCTGCTCGTGGACAGCCGCACCGCTGAGCAGACGTACATCCGGGAGTACGAAGGGCCGCGCCTCCTCGTGCTCGGGCCCGACCACGGCGTGCTGCACCACCTGAGCTACGCGGGTCCCGAGGAGCGGATCCGGCGCAAGCTGGGCTCCTGGGGCCACCGGCACGAGGTGGACGCGGGATGGCTGCGCCGCGTGTGGCGGGGATGGGAGTCCGACCGCCTGATGCGCGACCTCCACCCCACGCACCCGCCCTTCTACGGCTCGGCGGAGCGCATCCCTTTGCCCGAGGCGCTGGCGGAATGCCGCGACGACCTCCCCGAGCTCGGCGACCCGCCCATCCCTGAACGGTGGCCCGCCGTATCCGTCGTGATCCCCCTCTACGGGGGCGAGGAGGACGTGCGGAACTGCCTGCGGAGCCTGGAGGGCTGCCGCGACCTCCTGCGCGAGACCGTGGTGGTGGACGACCGCTCGCCCGACGGGGCGGCGGAGGCCGTCGAGCGCGAGTTCCCCTGGGCGAGGCTCATGCGCAACCCGGAGAACCTGGGCTTCGGCGGGACCTGCAACCGAGGGCACGCCGAGACCTCGGGCGAGGTCGTCCTGTTCCTCAACAGCGACACCCGCGTGCCGAGGGCCGGGCTCGTCCGCCTCGTCGAGTCGCTGACGTCTTCCGCGACGGTCGCCGCGGCCGGGCCGATGACCAACGCCGCGAGCGGGCACCACCCGGTGGTCCCGACGTACACGCGGATCGAGAACCTGGGCCTCTTCGCGCGCGACTTCGCGTGGCGCGGCGAGGAGGACCGGGACGTGGACATGCTCGTGGGCTTCTGCCTCGCGTGCCGCCGCTCGGCCCTGGAGGAGCTCGGCGGGCCGCCCTTCGACCCGCGCTTCGGCAGCGGCACCTACGAGGACAACGACCTTTGCTACCGGCTCCTCCGGAAGGGGTACCGCCTCCGGCTCGCCGCCCGCGCCTACGTGCACCACGAGGGCTCGCGCAGCCTCGCCCGGCTGCCCGGCCACCCCTCGGCCCTGCTGCAGCGCAACCGGGGGCTCTACGAGGCGAAGTGGCGCGAGGACCTGGAGTCGGGCTACGCGAGCCACCTTCCCGGCACCCGCGCGGAGCCGGCGCGCCTCGACCCGGGGCGCGCGCCCGAGGCGCTCCGGCGCGGGCTGGAGCGGCTCGCGGCGCGGGCCGACGTCTCGCTGTGCATGATCGTCCGGGACGAGGAGCGGACGCTCGGCGCGTGCCTGGGCTCCGTGCGCGGCGCGTTCGTCCAGGCGGTCGTGGTGGACACGGGCTCGAAGGACCGCACGCGCGAGATCGCCGCCGAGCACGGGGCGGAGCTCCACGAGATCCCCTGGCCCGAGAGCTTCGCGGCGGCGCGCAACGAGAGCCTGCGCCACGCGCGGGGATCGTGGGTCTTCTGGCTCGACGCCGACGACACGGTGTCCCTGTCATCGGTGGAGGCGGTGCTGCAGGCGGCGATCCACGCCCCCGAGGACGTGGTCGGCTTCGTGGTGCCCGTGCAGTTCGTGGAGGACGGCCCCGGCGCGGGCACGCGGGTGGACCACGTCAAGCTCTTCCGCAACCTCCCGGGCGTCGAGTTCGAGGGGCGCATCCACGAGCAGGTGCTCGGCTCCCTGCGCGGGGCGATGCCCCGCGGGCGGATCGAGCGGATCCCGGGGGCGATAGTGCTCCACTCGGGCTACGACACGAGCCCCGAGGGGCAGGCGAAGAAGGCCATCCGCGACGAGCGGCTCCTCGCGCTGGACCTCGAGGAGCGGCCGAACCACCCCTTCGTGCTGTTCAACCTGGGCATGACCGCCCACTACCGCGCCGGGCACCCCGAGGCCGCGGACTGGCTGAGGCGCAGCATCGCGGCGGCGGGGCCGGGCGAGTCGCACGTGCGCAAGGCGTACGCGCTGCTCGCGGTGTCCCTGCGCGAAAGCGAGGGGGCAGAGGCGGCGCTCGCGGCCGTGGACGAGGGGCTCGCCGCGGTGGGGCCCGACCCCGAGCTGCTGTTCCACCGGGGGCTGCTGCTCGCGCGGCTCGGGAGACCCGAGGAGGCGCGGGAGGCGTACCTCGCGATGCCGAAGGACGCGGGCGCGTGGTTCACAAGCCTGGACGTGGGGATCCTCGGCTTCAAGCGGGCTCACAACCTTGGGGAGGCCTGCCTCGCAGCCGGGCACTACGCGGAAGGGCTCGGGTGGCTGAGGGCGGCGCTCGCGGAGCGGCCGGGCTTCCTCGCGAGCGCCGAGGCGATGCTGGAGGCGGCGGTCCTCGCGGGCGACCCCCTGGCGGCGAGGGAGGCCTGCGAGGCGGCCAAGCGCGCGACGGGGCCGGGCGAGCTGTGGACGTCGATGGAGCTGCGGCGCACGTCAATGCTCGGCGAGGAGCCGCTCGCCGCGCTGCTGCGGCTGCGGCGCGAGGAGCCGGGCGCGCCGGGGCCGGCGCTCCTGCTCGCGCGCGAGCTCCTCGCCCGGGAGGACGAGGCAGGGGCGCGGCCCCTGCTGGAGGGGCTGGAGGCGTCGGGGGTCGCGGAGGCGGCGTTCCACCTCGGCGTGATGGCGACGCGCAAGGGGGAGCTCCACGCGGCGCTCGGATGGATGCGGCGCGCGGCGGAACTCGATCCCGGGCACGGGCAGACGCGGGGGCAGATCCAGGCCCTTGAGGCCGCGCTCGGCGCGCCTTAGCCGGGCCGCAAAGAGCCCTTAACCTTCACCGTAAATAAAATGGGGAAAGCCCTTGGCATCTCACGGGCGTCCGTCGTAAGATGGACTCAGTTCCGATGGTGCTCTCTCCCTTGGCCGCCGACCACGTCCACCGTCCCCGCCACCGCGGGCCGCTCGAGGACGCCGCCTACGGCGTCTCCGGGTCTCCCGGCGACGGTCCCTACGTCGAGATCTGGGCTCGCGTGGAGAACGGGACCGTGCGCGAGGCCGCCTTCCGCACCCCCGGCTGCCCCTCCTCCACCGCCGCCGCGAGCCTGCTTTGCGAGATCGCCGCGGGACGCGAGGCCGCGCGGGTCGCGGACCTCACCGGCGATGACCTGCTCCGCCTCTTGGGCGGACTGCCCGAGGGCAAGGAAGCGTACGCGGGGATGAGTGTAGAGGCGCTTCGACATGCTCTCTTAAAGACCATCTAACTCCGAGCATCCTAAGGTCGCTCATTAAAATAGCAGACGTCTTAACTGCTCGGTTCCACCGGGATAGCGCGGAGATGGCTCTACAGTGTCGTGTTCTAGGTCAGAGGACAGGTGGGCTGGCTCGGTGATGTGAGACACTAGTACGTCGTCAAGGTTCATTTGAGGGATAGATTCGCTGGAGTTTGGTTCGTGCGCCTCGCACGTCGAAGGATCACCTCACGCGGGCTTTTTTCGCGTTCCTCTCGTCCTGCCAAGCCTGCATCTCGCGCTTGAGCTCACTCAGGCTGGCGACGCGCTTTGCGAGGCACTGGCTTCTCGCGGCGGAGAACTCGAGCTCCACGGCGTTGAGCCAGGAGCCGTGCCGAGGCGTGAATTGAAGCTCCAGGGCTTGGGCGAGGCGGTAGGCCTCCTCGGGCTCGAATGCCTCGAAGAGTGCGGCTCTTGAGTGGGTCGAGAGGTTGTCCAGGACGAGCCTGACCTTCCTCGCTCCCGCGCAAAGCTCGTCCACGACCCTTCTCACGAACCGGGCGAAGTCCGTCTTGGCCCGGTGCTCAGTCGCTTTGATTAGCCTTTTCCCACCCTTGAGATCCAGCGCCGCGAATACGCTCACGCTGCCCTCGCGTCCGTACTCGTGGTCCTCCTTCCGGTCGTCTCCAGGGCGCATCGGCAGTGGCTCGCGGGTGTGCGAGAGGAGCTGAACCGGCATCTCGTCCAGGCACACCACGGCGCAGGCCGGGTCGTAAGGCTCCATGTAGAGCCCGAGAACGTCCTCCATGCACGCGACGAACGCCGCGTTCGCCCTGGGCGGGATCACTTAGCGGGAGACTCGGTGGAGGACGAAGCTCGTTTTCTAAGCGCCTGGCGCACGCTCTCGTGCGAAAGCCCGCCCTCCACCACGCCTAACTCGACCGCCTTGTCGGCGAGTAGCCGCAAGGTCCAGCGCGCCCTCCCCTGGGGAGCCTCCGAGCAGGCGAGCGCGATGAGCCGTGCCTCGGTCTCGTCCGTGAGTTTCCTTTTGGCAGGACGAGGCGGCTGAGTGCGACGGGCGAGCGCAGTCTCCAGACCCCTTTCGGCGAAGCGGGTTCGGATCCGGTCGAGCGTGGCCTGCGACACCCCCGCTTCCCGGGCCACCCGGTCCCGGGGCAGCCCCTCGTGCGAGCCTCACAGAACCCGGGCGTGCGCGATCTCCCGCGCCGAGGACACTCGCGAGGAGACCTTCTTGCGCAAAAAGGCGAGATGCTCCTCGCTCAGCATGAACTCGATCCGTCCCATCACGCCTCCTACGCCGAACGACGCTCGAATGAACCTTGACGATGTACTAGTGGGCAGAAAAGGCTGCCTGCCTCCCTCGCTAAATCCGGAACAGACTCCTCAAGACAAATTCATCACGCATCGAAAATCAAGCACCGCTCCACGGCGTTCATAACGTGCTGTGCCTCGATCATGTCCATGCACTGGGGAAGCGACCGCCCGGAGGCGAGTCGAACGGGGCGCAGGCAAAGGCTGTGATCCTTGTCGTCGCCATCGCCTAACCGCTCGATTCGGCTGCGCCAACATCCCCCGTCGTCGCAGCATGGCAGACAGCCGTTCACGTGAAGGTATTGATGGTGCGGGTACGCCTCCCACTGCGCCGGCTCACGGCCGCCAGCCACGACCACGCAGGGTCGGTTCTTGGGTCTGCCGGGCTTCGTCTCGATCGCGGCGGCGAGGTGCATGAGCATCGTCACGGGGCACAGCACTCCGTCCGCGTGGTACATAAGCCGAACCATCTGCCGGAGGTCGGTCTTTCCGACGAGGTCAATGACGCCAGTGAGCCGTGGGTGTGCGTGGCCCGGCCCGGCGGCGCCCACCTGCACGAAGACGATGCGGTCACGGAAGTGATCCACCACTGCCTGGCATCTCTCGGGATCCCACCATTTGTTCGTAAAGTCGGTCTTGCCTCCGCTCGCCACCAGCCAGAACCTCGTGCCCAGCGTGCCCGTGATCTCGTCCACCTGCGACAGCCAGCCCTTCTCCTGGTCTGTGATGTGGATGTCCCCCTTGAAGGCGTGCGGGCGTATGTCGACGCCCAGTCGCTCGCTTAGGAAGAGGCGGAACCCATGGATGAAGTGGTAAGGCAGGTGATTGCTTTGGTGGATGAGCGGGTACTCGCAGTGGATGTCCTCCACCTCCGGGCCGTTCTCGTCGAGCGTCGTGACGTACGGACTGTGCTCCCACAGCTCCGCACAGGACGTTCGTAGATCCGTGAGAAACTGTCCCGGGAAGCTCAAGTGGAGATCTCGAACCGCAGCGGTGAGCATCACAATGTCGCCGGGGGAAAGCGAGTTCCGCAGGATCAGCTTGCGCAAGGGGCCTCGCTCTCGTTCCGGCAGGGCTCCGTATGATCGCCTTCATCGCATTGATGCCCACGATGATTATCTGAAAGTGGGACAACGCGACCGCTCCGGCCCCTACTTTTACTTCGGACGCTGCCTGCTCTAGCTGCACGAAATATCACGTGCACACCAGAGCGCGGCCCAACAGTTTGTATCAAAACTCGGCCGGTGTGGTCACAGGATCTCGCCTCAGGTTTTCGCAAGAGCGCAAGAACACAAAGGAGGGGCGTGAAGGATGATTGTGGAACGACCTCTAAGTCCTTAGTCCGCACGAAAACAGCGTACACCTCGAAGCTCCCTGGATCTCAGTAAATTTTCCGTGCGATTTGGTTTGGCGTAATTCCGAACCTGCCGTATGATATATCGACCAGTGATGTTGAATCCGCCTTCGATACCGTTAATCTCTCGCTGCCGTGCGTTGAAGCGACGACTCAGGGCCACGTGCAGCATAGCGAAAGGCGGGTACATCGAGGAGGGGGTGTAATGGCAGGCACGCCGTACGGTGCCCTCATGGCCGTGGGCAATGCCCTGGCAGGACTCTTGAATGGGGATGGGAACGGCCAGAATTGCGTCCAGTTCTCTGTCGGAGCGGGATGTCGAAGCTGCACTGGCTCGACTTTTGTACCGCTCCCGAGTCCAGACGGCTGTCTTTACGTGGCCGGACCAGACTGCGCGTCGTCAAGTTCCTCTTCAAATTCATCAATCTCGTCGTCAAGTTCTTCGTCAGGTTCTTCGGTGTCTGGATCGTCCTCATCGGATAGCCCTTCGTCGTCATCCACGTCCGGAGAGAGTAGCTCAGGGGCAGGCTCATCTGGTAGTTCTGGCAGTAGCAGTTCGGGATCTGATCGACCTCGCTTCGATTTTTACACCTACGATCCATATTGTCCCAAGTCATATACGACAGGAGAGCCAAACTACTGGGGTACCTACTTTGACTCTGATAATTTTGTATATGACCATCCACTGCCCACATCTGAAGTTTATTACACGAAGGTTGAAGCGAAGTTCAGAATTCCCAGTCCTGGTCACGGCCAGGTTGCCAACGTGAACGTAGGGTCGTCCGATAGCGTCCAAACTTATACGGTTGTCTTTGACCCGCCATACGGTCCATATCAGCAAAACACCTCGTTTGGACACGAGTATTTCTTTGCGATAGTTGATCCACCGGATCGTCCTGTGACGATTACCTTTGAATTGATAAGCTGGATTTATTCTGGGTACTATATTCCAGAGTAAGTAATATCTCTTGTAGAGCCCTACTTTTTCAATGGATCAGCCTAGACACGAAAATGAAGGAGTCCGCTAATGTGGTGTTGGCGGCAGCGAAATTACGCTTCCCGTTCCCCTCCTTTTCGTGACATTACCGTGCATGGTCGAGTCTTGGGCCCATTGGGCTTCAAATCGCCAGTGGCGGCAATGCGCAAAAGCATTCCAAAGACCCTGCCGGAGCGACTCGGGCGCTCCGGTGTCGAACAGCGGCCGGCATAGAGGCATTACGAGCGGCCTAGGCACTGTCTAACGGCTCGATTTTGTTGAGGCAGAGTCTCACCATAGCGAGGTGGACGACGGCGCGGAAGGTCTCTTCGAGATTTTCGCTTCGGGTGGCGAAGGCCCTCATCTCCTTCATCCACCCGAAGCACCGCTCGACGGCGTTGCGCTTGCGGTAGCTTTCGGCGTCGAGCTTGGGCGGACCGCCTTCGCTTGAGTTCGTCCTCGCGGTAGGGGATCACGGCGCGGATGCCCCGCTTTCGCAGGTAGACGCGGATCCGAGCGGCGCTGTAGCCCTTGTCGCACGCGAGGCTCCTGGGGCGGACGCGCCTGCCGACCCGAACGGATTCCATAAGCGGCTCCAGAAACAGGCTCTCGTGGCGCTGGCCCGGGCTCAAGAGCGCGGCGAGCGGCGTGCCCAAAGAGTCCGCGAGGAGGTGGACCTTCGTGCCGAAGCCGCCCCGGCTGTAGCCGAGCGCTTGGTCGCCGCCCCCTTTTTGGCGCCTCCCGCCGCGCGGGTCGCCCGGATGTTCGTGCCGTCGGCGAGCCACGTCTCGTAGTCGAGGTTGCCGTCGGCGGCGAGCCGAAGGTGCAGCCGCCGCAAGAGCTCGGCGAAGAGCCCTTCCTTCGACCCGCGGCGAAAGCGCGAGTAGACCGTTTTCCAAGGACCGTAGCGCTCGGGAAGGTCGCGCCACGGCGCGCCCGTGCAGAGCTTACAAAACATGCCGTTCACCCCCGTGCGGTGGTCGCTCCACGCTCCACCCCCGCGTTGCGGAGGCATCAAGGGCTCCATGAGAGCCCACTGCGCGTCGCTCGGCTCATGCCGCTTTGCCATTGCTGTAAGACGATGACGCCGTCAGACAGTGCCTAGTAGCGCCAGCACGTCCTTACATTGCCGCTCTTGGGCTCCAAGGAACCGGGCCAACCGTTGCCGTGACGCTCAGGGGTCGTCGTTTAGGTGGGTGAGCCCAGGCATAGAGATCACTGCGACTATATCGTTATTGCACGTAATTTCACATCGGTATCTGTGATTAAGAAGTAGTTCTTGTCCGTGAGCGAAGCTTGCGCTGTCGCCCAGCTTTTGGTCGACCACCGCCTGCTTCCGATCGGGGTCCCACCACTTGTTCGTGAAGTCGGTCTTGCCCCCGCTCACGACGATCCAGAACCGCGTGCCCGCCGCGCCCGTGATCTCGTCCACCTGCGAGAGCCAGCCCTTCTCCTGGTCCGTAAGGTGGACGTCGCCCTTTAACGCGTGCGGCCGGGTGTCTACCCCCAGCCGCTCGCACAGGAACAGCCGGATGCCGTGGATGAAGTGATACGGAAGGTGGTTGCTCTGGTGAATGAGCGGGTACTCGCAGTGGATGTCCTCGACCTCGGGGTCCGACTCGTCGAGCGGGGTCAGGTAGGGGTTGTGCTCCCAGCGCTCCGCGCACGAGGTGCGCACGTCCGTGAGGAACCGCCCGGGGAACGTGAGGTGCAGGTCCCGCACGGCGGCGGTGAGCATCACGATGTCCCCGGGCGAGAGCGAGTTGCGCAGGATCAGCTTTCGCACGGCGCCTCCCTTCCGTTGAGCGTGAGGATCGTCTGGACGCCCGAGTGGAGCACGCGCCATCCCCGCTCAAGCAGCCAGGGCACGGCGAGCGCGCCCTTGCCCGTGAACCGGCCCTCGCTCCACACGGTGTCGTCGATCGCCACGACCGAGCGCTCGTGCAGGCGCGGCCAGGCCGCCTCGATCTCCCGCAGACCGTGCTCCTCGTGCCCCGGCAGGTCGTTGTCCATGCTGTCGAGGACCAGCACGTCGATGGGCTCCCGGAGGGCGGAGAGGAACGCGACCGAGTCCCCCTGCTCGACGGTCACGCCCCGCATCTCCCGGGTCGCCCGGCGCGCGAACTCGCAGTGGGCGGGGTCGATGTCGACGGAGCGCACCGAGCCGCCCGAGCGGTGGGTGAACGCGCCCAGCAGGTACGTGCCGTAGCCCGCGCTCCAGTCCTCCTCCTCTCGAACGCAGCCGGTCTCCACGACGAGGGGGGCGCGAAAGCGGGCGCGGGCCTCCCTCAGGAGGACGTCGAAGCCCCGGTGCCGGTCGCCGTAGGTGGTGAGCGAGTGAGGCGCGTGCCGTTCCCAGTCGAGGAATTGCCGGAGCACCACGTCGGCCCCGATCCGGTCGCGGTCCAGGTACCGCGGCCCGTCGAGCACCCGGCCGCACACCTCCGCCACGAAGCCGGGGTCCAGGCCCGTCCCGGGGCTCTCGACGACGTTGTAGAGGATCCTCGTTCCAAGACTCAGCTCGTGTCCGGTGCCCCGCGGCACGACGCACACGGAGCGCTCCCTCGGCAGCGCCATCCGCGACGGGTACGTGGTGGGCGTGGGAAACAGCCCGACCGCGGGCACGTCCGTCAGGCGGGCGAGGTGCAGGGGCCCGCTGTCGACGCTCACGAGGAGGTCGACCGACTGGAGCAGCGCGATGAGGGTGGCCGTGTCCACCTTCTCCCAGTCGTCGCTCATGTGGCGAACGCGCCCGGACGCGAGGCGCGGCACGCGGTCGTCCCAGTCGAGCAGCACGAGCGTGCCGTCCGTGCGGTCGAGCAGCCGCCCGTAGAGCTCGAGCGTCGTCTCCGGCGGCAGGTTCTTCCGGTCCGGCATGGTGTTGCCCATCGAGTGGACGAGGACGACGGGGCGCGGCAGGCCGCGCAAAAAACGCTCCACTCGCGCCCGGGACTCGCCGGAGACGTGGGGAGTGACGTTCAGGCGGACGTCGCAGAGCTCCTGCCAGAGCGACTCGGGCGCTCCGATGTCGGGCAGCGGCGGCCGGGACACGTTGTGCGCGGCCTTGTTGTAGCGCCAATAGAGCTCGGCGTTCCCCGCCTCGGGCTCGAACGACTCGGGCCAGCCGTGGCGCTGGAGGCTCGGGTGGTGGTCGTCGAGGCGCGTGGCCCCGACGGCGGCGAACACGATGGCCTTGTCGTCGGCGCAGTTCACGCTGATGCGGTAGCCGCGCCGCCGGTACAGCTCCAGCACGTGGGCGAAGTTGGCGCAGTCGCCCAGCCCGTGGTCGAACGCCACGCTCAGTTCCACCGCGCCCCTCGTCCTCCTCGCACGGCCTCCATCCTACACGAGGTCGCGCGTCGCGACGCTCAGAAATCGCAGGCGAGACACGGTTTTTCTGCGACCGGCGAGAAGGACGCACAGCGGGGGCAAAAAGGTCCCCACATCCGGGCGATCTGTTGTACGATGGACGGACGCCCATGAAGCGCGAATCCTTCAACGCCAGTCGTGACTTTCCTTGCGCCGAACGGGAGCGTCGGCCGCACGGAAGGGTCCAGGAAGGTCGCCTCTCGGCGGCGGCGCCCAGCGGACGCGAGGCGGCGCGTTGAGCGCGCGAAGCCCGCTCTCCCCCGGCGAGGATTTTGGGGGCTCGGCCCACCCCCACCGCCCGAGCCCCGACCCGGCGACCGGAGAGCTCAGGGTCGACCCCGAGATCGACCTCAAGGCGAGGGGCTTCAACCTCCAGCTCGCCTTCTTCTACAGTTCGGCCGCCGCGGGCACCGCCGAGTACGGGGCCGGGCGCTCCTCGACCGCGGCAGGGACGGCCGTGTCGCAGGTCGGGGGCAGCGTGGTCACGCTCCAGCGGGGCGACTTCTCCGCCTACGCCTTCCGCCTCGCGGGCACGGCCGGGGGCGTAAGCACCTACACGTCGCAGACGAACCCGCCTTCCGGGTCCACGCTCACGTACGACGCCTCGGGGTTCACCGAGTGGACCCTCGACGGCTCGTCGATCCTCTACGCCGACCTTGCCGGCGCGGGCAACCCGAGGGTCCACCGGATCTCGCGGGTGGCCGACGCGAGCGGCAACGTCCAGACCTTCATTTACGCGGGCTGGGTCGCGCCGAGCTCGTCCTCCGCCCTCTCCTCCCCGCAGGCCTCCTCGACCGTCCCGACCTCGTCGACCCTCCCCCTCTCGTCGGCCGGCCCGGGAGCCGGCGGGCCGGAGGCGGCGAGGATGGCGGCCGCCCCCTTCTCGTCGGCCATCCCGGTCTCGTCCGTCGCCCCGTTCTCGTCGTCTAGCGAATCATCCTCGTCCACGGTCCCGACCTCCTCGGCGTTCCCGCCTCCCAGCTCGAGTTCGCTCGCCCCGTCCTCTTCTTCGCCGTCTTCCTCCACCGTCCCGAGTTCCTCGTCCTCGCACCCGTCCTCCTCTGTCGTCCCGAGTTCCTCGTCGTCCCCTTCCTCGAACCCCATCCTGCTCGTCGCGATCGAGGAGCCCGCCGGGCGGCTTCTGAGCTTCAGCTACGCGGCGGCGGGGGGCGGCCCGCTGCTGCGCGACGTGCAGGACTGGGGAGGCCGGCTGTGGACCTTCCAGTACGACGCGGCTCGCAACTTGACCGCGTTCACCGTCCCGAGCGGATGCCAGACCCAGTACGGCTACGCCGGCTCGCAGCTCACCTCGATCCAGGACCCCCGCGGCTACGCCACGAGCTACCAGCACGACGCCGCCGGGCGCGTCACCGTCATGACGGCGGGAGGCGCGGCGTGGACCTTCACCTACCTGTCTCAGGCGTCCGTCATGACGCCGCCCATCGGCCTGCCGATCACGTACCTCTACTCCCTCTCGGGCGACCCAATTGCGGAGATTTCTCCGGCTGGCTTTACTACCGCTTCCGTGTACAACGAGCAGCGACGGCGCACCCAGGTGCGGATGCCCTACGGCACGACGACCAGCGTGGCGTACGACGCCGCAGGGCGGACGGTGGCCTCGGACGACCCGCTCGGCAACCGCACGACGTACCAGTACGACGCCGCGGGAAACCTGACCACGCAGGTCGACGCGCTGGGGAACGTCTGGACCAGCGTCTACGACGCACGGCGGAACCGCGTCGCCAGCGTGGATCCGCTCGGCCGTCAGCAGGCCCTTTCGTACGACGTGTGGGGCCAGGTGGTGTCGATGGCGGACGGGCGCGGGCTCGTCACGACGTACGGCTACGACGCCTTCGGCAACGTCACGACGCAGGTCGACAGCCGGGGCTACATCTGGACCAAGGCGTACGACGCGCTCGGGCACGTGATCTCCGACACCGACCCGCTCGGACGCACCTCGCGCTACGCGTACGACGCGGGCGACCACGTGGTGTCGATGACCAACCCCGCGGGCGAGACGAGCAGGACCGTGTACGACGGCTGCCTGCCGATCGCGACGGTGGATCCGCTGGGCAACCGCACGACCATGGCGTACGACCGCTTCGGGAACGCGACGTCCGTCCAGAACCCCCTCGGATTCATCACCACGAGCCTTTACGACTCCGAAGGCCTGGCCACGGGGTCTGTGGACGCTCTCGGCAACGAGACCGAGGTCGTCTACAACGCGGCGAGACAGCGTATTGCGACGGTGGAT
>CAXUKB010000089.1:2517-15147 GCA_964251345.1 uncultured Fimbriimonas sp. | reverse complement strand
GCGCGCCGCCTCGCCCAGCGCGCCGTTGGGCTTCTGCGCGGGATGACCGCCGCGGCTCGATACGCCATCAGCCCCGAAGGCGAGCGACTGCTGCCGGACGCGGAGGCGTTACTCGCCGCGCTCACGCCGCCATCTGGAGCGGACGGTTGACCCCCGTATACAGGTAACGATCCTTCATGAGACCGATAAGGTCTGCGTCGAGGGCCTGCCCCGCGTCCTTCTCCATGATCGAGAACACCTCACTCATCTCCAGGGCGCCGCGGTAAGGACGCTCCGCGGAGAGGGCGTCGAACACATCGGCCACGGCGAGGATCCGCATGTCGGTGTCGAGCCCTTCGGCGCCGATGCCCCGATGGTAACCGCGGCCATCGAGCCGTTCGTGATGGGCGGCGGCGATCTCCATTACCCGGTCGAAGCCTTCGATCATGCTGAGGATATGGCCGGTGGCGGTGGGGTGCGAACGAATCATGCCGAACTCCTCGTCCGTCAGCTTGCCCGGCTTCTCCAGAACGGCGGTAGGCACGCCCAGCTTGCCGATGTCATGGAGCAGACCGGCGCGTCGTAGCGCGGCGAGGCGCTCCGGTTCAAAGCCGAGCATCTTGCCCATCTCGACCGCGTAACGGGTGACGCGCGTCGAGTGAGTCGCAGTGTAGGAGCTTTTCGCGTCGATGATCGCGGCGAAAGCGTCGCAAATGTTGTCGATGCCCGCCGCACCGGCCATTCGCACGGTCGCGGGCGTCGCGAGCTCGAGCGCGCCATCACGCGCGCCGTCCTCCATGCCGCGCCAAAAGGCTTCGTCCTCCCGGAAACTCTCGGTCGCTCGCACCACCGCCGGATCGAACCAGCGGCCCGAGCGTCGGCGGGCCATACGAAACGCGGCCTCGCGGCCCAACGCCTGGATCATCACGTCGAGCGTCTGGGCGAAACCGAGAATGCGAGCAAGGATCGGAATTTGTTCGCTCCGAAGTCCCATGGGGGCGCCAAAGCCGTCCCAGTGTTCGTCGAGGGCGCGGACGGCATCCGCGACGGGAAGACCAAAACCAAGCTGGATCGCGATCTGCGCTCCCCGGTCGCAACGGACGCGAGTCATTTCCACCATGCCCGCGTCGGGATCGGTCAGAAGCGCCGCGACGCGCCGAATGCGTTCCGGTAGCGGCTTGTCGCGGTGAACCGTCTTCAGTCCGTAGATAACGCAGTCGAGCTTCTTCGTCCAGTCGATAAGTTTGACCGCGTGCTTCGCGCCGTGGTCGTCGCCGAACGACTGATGGATCTTGACCGAGTTCGTGGTGCAGCCCGCGTCTTTGAGCAGGGCGGCAAAGTAAAGGTCGGCCCGCTGATCCTCGGTCAGGCCGATCCGCTCGGCGATCCGCATTGAGAGGAGGCAGGTTCGGACCGCATGGCCGACCGGCTGCCCCTCGACGAGATCGAGCGCATAGCTCAGCGCGGAAAGGATATCCGCTGAGCGGACGCGGACTTCAGGCATGAGGGGGAATTTCCACGTTTGCGTCGGCCCCTGGGGCGAACATGCCCCCTTTGACGAGATCGAGTACGGGGAAAAGACGAAAATTCTGGTCACATGACCTGGAACGAGGGCGTTCGCCTGGCTCGCGACGTCGTCTGAGCCGCGACCCAAAGCGAGGGCGGCGCGATACGATTCCGCGTGCGACGCGGGACGAAACATCCGATCTCTTCGCCTTAGTTCAACGAGGCTGGGTCGATGCGCGTGGCCACGGATCGGTCGCGCGATTCTCGTAGGAATCTGGCGTGAGCCTCGTGCTTAGGTTCGAATGCGAACCCCTGCCCACCGGCTTCACGATCTGCAGGGCCGTGTGCGTGACAGCAGCGTGACAAACCCCCACCGGGCATCTCCTTTGGCGAAGAATAGAGTCGGAATGGTGCGGATCGACATGATGGGGCCCTTCGCGGCATCGACTCCTCAGGGCGGGGTCGTTTTTGAGACGCGGAGCGCCGCCGCCGTCGTGGCTTACGCCGCGTTGGCGCGAGGCCGGCCGGTGCCTCGCAACGCCGTCGCCGCCGCGCTCTGGCCCACGCGCGATCTCGCGAGCGCCCGCACCAATCTGAGAAAGGCGGTTCAGCGCGTTCGACAGGCCCTTCCGGAAGTCGAAATGCTCCTCACTCCGGGGGGCGATCTTCTCCTCGATACCTCCGTCGTCGAGACCGACCTCGACCGCGCAGACCGGCTTCATCGCACGTTCGTCCTCGCGACCCGCCAGCCCGAGGGCACCGCCGCGCTCGCGGGAGAGTGGGAGATTCGTCGTCAGACCTTGCTAGAGGGCTGGGATGAGGAGTGGATCGAGCCTTTCCGTTTGCGAGCCGCCGTTCGGGCGAACGACTTAGGCGCGGACCTCGCCTGCGCCCACGAGGCCGTCGGCGACCTTGAGAACGCGCTCGGCGTCTGGCGTTCCATTCTAGAGCGCGTTCCCGCCCACACTCAGGCACTGGGAAGTGCCTTACGCCTGGAATCGGCGTTGCACGGACCGCAACAGGCGGCCGATCTCGCCCGCACCGCTCAACTCCACTTTCGGGACGAACTCGGCGTCGAGATGCCTCAAGAGCTTCGGCGGACGATTCGCGACTACGGCATGGGCTCTCTGGAGCCGGTGCCCCCGCCCGAGTTCTTGCGAAAGCGAAGCGAGCTCTATCTGCTTGCCCGCCTGTTTGAGGCGAGCCTCGCCGGAAATCGCACCGCCGGGCTGCAGCTTCTGCTCGAGGAATGCACCTTCGCGCGGATCGTCGCCCATCCACGAGCTATGCTCAGCCTGCTGACCCTGGCCTTGGATCGCACCGAAGGCACCTCCGAGGCCCGTCTCGGCGTCGCCCGTCTCGCCGTAACCGCGTCGAGTTGGTCGGGGCAGTTCGAAGTGGGCCACCGCTGGGCCGACTTCCTCGTCGCCTCCCTACCCACGACGGATCCCTATCACGGCATCGCGCTGAGTATGCGGGGATTCATGCTTTTCGAGCAGCGCGACTTCGACGCCGCCCGCCCGGCGCTCGAGTCGGCGGTGCGGACGCTGAGGGGGGCGGGACACGAAGCCATCGCGGTGCGCGCGGAAGCGAACCTTTGCGCCGTCCATTGGCATACCGGCGACTTTGAGCCCGCGGTGGAGTGCTACCGGCGGTGCGTCGAGCTGTATGAAGGCAACGAGGACGACCGCACCTCACTCGCCTCCGCCCTCGGGAATCTCTGCTACGTCTATCTCTCGATGGGTCGCTGGGACGAGGCGGCCGAAGTCGGGCGGCGGTGCGTCGCGATCTCCGAGCCGCACTCCAGCCACGCTTGGGTCGCTTACGGGCCGCTCGGCCTCGCGCTTTTTCTGCGCGGCGAGAGAACCGAAGGTCTGCGCATGATTGGCCGGGCTCTCGCCGAGACCTTGGGCGAGGGCATCCCGCGATTCAACCAGATCGCTCTCGACTATGCGGCGATCGCCCTCGCCGGTTCGGGACGGGAGCGTGCCGCCCGCTGTCTGCTCTACGCGGCAGTGGAGCGTCGCGCCGCCCTGCGTCATACCCATTCGCCCGCCGAACGAGGATTGATCCTCATGACCACCGACCTCGACCCAAGCGGCCCGCCGCCCATCGAGAATCCCCTATCCGGCCAGTCCGCCGCCACGCTCAGCGAATGGGCCTGCGAGGAGCTCGATCGGCTTGCCCGTCGGGAAGACCCGGCCCTCGAAACCGCGCGATAATCCAGGATTGGGGATGAAAGGCAGGCTGCGTCGATCGCCGCCGTCCCCTGGGATGAGCGTTCTTGAGCAAGCGAAATGCCGCCGATCCCCAGCAGGATCGGCGTCGTTTCGTGCTTGCCGGGTGAAATAGGGCAGGCCTCTATGATTCTTCCCCTTTCCGGCCCTCTCGACGTTCCCGCCCTAGACGGAGCGATCGTCGCCGCGTACGCCACTACCCTCGACGGCACGCCGATCGAGGCCCGCAACGAGGCGTTCCGCGTGATGCCCGCGAGCAACGAAAAGCTTTTGACTTGCGCGTTTGCCCTGAACGCGCTGGGTCCGGATGCCCGCTGGGCGACGCGGGTCTGGCGCGAGCGGCGGCGGAACGTCGTCGAAGCGGAGGGCGATCCGCTGCTCACGCGCGACGATCTGCTCCGGATGGACGTCGACCGGCGCAAAGCCGTGTTCGTGTCCGAAGCGTACGCTCCGGGGATCCCCGAGGGATGGCAGTTCGATTATCTGAAGGATCGTTACGGCGCCTCGGTGTATGCCCTCTCGGTGGACGACGCGGGATTCGAGCTCTGGACGAAAGCTGGGCGGCCGGAGTTGAGACCCGAGCCGTATGGGGTCGAGATCGAGAGGCGAAAGGGGGAGAAACCCTCCTGGAGCTACGATCCCTTCACCCGGCGCCTCGTCGTGTCCGGTCCCCTGCCAGATGGGGAGAAACGCCTGGATACCCTAGCCACGCCGCGGGCCGACTTCGCGGCCGCATCGCTTCTCGGGCGGGATCCAAGGCCGCTCGTCGATCCTCTGCCAACCCGGCCTCCCGACTTCGTCCTGCCGGGGCACACCGTCGCCGAGGCGGTCGCCGCCTGCCTGCCCCCCAGCGATAATAACATTGCCGAGCACTTGTTGCTGAACGCGGCTCGGGCCCACGGAGACGATCCTTACCCGGTCGCCACGGCGGGGCTTCGCGAGTTTCTCGAGCGAACGGTCGGCACCCCCGTGTCGGACATGCTGCCTCACGATGGCTCGGGGCTCGGGCGGCAGAACCTCGTCACCGTCCGCGCGATGGTCGGTCTCCTTCGCTGGGCCGACCGCCAGCCGTGGCACCAAGCTTGGCGCGATTCCCTTGCGCGTGCGGGCCAGACCGGAACCCTAAAGAATCGCCTCGCCGACGTGTCGTTCCGAGGCAAAACGGGCTCGCTCAACCGGGTCGCCGCGCTGAGCGGCTACCTCCGACGCCGAGACGGCACCGAGATCGCTATCAGCGTGATCGTGAACCACTACGCCTCTTCGGACGCCG
The DNA here is from genome assembly GCA_964251345.1 of uncultured Fimbriimonas sp. Lineage (GTDB taxonomy): Bacteria > Armatimonadota > Fimbriimonadia > Fimbriimonadales > Fimbriimonadaceae > Fimbriimonas. The sequence continues at coordinate 10,155 of CAXUKB010000089.1, read as the reverse complement.
ACGTGCGGACGGCGATGGACGCTTGGGTGCGGGAGCTTGAAGCAGGAAGGAGTTAGGAAGGCAGGGAAGAAGACAGAGGGAAAAGGGTGGAGGAGAGGGCTACCCTTCCTCGCTCCCTTCACCCCATCGCCGGGGCAAGATCCTTCTTGAGCATGACGCGGGCGCGGAAAAGCCAGCTCTTAATGGTGCCCTCGGGCTTGTCGAGGGCGAGGGCGATCTCGTTCACGTCCATGTGCCGGAAGTGGCGCATGAAAATGATCCGCTGGTACTTTTCGGGAAGGCGGCCGATGGCGTCGAGGATTTGCCCTTGTTGGATGGAGCCTTCCGCGCGGTCGTCGACGCCGATGGCCACTTGAAGAAGGTTCTCGTGACCGTCCAGCCCCTCGTTGTCGCGCTTGCGACCTCGAACCGCGTCGACGCAGCAGTTCGCGCAAATCCGGCATAACCACGGACGAAGCGGACGTTCGGGATCGAAGTCGCGCAGGGCGCGGAACGCTTTAACGAGAGTGTCTTGCACGGCATCGTTCGCGTCGTCCGGATGGCGGAGCATACGCAAGGCGAGGCTCGAAAGCGCCGGACGATGCGCCGCGCACAGCATGGCAAATGCCTCCTCGTCTCCCTCCGACGCTCGCACGATGAGATGCGACTCCCAGCTTTGTACTCGGTCCCGGCTCATTCCTTTGGCTCCGACCCTTCGCGTCGGTCACCGCATTGTATGCCCGCCGACCCTAATTCGCCAAGGGTAATGGGCCAAAATGCCCTTAAGCACCGAAACGGACGGACTCGCCGTCTCGTCTCCCTTGTGGGGCCGTTTCCCGTCCCTGACCGCCATGGCCCTGAATTTGCCGTACCTCGCCGCTGAGAACTCCGCCGCCGAGCGGCGCTCGCGGGCCTTACACCGGTTTATCGTGGCCTCTCCCATTCTCTTGCTTCTTGCCGTCGGGCTCGTGGGCCATCGTCGCCACGCGCCGTTCTCAGGTCCGGCCGCAAACGAGGACTTCGACCGTCGCGTGCTTGCTTATCGCGATCGGGTGGTCGCCGCCGAAGCCCTCCCGCAGGACGAGTTTCCCCCGCTCGGACCTTATCTGACGGAGGCGCGGCGTTGGAATGCCGGCCTCGATGCGGGAGACCTCACCCCCTTAATTCCGGCCGCCTACGAGGATCACCTTCGAGACGACGTTCGAGGTGAAATCTTTCGCTGCGGGATCGCAGTGGCCTCCGGCTTGACGCTCGCCTCGGAACGTTGCCTGAAGGCAGGTCAGCCCGTCGAGGCGTCGGCAGACGCATTGGTCGCGGCTCGGCTGTCGAACGGCATTCGAGGATTCGAACTTCAGGCGTGTCTACAGGCGCTGCTGTCGCAACGGCGAGCGATTGGTGTCGTGGCTCGCGCCTGGCCGTCTCTTTCTCATTCCGAGCGAATCACAATGCGGAATTCTCTCGCCGCCTTGTGGATCGATCCGCACGAGGTCGAAGGGCTCGCGACCCGCGAAAAGGCGCAACTCAAGGATTACGTTCGAAGGCAACGCGGTGCGATCGGCGAAAGGGACATGAGCGTTTACGAGTTCGGAGACCAAGCCGTCGTTGCGATTCGACGGAGCGTCCGCCTAAGCAACGAACGAATCGCGGCGCTGCTCAAAGGCGACGAGCCGGCCACGACCAAGGATCTCTTCTAAACGCTCGAACTCTCGAGTCCTAGGAGCGACGGTAGCTCCGAAAGGTGGGCGATCTCGACGTCCGGGGCAGGTGCGCCATCGGGACGATTTTCAGGCAGGTCAGAGTTATCGAGATCGGCACTCGGAGGGACGTCGCTGGGGCGCCGAACCCAGGCCGTTCGCCATCCGGCCGCGATCGCGGGCTCGATATCGTGGCGGTAGGAGTTGCCGACGAAGAGAATCCTTTCCGGCGGCTCGCCCACGGCGTTCGCCGCGTTCGCAAGGACGCGCGGATCGGGCTTGCCATAGCCGACTTCGCCCTCGATGTAGATGGGGTCGAAGTAAGCGGCAAGCCTAAGAGTTTCCACCTCCTGCCGTTGCACGTCGGCGGGACCGTTGGTGATCAGCCCCATCCGATAGCCCTTGTCTCGCAACAGGTCGAGCACGGTAAGCGCGTCGGGGAAGAGTCGCAAGTTCGCGTCGCGTCGCTCGGCATAGTGGTCCCCGAGTCGGCAGGCGAGCTCTTCGTCCTCGATCTCCAGCAAAGCGAGGGTGCGCCGCATCTGCTCGTTCCGCGTCGGACGGCCGGAGACCAAGTAGTTATCGTAAAGTCCGAGATCGCGCAGGCCGGGAGCGAAGGCGCGGAACGCCTCGGCCCAACGTCGAACGAGATCGTCGGGCCGATGACCCTCCGGCGCGTGCCGGCCAAAGGTGTCTCGGAGCGCCGCCTTACAGGCATCCCAGTAGCCGCAAAGCGTGTCGTCGAGGTCGAAGTAGACGGCGCGTACGTCGGCGAAGGGGGCGTGCATGGTGGAAAAGGAAACGGGGAAAGGATGATCTCCTTTCCCCGTTTCCTTTTTACCTTTTCGCTCCGCTAGGGCCCAAGTTGAAGAACGTTGCCTTCCATCAGGGTCGCGTTGCCCTTGCCCGCGAGGCTTCGCTCGGCGGCGAGGCGAGCGTCGAGGCCGTCGAAGTTCCAGCGGACGGGCGCGTCGTCCGCGAGGCCACGGACCACGACGGGAAGGCGGTAAGCGTCGGCGAGGGCGGAGGCAAGTTCGCGCACCGTCCCCGTGCCCGAATGGCGAGCGGTGGGGCGGGTGCCGGGCAGGGCGACAAGGTCGCGACCGCCGTCACCTGGGTCGACTTCGAAGCGGCGTGCCTCTCGATCCGGATTGCTCAACTTCAGATCGAATCGCTGACCGGCCGCGAGGCCAAACGACTGCGCATCGCTCCCCTCCGCGGTCACGGTCGCCTGACGGGCCACACCGCCCGGAAAAGCGACCGAAGCGCCACCCTGATCCTCGGTCCAGTGCGCCGATTCGCCTGAGACGGGAAGGAGGTCGGCCTGATGTGCGCCGCGCACATCGAGTCCGCGGAGCGCGACGGACGCCACGAGCAACGCGCCTGCCGCACCGAGAGCCCATCCCCTCTGGGGCGCCGCTCCAAAAGAGGCGAGGAGCGACTGCAGGAAAGACGGACGCCGCGCTTCGAGCACCGGGTCGAGGCGATTGGCGATGCGCGCGCTTAGATAGGCTGGAATCTCGATCGCTTCGCGGCGAAGCGCATCGAGCGAGGTCACCGTCTCGACGAACGCGGCGTACTCCGCCCGGAGGTCGGCATCGTCGCGCATACGCCGCTCGAGGGAGGCGGCAAGGCCAGGCTCCAGCGTGCCTTCGCGATGGGCGGAAAAGTACTCGCGGGCTTTGTCGTTCGTCATCGTCGGTCTCGGGAGGAAGGGGCTCTCCTTAGGAGTGCGAAACGCACAAGAAGGTCAGGGGCACCACCCCTTTTGACGATCTACCGCCGGAAAAGTTCCTCGTGCCTCAACAGACTGTCGCGAAGGCTCAGCCGGGCGCGATTGAGGCGGCTTTTGACGGTCCCGACCGGCAAGTCGAGGGCGGTCGCCATCTCCTCGTAGCTCATGTCTTCGGCGTGGTACATGACGATCATCGCACGCTGGTAATCCGGCATCGTGGCGAGACCGGCTTGGAGGGCGTCGCCGCGGGCTCGCCGCTGGGCCTCTTCCTCCGGGCTGGGCGCATCGTCGGCGAACTGCATGCCGGCCTCGCCGTCTCCCGTGTCGAGCAAGGCGTCGAGGGAGCCGTGCGGACGAGCCCGCTCGCGCTTGCGCAGGTCGAGGTAACAGTTGGTGAGGATGCGGTAGAGCCAGGTCTTGAAGGTGCTCTGCCCCTTGAAGTTGGGGAGCGCGTTGTGGATACGCAAAAAGGCGTCGGCGACGACGTCGGCGGCGGTGTCTGGATCGCGGGTGAGACGGAAGGCGTAGAGATAAGCGCGCTCCTGGTGCTTCCGCACGAGGGCGTCGAATCCGCCCCGCTCGCCGCGCTGGGCGCGAGCGATGAGGAGTCCGTCGTCGTTGGCTTCGTCGCTCATGGATCCCCCGCGGGTTTTATACCCGTCCGCTTCCCGGGACCTTTTCACTACGCCCGTTCGTGGTCGAACGATCGAGCTTCCTCTTCGCTGGAAAGGGTCTGCTTGTCACGATCTCCGGCAGACCGTCGATGGGCATCGGCGATGGATGGCTCAAGCGCCGACGACGGCGCGGGGAGCGTCGTCGAGGGCTTCGCGCAGCGCGCGGCGCTCCTCGCCGCTAAGCTCCCGCTCGCTGCGGCCGCCCACGATCGACTTGGCGAACACGCGGCTGGTTTCGCGACCCACGATGGTGGAGAGCACGAGGCCGTCGCCTCGCTCGTCGAGCACGGCGAGCGCAAAGCTTTGGGAACCGCCGACCTCGTCGAAGGCGTCGAAGCGGACGAGCCCGACGTGGCGCTTCGCGGTCCGGGCCTTGTCTTCCACATGCCGGACGCGGGCCATGAGGCTCTCGATCTCGGCTTCGAAGCGGATTCTCTCAGCGGCGTGCTCTAGGAGAAGCGACTCCAGGTTTCGTCCGTCGACGCCACGCATCAGAGCAGCCCACCGGCGCTCGCTTCGAAGGTGCGTCGCCGCGAGAACGATCACGGAGAGGCAGAGCAGGGCGAGCGCGGTCGGTAGGATGGCGGCGCTTTGCGTTAGACTGTCGAGGAGCGCGCTCATCGCGGGGACTGCCGCGAGCGTACCCCGGCCATGACCTCGACCGAAGCCCTCGCGACCGATGCCTCCGTTCCGGCGCGCCGCCGCCCCTTCACCGGCTTTGGCGTCTCGATGATCGCCGTGCTGGCATTCGCCGTGTTTTTCATGCTGAACTTCACGACGGTCGTCGTGTCGGGACCCTCGATGCTCCCGACCTTTAAGACGGGACGGCGGCTCCTCGCGACGCGGGCGTACTGGCTCGCGGGACCGCTACAACACGACGACATCGTGGTGATTCGAGAGGCGGACCCCAACGTCGGCACGGGCTACTTCATTAAGCGGGTCTACCGCTTGGCGGGCGAGACGGTCGACATGGTGAACGTGCCCCGCGCGCCGCTTTGGACCCTCGCGAAGGGTCCCTACAAGGTGCCGGCCGATTCGATCTACGTGTTGGGCGACAACCGCGAAGTGAGTTCGGACAGCCGTGAGTTCGGGGCGGTGCCCGTTTCGAGGGTCATCGGTAAGGTGATCCACGTGCAATGAGACGGTTTCCCGTCGGCCAGTACGGCCGGCAAACGCTCCAGTTCTTTCCCGCGCCGTTTCGCGCGCCCCTGCGCGCCTTCGCCTCGCTCGTGTTCCCATGGTACGACGAGGAACGCGTCGTACTGGCCGACATTGGTGGCCGAGGCTGGTGCATTCCCAGCGGACGGGTGGAGCCCGACGAAACCTCGCTGGAGGCGGCACGGCGCGAATCGCTCGAGGAGGCCGGAGCGGTGCTCGGGACCATCGACTACTTGGGCTGCTACCACATCACCGAACGGCGGGAGGTGCGCTGGGCCGACGTCTATGTTTCGGACGTGCTCGATCTCGTGGAAATTGGGATGCCGGAGGAGTCGCTCGGCATGAGGCTCGCCACCCTGGAAGAGCTTCCCGCGATCTATCACCTGTGGAACGAGCTGACGGAGAAGGTTTTCCTGCACTCGCGGGAAGTGATCGGGAGGAGAAGGTAGTGGGGAAGAGGTAAAAGGAACGAGGCCGGAGAGATCTTTTCCCCTCGACCCATGCTTCCTTCCCCCTCCGTTCCTCCCCTCGTCCGCGCTCCGGTGCGGGCGGCGCAGTTCGTCGTGGAACTGGTCGGGCAGCGGACGGTGCCCGCCACCCAGGCGATGGAACTGCTGCGGCCCGACTGGCGGGGCGCGATGGGACAGCCGGAGCTGTGGGCGATGCGCCCCGCGGACACGGTCTGGTCACCCCTGCGGGCGGCGCAGTTCGGCTCCTACGACTCGATCTCGCTGGCCTGGGATCTCGTGACGCCCGTGGGCGACATGTCGAGCGCCTCGGCAGACCATCTCGTGGCGACGGCGGAGCGGTTCGCGAACTCCTTAGGGCGGCGGGCCATTCCGCTTACCGCGTCCAAAGACGTGCCCGGCGAGGTTCGGCGGCTGCGCGCGGCCCAAGATTCACTCGACGCGGGCATGGCGGTGCTGCTGGTCGCGCCGCGCGCGGTCGCCGTCTCAGGGTTCGGTGGGGAATTGGAACGGCTTGGGATCACCGCCTTCGGTGATGGAGAGTGGGGCTGGTTCGGTGAGGGACACCCGGAGCCCTTGTTCGCGGCGACCCCCTTCGAAGCGCCGATGACGGACGGCCTTACGTTGGGCTTCCGTCTTGCGCGATGCCCCGACCCGAACGTCGCGATGGAGGGGCTCTTTTGTGTGGTGGACGATCGCGCGGGGTCCGGTCTCGCGGCGTTCGACGAAGATCGGAAGCCGCTCATGCCCACGATGCGAGAGGCGTTGCGGCAAGGCGCGCGGGCGGCGTCGCAGGCCCTGGAATCCGTCGGATTGCGTCCCGGCTCGTGGGCCGCGCTCAAGGTGTTCGCCTAAACCCGAAGGTGCGAGAGGCGCCGAGAACCTGGGAGTCTTGCGGCTTTGGTCGCCACTCGCGGGGACGGGGAAGTCGGGGGGAGTAAACTCGTCCGAATCCGGCGCGCCTCGCGCGCCAAGGCGAATCGACGTTGCGCTCCAAGAGTTACCTTTTCCTTCTCGTCGTGCTGGTGCTGGGTATCGCGGCCGGCGTCGGCTACGCGGGTCTCAAGTACCGGCTCGGCCTCGACATCCAGGGTGGCGTGCGGTTCACGTACCAGATGGACACGTCCAAGCTGACGGCAGACCAGCGCCGGGAGTTGCCCGCGCTGCAGACGCGTCTCGTGACGATCATGCAGAACCGCGCGGTCGGCCCCTTGGGCGTCACCGAGCCGACGGTGACCAAGAAAGGCGCCGATGAGATCGTAATCGAGCTGCCGGGGCTCAAGGACGCGGCCAAGGCGCAAGAGGTGATGGGCAGTTCGGCCCGCATCGAGTTCTACGATGCGAAGAACGTCGTGGCGCCGCTCGACGCGGGTCGCCCCTACACCTCTTCCGAGTCGAAAGATCCGAACGACATCGGCGTCACCTTCCAGCAGAAGTACGGCGACCAGACCCCGATCACCTTCCTCGGCAAGGACGGGAAGCCGAACCCACGATATGCGCAGGTCGTGAAGGGTTGGGGCGATCCAATCCTTGCGGGCGACGACCTGGCAAAGGCGGAGGGAACGCCTCGTGGAAACAGCTACCAGCCGCTTCTCACTTTCAGCCCGGCAGGCTCGCGCAAGATGGAGACCTGGAGCCGGAACCACCCGCAGGGCAACATCGCGGCGGTGCTCGACGGCAAGGTTCTCAGCCTCCGTTCCGTCGCTCCGAACACGGTGCTGTCGGACAACGCGGTCATCGAGGGCGAGTTCCCCACGGGCTACGTCGCGCGTCTGTCGGACATCCTGAACTCCGGTTCGCTTCCGGTCGATCTCAAGCCGATTTCCACGGAGACCGTCGACGCCACCATCGGCCAGGACGCGCTCCATCGAATGATCGCCGCAGGCGCCGTCTCGTTCGCGATCGTCAGCCTGTTCCTGATCGTCTACTAC
>CAXUKB010000089.1:0-2507 GCA_964251345.1 uncultured Fimbriimonas sp. | reverse complement strand
GTTCATCGCCCTTTGCCTCTACGTGCTCTTCACCCTCACGGTGATGAAGCTGATCAACGCGACCTTCTCCTTGGCGGGCATCGCGGGCTTTATCCTTTCCGTCGGCATGGCGGTCGACGCCAACATCCTCGTCTTCGAGCGGTTCAAGGAAGAGATGAAGGCGGGCAAGTCGCTCGCGACGGCGATCGAACTGGGCTTTAAGCGCGCCCTGACCGCCATCGTCGACTCGAACGTCTGCACGATCCTCACCTCGCTGGTGCTGGTGAACTATGGCACCGGCCCGGTCAAGGGGTTTGCGACGACCCTCATCATCGGTGTTCTCATCTCGCTCTTCACCGCCGTCACCGTGACGCGCTCCCTGCTGATGTTCTTCGTCGGTTCGGGCGTTGCGGCGAATCCGAAGCTCTACGCGGTCGACCGCGATTGGTTCGGCAAGCTGATGCGCGGCGCGAACGACGACAAGCCCTTGCGGATCGTCGAGACCTCCAAGAAGTGGTTCCTGATCTCCGTCGCCACGATGGTGGTCGGCCTCCTCTTCTTTTTCCCCGGCGGTTTCCCCGGCGGCTTCAAGCCGAATGTCGAGTTCCGCGGCGGCTACGAAGCGGTGTTCGCCGCGAAGGGGGACGTCTCGCCGTCGTCGGTCACCGCGAATCTCGAGAAGGCCGGCCTTAAGGGCGGCAACGTGAAGCTCGCAACGTCGGGGGCCGACCGCTTAGCCTACATCACCGTGCCGCCGCTTCCTCAGTTCAAGGGACAGACGGACCAGACGAACGTCGCAACGATCGCCACCGCGGCGGGCCTGAGCGCCGCGGACAACCGCGGCTTCACCCAGATCGGACCGGCGGTTCAGGCGGAGACGACGCAGAACGCGATTCTCGGCGTCGTGGTCTCGTCCGTGCTGATCGTGCTGTACCTCGCCTTCCGCTTCGGAACGGGCGTGGGCGGTTTTGGGGTGGGCTTGAGGTTCGGCGCCTCGGCCATCGTCGCGCTGATGCACGACATCGTCGTGGTCATCGGCCTTGCGGCCCTCGTGGGCTACTTCGCCGGCTGGGAGGTGAGCGCCCTGTTCCTCACCGCGATGCTCACGATCATCGGGTTTTCGACGCACGACACGATCGTCGTCTTCGACCGTATCCGTGAGAACCTCGTCCGCTCGCGGGGCAAAGAGGAGTTCGGCCACCTCGTCGACAAGTCGATCACCCAATCGTTCGCCCGGTCGATCAACACCTCGTCGACCGTCATCGTGACGCTCGCGATCCTCGCGTTCTTCGGCACGACGACGCCGGACCTGCGGTTCTTCGTGGTTGCGATGCTCATCGGTATCCTCTCTGGTACCTACAGCTCGATCTACAACGCGTCGCCGATTCTCTATCTCATCAATAAGCGGATCGTCGAGAAGCGGGGCGAGAGCTTCGGCCTTCAGGCACTCGCACGCACCGATGCGGATCGCAACCGCATCATGCAGACCCAGGCGGAGATTCCGAGCGTGGTCGGCAGCGACGGCCGCTCCTACGGTCAGGTTCGCCGCCGCGCGAACTCGCCGACGAAGGGCTACGAGATCGAAGACTGACCCTACTTGGTCGAGTATCTAAGAGGGGAAAGGGAGCGCATCTCCCTTTCCCCTCTTTTCTGATCCGCTACGAGCGAGAACGTCGCCGGATCGCGTGTGTCCGTCCAATGACGACGATGTGGACCGGTGACTACAGGCGAAGGAACCACTCGTGCATGCGTGCGTCGTCGGTGAGTTCGGGGTGGAAGGAGGTGCCGAGCACGTTGCCGCCGCGGGCGGCGACCACTTGCCCTTCGTGCTCCGCGAGCGGCTCGACGCCCTCGCCCAAGCGGGTGACCACGGGCGCGCGGATGAAGACGCCGGTCACCGGCTCGTCGAGACCGCGGACCGGCACGGCCGTCTCGAAGGAATGAACTTGCGCCCCAAAGGCATTGCGCCGAACGTCGATGTCGAGCAGCCCCAAGGAGAATTGCCCGGGCCGGTCTTCGATCCCCTTCGCGAGAAGGATCATGCCCATGCACGTTCCCCAGAGGGGCATCCCCTCGGCCGCCGCTTGCCGTAGCGCGTCGCCCATGCCGTACCGCTGCATGAGAAGCCCCACCGTGGTGCTCTCGCCGCCGGGCAGGATCGCACGATCGACCGAAGCGAGCGCCTCCGGAGTGCGGACCGGCACTGCCTCCACGCCTTCGGATGCCCGCCGCAAGGCGTCGACGTGCCGCTCGAAGTCGCCCTGAAGCGCAATGACGCCGACTCGCATCCCTAAAGGATGACAGGCGTCGCCCGCCCATGCCTGAAACACTTTGGGAAAGAGGTTCTGTAAAGAACAGGTATTTTTACTTGGTACACCCTCGTAGGCTTACCAGGAATAGCCTTCTCGTAAGCGACACTGGTCAATATGCGGGGGAAAGGATGCTCCCGCGACTCAGAGTTCGCATCAAGGAAGAACCATGTTCAGCATCAACACCAACCTCAACGCCCTCACCGCCATCAACGCGCT
>CAXUKB010000088.1:1753-15152 GCA_964251345.1 uncultured Fimbriimonas sp. | reverse complement strand
ATGCTGAAGGACGCAGGGTTCGTCGAGTTCGGTCCGCTTCGGGCCTACCGCATCGACGGAAAAAAGGTCGAGGTCGTGGAGTTTGCGACCTTCCGGCCCGAGTGGAACGAGCCGCGATGGCTCGGCGGCGAGGCTTACGCGAACGGAGCGACGTTCACCCTCCTGGTGGGCACCTACTTCGTGGAGGGTGAGGAATCGCCGCGCCCTCGTTGCCACGAATGCCACCGGTGTACCCGCCTCGCTCATGAGACCATGGACTGCGCCGCGGACGGCCGGACCTTTTGGCCGGGGCACGGAGGCGAGTGCTTGGAGGCGATCGTCGACGAAGCGGTTCGCGTGCTTCAGAACCGGGGTCTCGACGTACTCTCGAAGCACTCGAAAGACGATCCGTGCTCGACCGAACGGTTTGAGGAAATCGGCCTTAGCCACGAAGAAGCCGAAGAGATGATGCGAATCTGCCGCGAGGGGCGGGTTGCCCGCGCGGGAGCCCTGGATGCCTTTCATCGCGGCGTCCACCTCGCCGACGAGCCCCTCGTCGCGTAGTCCCCGTCCGACCTCGTCGCCTAAGCGGGAACCTTGAACTGCTCGACGTGCTTGAGGCAACAGGCCCGCACCCGAGCGCGGATCCGCTGGATGTAGGCCGCCCGCTGGGTCACGCCGACCGCGCCGCGCGCGTCGAGCAGGTTGAAAGCGTGCGAGCACTTTAAGGCGAGATCGAACGCCGGATAGACGAGCGCCGCCGGGCCCGATCCCGCCGGAGGCAGAACCGGGCCGTCTTCGGGGACGTCGGCGGTAAGAATGCCCCGCGTAGGATCCCAGGATACGGGCGTCTCGATCACGCGGCGCGATTCGGTTTCGTAGGTTTCGAAGAGGGCGAACAGCATCTCCGTCGAGGCGACCTCGAAGTTGTAAACGTTGTCCTGCATTTCGAGCTGGTAGTCCACGTCTCGGTAGGAGAGCGTGTCGTTCCACATGAGATCTTCCCAGAACGAGCTTTCGTTGCCTAGCATGAGGCAGAGCCGCTCGGGGCCATAAGTGATCTCCGCGCAAACGGGGTTGCACTCGATGCCGCCCATCTGCTGGAAGAAGGTGAACTGCGTCACCTCCGCGCCGTTAACCCAGACTTCCCAACCCACGCCGCTTGCGCCCGCCGCCTGATCCTCCCAGTCGTCTTCCACGAGGCGCACGTCGTTCTTTTCCGTGTCGAAGCCAAGGGCGTCGAGCGAGCCCATGTAGAGATCCACGATGTTCTCCGGCGAGGGCTTCATGATCACCTGGTACTGGTAGTAACGTTGGCTCCGCTGGGGATTGAGGGTGTAGCGCCCGTCGGCGGGGCGGCGCGAGGGCTGAACGTAGGCCACGTTCCAAGCCTCCGGTCCGAGCACCCGCAAGGCGGTCGCGGGGTGCTTCGTGCCCGCACCGACCTCGGTATCGTAGGGCTGCAGGATCGCGCAACCCTGGGCGGCCCAGTAGTCGTCCAGTCGGCGAATCAGCTCCTGCATGGTCATCGTAGAGGAGAGGATACCGTCCCGGTACGATGGGACCATGGAAGAGGGGCGGGCGAGCCGGACGGCGTTGGAGGTGGCGATCCGACGGGCCGCGCATCAGATCGAAGATCGCGCTTCCGTCTTCGAGGACCCACTCGCCCTCGCGATTCTCGATTCAGACTCCCGTCAGCGAGTTGAGACTCGGGGCGGGCGGTTTGCCACGTCCGAGGCGTCCGGACGGGCTTGGATGGCGGCGCGAAGCCGAATCGCGGAGGATGCGCTCGCGACTGCCGTGGCGAGTGGCGTCGATCAATACGTCGTCCTTGGAGCGGGGCTGGACACCTTCGCCTACCGCAACCCTTTCCCCCATCTGCGCGTGTTCGAGGTCGACCATCCCGCCACGCAAGCATGGAAGCGAACCCGGCTTGCGGAAGGGGGCATCGTCGCTCCCGAGAACGTCGTCTACGCCTCCGTCGACTTCGAACGCCAGTCGTTGCGCGACGGCTTGGCTGCTGCGCGCTTCGACTTCGAGCGGCCCGCGTTCGTCACCTGGCTGGGCGTGGCGATGTATCTCACCCCGGAAGCGTTCCACGCGACGGCATCCCTTCTCGGGAGCCTGCCCGAGGGTTCCGGCGTTACCCTCGACTACATGGCCGCCCGAGCGACCTTGGGCGCCATCGGCCGAATCGCTTACGATGCACTGGAACGACGGGTTGGCGCGGTGGGCGAGCCTTTTCGGTTGGCCTTCGTTCCCCCAGAGATCGTCGAGGAGTTGCGGGCGTGCGGATTCGCGCAGATCGAGGATCTCAGTTCGAACGCAGTCGCGGATCGCGTCTTAAAAGGCCACCCCGGGGCGTTCTGGATCCGGAAGTCCGGGCTGGGGCGGATCGTTACGGCGTGGCGTTAGTCTCGCCCCAAGCGGCCTTCGCGAACGCCTCGAGCTTGGAGTAGTCGTTCTGCCAAGTGGTGTACATCACGCCGGTGACGCCTCGCACCCGCTGGGCGTCGGCGAGCCAGTTTCGGACATCTTCGACGTTGCCGTCGTAATAGCCCGCCAGCACCTGCTTCAGGCCCAGCGAGGCGAAGAAGGGAAGGCTCTTGGCGCGACCGCCATAATTCCAGTTTAGGACGAGCGCGTCCTTGGGGAGCCCCTTCCAGGAGCCCTCCCAGGAGCCGTTCGACAGGTAGTAGTCGGCGTGTGCGTTGTGCGCGGGGTCGAACATGTCGGACCAAACGCAAAGCCGTGCGTTTGGCGAAGCTTGCCGCGCAAGGGCGGCCTCCTGCGCGATCTCTCCTGCGTAGAGCACTCCGGGCGTCGTTCGCTCGGATCCGGCGGACCAGTTGGCCACCCGCACTTCGTCCGCGCTAAGGAGCAGCCCGTCGGGCGCGAAGACGCGAGCGACGTTGGCGAGCTCGCGGGCCTCGATCCGTCGAGTCTCCGGCTCCGCCACGCAGATGGACGCTTTGCCGACGTCGGTGGTGACCGCATGATAGGCATCGACGGTCACGACGTTGCCGTCGTGGATCGCGCCTCCTGGAAGGCGCCGGAGCGGGGGCGGCTCGTGATCGAACGTGTACTCGCCCGCCCAAGGATGGTTGCCAAGAAGCGGATCTTCGACCCGCTCGAAATCCTTGCCCTCGACGAGCGGTCCGCTCGGACCGACCACACGCAAGGGTGCGAGAGTGCGCCGGACGACGTTGAGCAGTCCCGCGTCCTGGACCTTCAGACCGCTCCACCAAAGCTTGCCTCCGTGACCGTCCCAGATGCCCCAGTAGAGACGCACGTTCGTGTTGGCTTGGGAGTTGAAGACGACGACCACATGCCGCCAATCCTCGGTTCGGCCGAGCCCGAGATCTTGGTAAGTGAGGGCTTTCCCGGCGGGATCGAGCGCGGTGACGCGGACCTCGTTGGACCCATCGAGGTTCTCGCTCTTGACCCACGCTTCCATACGGTAAGCGTGCCAAGGCTTCACGGCGACCGATTGCGAAAGCCGGCAGTTGCCTGCTTCGTTGCCTTTTCGGAACACCTCCATCCGAACCGCCGGTCCTTTGGGCGAGTCCTCGCGAAAGCTGGAAATGCCGGGGCCGTCCTGCAGATCCCATCCCTTGAGGCGATCGCCGGACCCTTCGGCGAGGCTGCCATTCGCAAGGGCGATCGTGGGCACCGGCTTTCCCGTGAGTCCCTCGAAGCGGAACTCTACGCCCCGCATGGGTTGAGCTTCGATTAGGTTCGGATCGTGCGACAGCATCCCGCTGGCCCATCCGATTCCGAGCACGCTCGGGATCAACTGGAGGTGCAGCCGCCGTGCCGCGTCACGGACCCGCCGAACGTTCACACTGTAGCCGTCGGGGACGCGGTCGAGGGTCTCCATCTTCGAGTCCGCGAGCACCATGCCGTTGTAGCCCGCCCGCGCGGCCCGCTCCATGACGGCGAGGGTCCGCTCGACGTTTTCCTGGGGCAGGAGGTTGGTCTGAACATAGAGCCAGCGATGCTCGAGGGCTGTTGAGACGAGAACGGGAAAGATCATGAGGGCGGTGAGATGCGGTAATTATCCCGTGTCTTCGTAGAGCGGCAATGCTCTTCTCCGCCGCAGGCGAAGCCTTCGCAGTGTTTCCGGACGAAGGCTAGCGCCTCCGGCTACACGTTCCGCGTTTCGGACCTCGGTCTGGAACGATCCATTTGAGGTTGACCTCACCAGGGAGTTGGCGTCGAGTCGTTTAACGTCATACCCCAGAGGATGAGGTTTCGTTAAGGCCTCCGAATAAGTGTAAGCACGAAAAAAGCGTTTCCGAATGTCTGGCCGAAGTCCCCAGTCTCCTGGGCTATAGTGGGGGCGATGGTCGCGAAGGGGCGATGGGTCGGACTTGCGGGGCTGGCCTTCGTCGCCGCTTGCGCTCCAGACAACGGTCTGATCCACATCCGCTACATGGCGTGGGGCAATCCGCAGCAGCTTGCTTTGGAGAAGCGTTTCTGCGAAGAATTCACCGCGAACCATCCTGGCTTGCGGGTCGACTTCATTCAGACGCCGTCGACGGCCTACGCCAACAAGATGATCCTCATGCTCGCCTCGCGCACCGCGCCGGACGTGATGCGGGTCGACCACTACAATTTTCCCGCGCTCGTCGCCAAAGACTACTTTCACCCGCTCGATTCGTTCGTTGCGAACGACCCCGACTACCGGCTGAAGGACTACTTTCCGGGCGCGACCGAAGAAGGACGGTACAAGGGCGGGCTCTACGGTGTCAACGTTCTGTTCGGCTCCCCGACGATCTACTACAACAAGGATCTACTGCGAAAAGCCGGACTTCCGGAGCCTTACGTTCTTTGGCGACGCGGCGAGTGGACTTGGGAGGCCTATCGTCGGTACGCGAGGGCGATGACCACGAGGAACGCCCAAGGGAAGCCGCTCACCTACGGCTCGTTTATCAACGACTGGTCCGCGCGGTTGGCCGTCGTCTACACGAAAGGAGGCGAGATCATGCGGGACGGGTGGGTGGTGCTTGCCGAGGGCAGGGCCCAGGACGCCTTCCAGTTCCTCTACGACTTGCGCTTCAAGGATCGAGTGGAGCCCACCGCCGCGCAGTCGGCGAACTCCCTGTTTTCGTTCGACGGAGGGAAGCTTGGGATGACCGTCGACTGGATGGGAATCACGCCCCGGTTGCGCGAAGCGGCCAAATTCGACTGGGACGTCTGTCCGATGCCGGTCGATCCGGGAGGGACGACCCTCATCAAGGGCAACCAGCTGGTCATGTCCGCGGGAAGCCGCCATCCCGAGGCGGCGTGGGCCTTTATGAAGTTTATGACCGGACAGGAGGCAGAACGGAAGCTTTACGTCGAGATGCGCCGCTCGTTCCCGACGCGCATCGATGTGGCGACCAGCCCCGAGTATCTTCGGTCGGACGCGAAGCCTCCCCATCACCTCGACGCGTTCGTTTCGTCGATCGAGCGCGGACGGGTTCTTCCGATTACGAGCCGGTGGTCCGAGTGGACCACCGAGTTCAACTCCGCACTCGAGCCTCTTTTTAACGGAACGCCCGGCAACGTCGATGAAACGCTCCGCGAGGCGGAACGCCGGGCGAACGCCACGCTTGCCGTGCGAGAGGGGCTGTGAAGAGGGAAGCCGCGTGAAGCGAAATGCACGCTGGGGCCTGTTGTTCGTCTCCCCCTGGATCTTGGGCTTTCTCGTGTTTACGGCGGGGCCGATGCTCGTCTCGCTGTTCCTGTCGTTCCACGTCTACGATCTCCACACGATGGAGTACGTGGGTGGCGAGAACTACCGGCGGCTCTTCACCGTCGATCCCATCTTTCCCAAGTCGCTGAGGATCACGGTGACCTACGCCGTGTTCTCGGTTCCTCTCGGCGTAGCCGGATCGCTCGCGCTCGCCGTGCTTCTGAACCAGAAGGTTCGGGGACAGCAACTCTTCCGCACGCTGTTCTACCTACCGTCGCTCGTGCCCAGCGTCGCCTCCGCGATCGTCTGGCAATGGGTGTTCAACGCGGACTACGGGGTACTGAACGCGACGCTAGGCTGGTTCGGCATTCCCTCCGTCGCTTGGCTTCAGGACGAGAAATGGACCCTGCCCGCGTTCGTGATCATGTCGCTCTGGTGCGTAGGCGGCGCGCGCATGATCATCTTTCTCGCGGGACTCCAGTCGGTGCCGGAGAGCCTGCTGGAAGCGGCGACGCTCGATGGCGCGGGAGCTTGGCGGCGGTTTCGGGCGGTAACGCTGCCCCTGCTCTCACCCGTCGTATTCTTCAACCTCGTGATGGGCGTGATCGGGGCGTTTCAGGTCTTCACGACGGCCTACGTCATGACCGGCGGCGGTCCGAACAACGGCTCTCGATTCTACGCGCTGTACCTTTTCCAAACCACGTTCGAGCAGTTCAAATTGGGCAAGGCGAGCGCCATGGCGTGGGTGCTTTTCCTTATTCTCCTCGCGATCACTGGCGTCCAGTTCTACGGCTCGCGGCGGTGGGTGTACTACGAGAGGGCCACGCCGTGAGGCGATCGAGCTCCCTTCCCGCCTCCGGGGGAGAGGGCAGGGGGTGAGGGGCAAGAGCCAGTCGGCGAGCCAAAGCTGGCTTGGTGTCGTAACGCTTCTCGTCCTCGTCCTCGTCCTCGGTGCCGTGGCGTTCTGCGTTCCGTTCGTGTGGACCGTTTCGGCGGCGCTCAAGACGGCTTCGGAGTATCACGCCTCGCCGGAACGGCTGATTCCCGCCCATCCGACCCTCGCCAACTTCGGCAAGGCCTGGACGGCCCTCCCGTTTGGGGTGTTCGTGCGCAACACGATCCTCATCACCGTGCTCTGCACCCTAGGCCAGACGCTGTCGTCCTCGCTCGTGGCCTATGGCTTCGCTCGATTCGAGTTTCGGGGGCGCAACGTGCTCTTCGGGCTGTTGCTCGCCACGATGATGCTCCCGAGCCAGGTCACGCAGATTCCAGTTTTTATGATCTGGCGCGAACTGCACGCCATCGACACGTTCGTCCCGCTGGTGCTCCCCGCGTTCCTCGGCGGCGCGTTCAACGTGTTTCTGCTTCGGCAGTTCCTCATGGGCGTGCCGCGCGAACTCGACGAGGCGGCGATGGTGGACGGCGCGGGGCCGTTAAGGGTCTGGTGGAGCGTGCTGCTTCCGGCGATGGGACCCGCGCTCGCCACCGTCGCCGTGTTTACGTTCTTGGACAAATGGCAGGACTTCGAGGGCCCGCTGATCTATCTGAACTCGCCCGAGCGGTACACGGTGGCGATCGGCCTCCGCATGTTTCAAGACACGTTCGGCGGCGACTTCGAGCAGGTAATGGCGGCCACGCTCGTCCACATCGTGCCCACCATCCTCGTGTTCTTTCTCGCCCAACGCTACTTCGTCAAGGGGATCGCGACGAGCGGCCTAGGCGGCCGTTAGCTCGTGAAATAGCGGCGTAGAACCTCCGCGGCGGGTCGCAACCGGTAGCCATCGCCCTCTCGCTCGAAGATTCGGGTCGAATCGGTGCCGTCTTCGCTCGCGCCCACCCAGTAGTTGACGCCGAGGACGTACTCGCGTCGTTGCCAAAGCGCCTCGAGAATTTCACCCACGAACTCGGCCTGTTGCGCGAGACTCCAGCCCTTGGGATTGATCCCTTCGAGAGGCGCGCCGAACTCGCCGACAAGAACCTTGCACCCAAACTTCGCATGGATGTCGTCGACGTACTCGATCATCTTCGCCACGCTCGGAACGTAGTGGTCGATCGTGACCAGGCCGCCCATCCGGTCGGCGGTCGTACGGTCGAGAATGTCGCGGCCGACGTCGCCGTTCACCGAAAGCCAGTTCACCGCGACCCGTTTGCCTTGCGCGCGAAACGCTCGCTCCGTCGCTTCGACGGAATCTCCAAGAAACTTGCGGAAATCGGCGGGGTGGCCGTCCTTCGCCCGCGGATCGTGCAGAAGCGCCGAGTTCTCCGGCTCCGGACATAGGTTGAACGAATCGCCCGACCGGAACAGATCCGGATGGCCATGAATAAAGTCCACGGAAGCCGCGATGTGCCGGTCGTAGCCGTCGTCCCACTTCGGGTAGTCGAACCAGCCCTCCCAACCACAAAAGTTGCCCCGGAACCAGACGTTTAGTCCCTGAACGTGGACCTCGCGCACCCAGTGACGCAAGAAGGGCACGAACTCGGGATCGTACGGCGTCGCGACGGCCACGTGGCTTGCGCCGAGCGATTTGATGGCGGCCACCTCGGCGCGTATCCTTCCCGCGCGTTGTGCGTCGATCGGCGCGCGGCAGGCGTCGCGGGAGGTCTTCATCGCGTCGACGCAGCGAACCTTCCAGCCCCGGGTGGGGGCGTTCGATCGAGCGCCCAGAGCGAGCCCGGCGGTGCCGACGAGAAGATCTTTGCGGGAGAGGTCCATCCTATGCTCCAAGCCAATTCGCGAGCGCATCCGAGTGGATGTGCCAACCGAAAAGCCCCGCGAGTCCCATGAGCACGCCGATCGTCATCGGCACCAGGGCGACGTAGAACAGGAACCGCTTGCCGGTCAGCGCGGTCACCGCAAGCAGCGAGATCGTCAAGGCGAGCGCACTGTCGGACAGATCGAACTGGTCGTCGCGGTAGTTCAGATGGTCGTAGTCCTTCTGATTGTCCTCCGCCTTGGCCTGAGTGTCTTTAAGTTCGTCCTTCTTCTTCGTTTGGTCGGCTTTGACGCGCGCGATTTCGCGATCGATGACGGCCTTTGCGGGAGGGGGCACGGTTGCGGCCTGGATCGTGAGGCTAGCGACGTGCTCCGTCATCATCTCGTCGCGCGTCTTCTTGGCCTGATACCAGCCCCAATTGTCGATTTTATCGGCTTGGGCCTGTTGCATCGCTTGGCAGATGTTGTCGTCCTTGACCTTACAGATGCCCATGAACGTGGCGAGGATGGCGACGGTCACCGCCACGAGGGCATTCAGTCGGCTCTTGCCTTCCTCCTTCTGAGTGTCGGCGGCGTCGAGAACGTCCTGAGGCTCCATGGTCGGACGAATCTTATCACTGGCGCGGACCGCCAAGCATTAGAATCTCGCAAGAAGAGCTTGAGGGGAGTTAAGGATTTGGGACGATCGTGGTCTCGCCCGTGCGAACGTTCACCGTCCAGGGCTGCGGGGGCGGCAAACGGAGACTGCCGCCCCCAATCTTCAGGGGCATCCAGAGGTATCGCGAATCCCACTGCGCCCGGGGCCGCCATTCGTTGCCCATGAAGATGACGCTCGTCTCTTTTCGGCCCGTGACCTTGAGCATCAGGGTCGATTGCGCCCCGTACGTCCGCGTCTCCGGGGGGGGGGCGAGGTCACGCCACTCGCTCCAAGGTCCGTACAGGTCCTTGGCTGTCGCATACTTGTTCGGATTCGGGTCCCATCCGGAGAGAGCGGAGCCGATCGTGTAATAGAGCCCTTCGTAGTGGACGATCGCCCCGCCCTCGAGGTGGGCCTTGATCAGGCAGGTGTCTTCCGCCACGTCGAGACAGTCGTCGGTCAGGCGGGCGATGTGAAAGCCGTGAGGACGATCCTCGAAGACGAGGTACGCCGTACCGTCGTCGTCAACGAACTGGCCGATGTCGCGGCTCTCCTCCCCGAAGGGGCGAAAGCCGCGCACGAATCGGTAGTCGCCGTCGACCCGGTCCGAGACGGCGACGCCCACTCGGGCGGCGCGATAGTCGCGCGAATCGAGGTGCATCCACATGACGAACTTGCCCGTCTTTCGGGAATTGTAGACCTTCGGCCTTTCGAGCACGAAGCCCTCGCCTAAGCCGTCCAGGGGTCCGAACGCTTGGGCGTGGCGAAAGCGCCAACGGGCGAGATCCTTCGAGGCGTAACAGGACACGTAACGTCTACCCGGCTCGTTCCCCTGTGCTCGGTCTTCGCCGAACCAGTACCAGGTGTCCCGAACTTTGAGGATGCCGCCACCATGCGCTTGGACGTGCCGACCTCAATCGTCGGGCCAGAGCGCGCCGGGGACGATGGTGGCAGGGGCGAGAGCGGCCAGCATGTGGGGTGTTCACCCTTACGAGATGGGCGTGGACCTTCCACGACGGCGGACGAAAGCCAGCATGCCCAATCCAACGGCCGCGAAGGTCGCGGGCTCGGGGACGGCGGCGACCCGTACGTTGTCCAACGTCACGAAGTCGGTGGCGTTGCTCGTCCAATCCGCCCCGATCCCAAAGCCCACGAGATGGGAGAGGACGCTCGAGAATTGCGTCGCGGTGACCGGCTGAAGGCTGCTGGTGATCCATCCGGACGCGCTCAGGGGAATCGTGTAGTTGGTCCCCGATGGGTCGGGAGCCGTCGTCGCATAGCCGATCGCGAGCAAATTGCCCGTCGCGACGTCGGTGCCGACGAGGAGAAGGTTGGGCTGAACGATACCCACGTCGTGGGTATCGTCGGAGAGTCGGTAGCTTACGGTTCCGCCGAGATAGCCCGATAGGTCGCCGTTGTACTTCTGCGGAGCGAGCAGGATGAAGGCACCCGACTGGGTGAACATCGACTCGGAAGCCTCGATATGCCCGGCGTTCCATGTCGTCGGCCTGTTTGGCTCGATGGGGAGGAACGTGGAGGTGCTGACGTTCGCCGCCTGCCAACCCTCGCTGTCGGTATCGAACGTGCTCGTAATGTCGGCTCGCGCTCCAACGGCGGCCAAGATGGCGACGAGAACGAAGGGGGCCTTCACGCCGTTCAGTATGCCTTAGGCGGGAACGGCAGGCGCGGGTAACCTGAATCGTGTCCCAGTGCGTCGGCGAACCGGGCCGGTCGAAGGGCCGGCCCGGAAGGGGGAAGGCTCGATTCCGGAAGTCTCTTTCGATCTCCTTCACCGGGATCGCGACGCGCTTGGTCCAGTTCATCTGCGCGACTCTCCGCATCGAGGTCGAGAACGAGGCCGCCATGCTGGCCACGCCGGGAGGGCGCATTCTTTGCCTCTGGCACAGCCGCACGATCCCGCCGATGGCGCGTTACCGGAAGCGGGGCTTCAGCATCCTGACGAGCCACTCGCGTGATGGCGAGATCATCTCGAATATCTTGACCGCGGTCGGTTACGACGTGCTTCGAGGCAGCACCGGTCCGAGCGGCGCGAGGGTGCTGGCCGCCTGCATCAAGTATCTCCGCAACGGCGGCACCATCGCCGTGACGCCGGATGGTCCTCGTGGGCCCAGCGGACGGCTCCAGCCGGGGGTGATCACCATGGCGCGGAAGTCCGGGTGTCCGCTTTTTCCTTTGGGAAGCAGCGCACGCCCGCCGCGAATCACCATGCGATCCTGGGACCGCTTCATGGTTCCGTTTCCATTCACCCGCGCGATCGTGATTTGGGGCGAGCCCATCTACGTGCCCGAAGACGCGGACGAGGAGCGGATGGAGGCCTACCGCCTCCAACTCGAAAACGAGATGCGGCGCCTCCAAGACGAGGCCGACCGCCGACTCGGGATGCCAACCTTCAAAGAGATCGCGGCGCGCGACCCAATTTAGGAAGCCACCGCGGTCTTTTCGGCGAGTCGCTCTCGATGGAGACGAAGCGCCTCGGCCTTCCGCTCCTCGGGGGTCATCTGGAGCTCACGTTGGCGCCGTGTCGCTTCTTCGCGATCGACCCAGCGAACGTTCCACACGAGGCCGATCTTCTCGAGCAGCTTCAATGCCCGCGCCGAAGGGTCGAGCTGACCCTTAAACATCCCGTGGTTCGCGGCGTGGCCGATGGCGTGGTGATTGTTGTGATTCGTCTCGCCGCAGGTCATCCAGGCGAGGAAGAGCGAAAAGGGATAGCCGAACGGACCCTTGAGCCAAAAATTTGTGCTGCGGTCGTCGGTGTCGAAATCGCGGCGGCCGAAGGTGTGCGCGCCGGAGTTGACCCAGTAGGTGCCTTGGTTGGCGAAGAAGATCGCGACGCCGCCGCCCCAGAGCAGTCCGTCCCACCAGCCGATTCCGAGGAGCGCGCCTGCCGCCGCGGGGATCGCCAAGCCGAGGGCAGCCCAGGCCCACGTCCACTTCGAGATCCACATCGCGAGCCGATCCTTCTTGAAAATGGGGTTCACCTCACGCTCGAAGTTGCTTTCGATAAGCCAACCCCAGTGCGCGTGCCAAAACCCATGCTCCGGGGAGTGTGGATCCTCGTCCTTGTCGGCGTGGCGATGGTGCTCGACGTGGTCCGTGGCCCAGCGCACCGGCTCACCCTGGACCGAAGCGCAACCGAGAGCGAGAAACAGGCCGCGAAGCCAGTCGTGCGTCTCGTAGCTCTTGTGGGTCAGCCCTCGGTGGAAGCCAAGAGAGATTCCGTACATTCGCGCCTTGATGCCGACGATCAGAAACGCCAGGACAGTGAGAATGTAGGGCAGGTGGCCGCGATGGGGAGAAGTGCTGAACTTGATGGCGGCCACGAGGACCACGATGCAAGGCAGGATCATGATCGCGAGCGTGATGGCCTTCTGCCAGGCGGGCTTGCGGTAGTCGGCGACGGTCATTCGGGTTCATTCCCGGAAGAGCCGGGACTTGGGTACTTACGCCGGGAAATCCCCGCCGTTGTGCTTATGGATATTTTGGCCCAGTGGGCGGCTTCGTAAACGGACAGGACGACGAACGTTTGACGGGAACGATGACGGCGATGGGTTCCGTCCCCGAAAGGACGAGGCGAGGAGGGGGTAGATCGACGCGGCCAAGATGCCTGGGTGGTGGAATCCCGTCTGGCTTCGACCGTCTTGACCTGAGCGAGCGGCTTCTCATCGCCACGTTTACGGCTATCTCGATCCTTGTCCCGTCGGCTAGAATGAGAGGCAGATGCTGGCCCAGCCCCACCCCGACGAGGCGAGGCGGCTGGAAGCGCTCCGGGCCTACGGCGTTCTCGACACGGAAACCGAGCGTGAGTTCGACGATTTGGTCGCCCTTGCGGCTCAGATCTGCGAAGCGCCCGTCTCGCTTGTCAGTCTTGTCGACGCGGAGCGGCAGTGGTTCAAGGCGGCCGCCGGAATCGACTTTAGGGAGACGCCCCGCGTCGCCTCGATCTGCGCGCATACGATTCTCAGTCACGAGTTGCTGGAGATTCCCGACACGACGCTCGATCCGCGCACGCAGAACAACCCCTTGGTCACCCAAGAGCCTTGCGTGCGGTTTTACGCGGGCACGCCCTTGGAGACGCCGGACGGATTGCCCCTCGGAACCCTCTGCGTGGTCGACACCAAGCCTCGTCGGCTGACGGACCTGCAACGCGAGACCCTTCGCGTCTTGGGAGAGCAGGTCATGGCGCGTTTGGAGCTTCGCCGTAAGGTGCGTGAACTCGAACGGGAGCGAGCCGCTCGAATGGAGAACGAGGCGTTCCTGCGGCTCGTCACCGACAAACTGCCGGTTCGCGTCGGCTATCTCGACCGGGATTACCGCTACCGGTTCGTCAATGGCGCCTACGAGCGGGCGTTCGGCCTTTCGCCCGGAA
>CAXUKB010000088.1:0-1743 GCA_964251345.1 uncultured Fimbriimonas sp. | reverse complement strand
GGGGTGGGCAAGACGGTCGCTGAGTTCGCCGGCGAAGAGGCGTTCCGAATCGCTAAACCGTTTCTCGATCGCGCCCTCGCGGGCGACACGAACACGCAAGAGTTCACCGTCCCTTACGCGTTTGGGACGCGACGCATCGAAGTGCAATACGTTGCCGACGGGGATGGCAAGGGGACGGTGCGCGGCGTCGTGGTCCACGTTCTCGACGTCACCGAGCGGCACGCGGCCGCCGAGGCGCTGAAGGAACGAGAGGCTCGCTACCGGACCCTCTTCGATACGATCGAGGAGGGCTTCTGCGTAATCGAGATGATCTTCGATCCGTCCGGTCGGCCCGTCGACTACCGTTTCCGGGAGTTCAATCCCGCCTTTACCCACTTCACCGGCATTACGCCGGAGCAGGCACTCGGAGGACGCACGGCGCGGGAAATCTATCCCACCCTGGAGGAGTTTTGGTTCGAGACCTACGGCCGCGTCGCTCGGACCGGCCGGCCGATCCGCTTCGAGAACCGGGCGGAGGCTATGGGGAAATGGTTCGAAGTCCACGCGTTCCGCATCGGCGGCGATGAGAGCGTCGAGGTCGGTCTCCTGTTCAAGGATGTGTCGGAGCGCCGGACCGAGGAAGCGGCGCTGGCGGCCGAACGCGCGCGGCAGGACCGGACGCTGGAAAACGCCCAGGTCGCAACCTTCGATTTCGACGTGCCGAACGGAAGGGTTTACGCGAACCCGCTTCTCGCCCGCTTCTTCGGAGTCTCGGCGGACGATGCGAACGGCGGCCCGATCGAGACCTGTTTCGCCGCGATTCACCCGGACGACCGGACGGCCACGGTCGCATCGATCGGGGCTTCTCTTCAGAGCGGGCAGCCCTACGAGACGCAGTACCGCGTTACCGACGCCGATGGAAAAGAACGCTGGGTCCTTGCGAGAGGCGACACGGCGCTGTCGCCAGAAGGACGGCCGCGGCGACTTTCAGGAGTCGTTCTCGACATCAGCGAGCGGATGCGGGCCGATGGGGCGCGTCAGGCAAGTGAACGGCACGTTCGGGAGGCGTTCACCTTGCTGGAGGGCATCATCGAGGGTACGAGCGAGGTGATGGTTGCGATCGATCCGGGTTTCCGGTTCACCGCGATGAACGAAGCGTTCCGAAATACGATTCGTCATCTTTTCGGAAGGACGCCGGAGATTGGGGACGATCTCTTGGCGGTGCTCTCGGACGTGCCGGAGGACCACGCCGCGGCGAAGGCGTTGTGGGAACGCGCGCTCGAAGGCGAAGAAGTCTCGGTTCGGGAGGCGTTTGGCGACGTCGAGCACTCCAGGAGCGTGTTCGACCTCCGCTTCTATCCCATTCGAAACTTCGAGGGCGAGATCGTCGGTGCGGCGGAGATCGCGAGGGACGTGACGGAGCGCGCCAGTCAGGAAGCGGAGCGCGAACGACTCCTCGGCGAACTGGAGATCGAACGCGGCAAGCTCCAAACCTTCTTTCGCCTCGCCCCGGCTTTCATCGCGGTTTTGCGGGGGCGTAATCTCGTCTTCGAGTACGTCAACGATGCGTACTATTCGATCGTCGGTCACCGGCCGATCGTGGGTCGTCCTCTCGTCGAATCGATCCCCGAAGCCGTGGGTGGCGGGGAGGGGCAGGATTACGACCGCCTCCTGCTCGGCGTCATGGACTCGGGTGAGGTGCTCACGTTTTCGGAGCGGCCCGTCTCGTTGCAACCCGAGGCGGGCGGTCCCTTAGTGGAGCGG
>CAXUKB010000087.1:0-15164 GCA_964251345.1 uncultured Fimbriimonas sp. | reverse complement strand
GTGTACGAAGGCGAGGAGATGCCGTGAAGGGAATTCCGCCGGAGATCGACGCCCTACTTTGGCAACTCGCCGAAGAAGGAGGATCGGCCGCCCGTGCCGAATTCGAGACGCGCCATGCGCGCTACGGTCCCGAGTTGGCACGCCGCATCCGCATGGTCGCCGAATTGAAAGAGGCCGGCCGGCTCGTAGCCCATCGCCCGGCCTTTACGCCCCGTCCGCCCCGGACCGTTCCGATGCCCCGGTGGGCCGTCGGCGGTGCGCTTGGTCTGGGCGTATTAGCGATCGGAGCGGTGGCCTACGTCGTCGCTTCCTCGGGCGAGCGTCTTGCGGCACCTCCCGTGCCGCCTTCGGTTGCGACACAACCCGTGTCGCAACCACCCCGAGTGGTCTACCAGAAAGACCCCGACGAACCAAAGCCGACGATCAAGCCTCAGGAACCAAAAGACGAGCCGAAACCTACCGTCACGCCGAAGTATTTGGTGGCCCGAGACGTGAGGATCGCGGATACGTCGTTGACCAGCGCGATCGAGTTGGTCGCAGCGGGCGGCGGCCTTGAAGTCACCGTCGCTCCGGGGTTCAAGGACAAGAAGGTCTCACTTGACTATCGCGGCCTTAACACCATCGATACGCTGAAGGCGATGGGTGAGGAAAACGGCTTTACGGTTTTGGAGGAGCAGGAGGGACACGTTCTCGTCGTCCCAGCGCGAGACGAAGCTTCGATTCGGCCGCTCGGTCCGTAAAATCGCCAAAAACCGCGCTACACTGGACGGCACAAAGCGATGCCTCAGCGCAGTTCAGACCTCGTCGAAACCTACATGGCCCGTGCTCTGGGCACCGGGGCCTTGGGCGGCGTCGTGCTCGTCCTGGGCATGGTTATATTCGCCTTTCGAGGCGACTCCGGCACGCCGCTCGCCGTCGTTCTTCTCATCATTGGAGTCGCACTTCTCGCCTTCGCCGCGTTTTGCGTGGTGAAAACGCGCGGAGTCTCCTCCTACAAGCTCGTCTGCCCGATGTGCGGAGCGAGCAACGGTTTCGAGTCGATGCCGACTTCCGACGTGGTCTGCCGGGACTGCCATCGAACGATCCCGATCGAAAATGGCAAGCTGATGCCGTTGAAGCAGATCTCGTGCGGCGCTTGCAACGAATCGAACTGGTACAGCGATCGCACCAAACTCCTCTTGTGCGAGGCCTGTGGACGGGAAATCGCCATCGCGCAGTCGCAGGGCGGCGCGGCCTACGCCGTTTCGGATGACGCCCGCCCGTACGAACTCGTGCTCATCGCCTACGAGCCGGGGCACGAGGATCTTGCCGACGCCCTCCAGCACCTGCTTGGCGTCAATCGTTCGCAGATCCGGGATCTGCTCTCCAATCTGCCGAGCGTCGTGCTCACGAACGTTCCTCGGCAGAAGGCCGAGATGCTGAAGAGCCAGCTCTCGCACACGGGCGCGGCGCTCGAAGCGCGCCCGGTGGGCTAGAGGGCGAAGGCTCGGGGCACGGGTAAACTGCTCGCAAAAGTGAAACGGCCAAGTGCGATATTCGCACGGAAGCGTTGAACTCCCTGAGGTCCGAGCCCCAACGATGGAGTCCAATCGTCTCATGGCGCGCGTCAAGCGCCCTCTCGCCGTTCTCGCCGCCGTCGGCGGCCTCGCTTTCCTTCCCACGCCGGCGCTCGCCGCCGAGGGGGAGAATGTGGTCCTGAGCTTCGACAAGGCGGGTCAAACGACCATTTGGGTGGCGTTTGCCGTCGGCTTAATCACCCTCCTCTACGGACTGTTCCGCCTGCGACCGTTCGTGATGCGGCAGTCGCCCGGAAGCGAGGCGATGCAGGAGGTCGGACACGCCATTCGAGAGGGCGCGGTCGCCTATCTCAAGCGGCAGATCATGACCATGATCCCGCTCGTGATTTTGCTCGCGGCGGGTCTCGTCGGCCTTTATTGGAGACTTGGAACCGGCGTCGCGCTTGGCGTCGGCCTCTGCTTCATCCTGGGCGTCGCCGCGTCGTACACGAGCGGAACGGTCGGCATGATCGTCGCCGTGAACGGCAACATGCGCACGGCGAATGCCGCGCTCGAGGGCTACCGCAAGGCGCTCATCGTCGCGTTTCGCAGCGGCGCGGTGGCAGGCATGGTCACGGTCGGCATCGGCCTCATGGGCGCGAGCCTGATCGTCGGACTCTTCCCCAAGAACGCGACGAATCTGCTCGTCGGCTTCGCCTTCGGCGCCTCGCTTGCCGCGCTGTTCATGCGCGTCGGCGGCGGCATCTTCACCAAGGCGGCGGACGTCGGCGCGGACCTCGTGGGCAAGGTCGAGGCGGGGATTCCCGAGGACGATCCGCGCAACCCGGCGGTCATCGCGGATAATGTCGGAGACAACGTGGGCGACTGCGCCGGCATGGCCGCCGACGTCTTCGAGAGCTACGAGGTGACGCTGATCGCGGCCATCGTGCTCGGCGCGGCGACGGCCTCGGTCTTCGATCCGACGACTTGGCCGCGCCTCATCGTGTTTGGCCTCGCGGTCTGCGCGCTTGGGCTGGTCGCCTCCATGATCGGGGTCGAACTCGTTTCGGCGAAGGACGATCCCCAGGGAGATCCGCTCAAAGCGCTCAAGCGCGGTTTCTATATTGCCATCGGAGTTACCGTCGTCGGTCTCGCGGGACTTTCCTACGGGACGATGAACGGCATTCGTACCGCCCGGCTCAAATCGGCGGCGACACTCCAGCAGGACGACGTCCGCCTCTTCCACAAGGTTCGCGACGATCTCGCCCTCAAAGCGCATAAGAAGCCTTACGAGATCACCGCGGAAGAGATTCTCGACGATCCTCGCATCAAGGCCGCGGGCTTCGTAAAGCCCGCCGACAACTCGCTTGTTCCTAACCTCGTGAACGCGCCACTGCGAACCGATTCCCAGGTTCCGACGCTCGCCGATCTTAAAGAGATCGATCCCGCGCACGACGATTCGCCCATCCTCTCCTACTCCGTCCAGCCCGCGCCGAGCATGTCGAACCCAGGTGCGGCGGCGGGATTCCAGTCCGTGAAGTCGCTCGTAGACGGAACGGCGAAGTCGGCGCTCGCGGTCGGCAAGGTCCGAATCGCGCTGACGGTTCCGCCGCGCCCCGGCGCGCAGGGCCTTCCGCCGCAAGCCGAGCAGAAGGTCGACATCACGCGTTACTTCGGGCCGATGACCCAAGACGCGGTTGCGAAGCTCGTCGATAATTATAAGACGCAGGCCAAACGCGCCGATCCGAAGGCGATCGTCGATCTTCAGGAGACGCTTCCCGTCCATCTCTACGCGTCCGCTGACGGACAGCTCGCGTACGGTGTCGAATCGAACACGGAGATTCCGCACGCCTGGACCATCCCACTCGAATCGCGTCAGGCCGACGGCGTGGCTCCCATGAGCTTCGTCAAGGCGACGCCCGAGGAGATGGCGAAGCTTCAAGGCACCGCCAGCCAGCCTGAGGTCGGCCAGATCGACTTCGGCGTGATCGAGCGCACGCCGGTCCAATGGTGGAAGTTCGGCGCTTGCGTGCTATTCGGAATCATTCTCGCGTTCGTCATCGAGTTCATCACCGACCACTTCGTGAGCACCGACAAGCGGCCCACGCAGGAGGTCGCCGGAGTCGCCACCGCGGGTGCCGCGCCCATGGTGATCCAGGGCTTCGCTCACGCGCTGACCAGCAGCGTCTACATGGTGCTGGCGATCGCGGTCGGCCTGTTCTTCCCTCTTCTCGTGTTCTCGCCGGCGGTGTACGGCGGCTACACGCTGAGCTTCTACGGCATCGCACTGGTGGGCATCGGGCTCCTCACGACGACCGGCTTCGTGCTCGCGATGGACACCTTTGGACCCATTAGCGACAATGCGCAAGGCGTGTTCGAGATGGCCGGTCTCGCGGAAGAGCATCCCGAGGGCGCGCACATCGTGGCACGACTCGACGCGGCGGGCAACACGACGAAGGCGCTTACAAAGGGCTTTGCCATCGCCACCGCCGTGATCGCCGCCGTTGCGCTCTTCGACTCGTTCGTCTCGGGCGCAAAGCTCGCGGAGATCGGTCTTCGCCTCGACGTCCCGACGATCTTCATCGGACTGCTGATCGGCGCGGCCGCGCCGTTCCTGTTCTCCGCCTTCGCGATCGACGCCGTCGGCCGCGCATCGTTCGATCTCATCGCCGAGGTCCGGCGTCAGTTCCGCAACGATCCGGGCATCATGGCCGGCACGAGCAAGCCGGATTACGCGACCTGCGTGGCGATCGTCACGAAGGCGGCACAGAAGGAGCTTCTCGCGCCCGGTGTGCTCGCCATCGCGTTGCCCATCGCCGTCGGCTTTGGCTTTTCGATCGGCCAACCGGCCGTCCCAGCGGGCGGAGGACTCTACGTGTTGACCGGCGCGCAGGCACTCGGCGGATTCTTGGCCGGCGCCATCGCTTCGGGCTCGCTGTTGGCGGTTCTTCTTGCGAATGCGGGAGGCATGTGGGACAACGCAAAAAAGTTGATCGAGGACGGTCTCCACGGCGGCAAAGGCACGGAAGCCCACAAGGCTGCGGTCGTGGGGGACA
The DNA here is from genome assembly GCA_964251345.1 of uncultured Fimbriimonas sp. Classification (GTDB taxonomy): domain Bacteria; phylum Armatimonadota; class Fimbriimonadia; order Fimbriimonadales; family Fimbriimonadaceae; genus Fimbriimonas. The sequence goes on along the minus strand of CAXUKB010000087.1, from coordinate 10,612 downwards.
CGATCGGCGATCCCTTCAAAGACACCGCGGGACCGGCGCTCAATCCGCTGATCAAGGTCATGAACCTCGTCGCGGTACTCGTGTCGGCGGTGATCATTCAGCCGTTGCCGCTCGCGGTGACGATCGGCGTCACCGCCGTGTGCCTCGCGCTCCTGATCGGCTCGATCGTGCTCGCCAAGCAGGGTTCGATGTCGACGGCACTCCAGGCGGCGACCGGCGAGGCTGCTGCGTCGCACCACGCAGCTCTGAGCGAACCGTCGGCTCCGGGCGCACCGTCGGCTCCGGTGACGGAGAAGCGCAAGCTGTTCGTCGAAGATGACGAGCCGAGCTAAGCTTGAATTCGTAGCGCAGGCCCCCGGGCCTGCGCCCTTTACAAAATAACGAATCTCACTAAAGAGGAGCTTCGACGATCCCTCGTCAACTCGCCGCTTTCCGTACGGGCGGAATCTCTCGTTGCGCTTTCAGAACCCTGCATCGGTTTCTCCGTCGAACCGGCTGACGATTCGGAGCACCCCGTGGGCGCATCGAAAGCGGGCGGTTCGCCCGACCTACCCCAAGGCTTCGTCTGGCCAGAAAAAGAAGGGAAAGCGCTTACATTCCTTCTGCAGATCCGACTCACCGATCTGGCAAAGTTTGGGGCCGCCGAACCCTTGCCTCGAGAAGGTTTGCTCTCGTTTTTTTACGAAATCGAGGAGCAGTATTGGGGCGGCGAACTCGCGCATAAGGGCGGTTGGCGTGTTGCCTATTGGCCTTCCGATGTTCCTCTCTTCCGACATCAACCTCCCATCCAAAGCCTGCCATCCGGCCGCATCCGCGTTTTCGAACGACTATCATTGCCAGACACGGACGAGCCTTACTTCGAGTCACTTGAACTGAGCGACTTAGAGCAGGATGCCTACTACGAACTGGTGGACACGCTCTTTCCCGGCGAAGTCCAGCACCAGATTCTTGGCCATCCTAGTTCCGTTCAGAGTCATGTGCTTTGGGAATACCGACAGCACATCGACAGCAGAACGCCACGGCGACTCTTGCTCCAGCTTGACTCGGATGAAACGATCGACGGCATGTGGGGCGATGCCGGAATGCTGTACTTCCTCGTCAGCGATGATGAGCTTCGAAGAAAATCGTTCGAAGACGTTTGGATGATCATGCAATGCAGTTGACCGGTGAATGCCGTCGGGTGAGCCGATTTTTGGGGCTCGGCGGACGAATGCCTCAGCCGACGGTTCGGTAAACCATCGTTAGAAGGCACTTTGATCCCGTCGCGCACGCAAAAGTCATCCGGCGGTTGCGGCGCTTCGCGCGGAGAGAGTTTGTCAGATTGGGGCTGCGCCGCAAGACACCGTCTATCCAAACAGCCTGAGCGCCGAGCCGACGAGGTAATTGCTTCCCGTCACCACCACTTGCTCGTCGAATTTAAGCGCCGCGCGGACCGCCTTGTAGATCGAGCGGTGGCCGGTGGCCGGAATGCCGAGAGACTCGATCTGCGCCACCGCGTCTTCGACCTTCAGCGCGCGGGGGACCGCGATAGGAGCGACCTCGACGCCCACCGCGGTCGAGCGGAACGCCTCGTAGAAGCCGGCGGCCTCGTGGCCCGCGATCATGTTTGAGACCAGGCGGATCGGTCGATCTCCAAGCTGAGCGATGAGGAGGCGCGCCGCTTCCGCGTTGTGCGCCCCATCGAATAGGACGCGACGGCCGCCGATGTTTCGCCAATCGAAGCGACCGGGCAGCCAAGTCGTGGACAGTCCTTGGCTAACGTCGGCGGAAGGCGAGAGCGCCTCGGCGGCGGCGCAGGCCGCCACCGCGATGGCCGCGTTGTGGGCCGCCATGCCGCCGCCGAGGGTCGGCGCCTGTCCGAGGAAGGTGCCGACCGGTGTTTCGATCTTCATCGAGTCTTTGTTCTCCCGGTAGACAACCTCTTGGCCGACCCGCCAGATCGGCGCGTCTCGCTCTTGGGCGATCCCCTCGATCATGGTCATCGCCGCCGGCGGCACGGTTCCTACGACCACCGGAATGCCCGGCTTGATGATTCCCGCCTTCTCGAAGGCGATCGCCTCGACCGTCTCCCCCAGAATCGCCGTGTGGTCCAGACCAATGGAGACGATCGCGCAGGCATGCGGGGTGACCACGTTGGTGGCGTCGAAGCGGCCGCCGAGACCGACCTCGAGCGCGACCCAATCGCACCCTTCCCTTTCCCAAAAGGCGAGTCCCATCGCCGTCTCCATCTCAAACTTGGTGATACCGCCGAACTCCGTGTCGGACATCGATTCGGCGACCGGACGAAGCCGCTCTAGCAGCTCGACGACATCCCCCGGTTCGATCAGGTGGCCCGCGGCCTGGATCCGCTCTCGATAGTCGACGACGTAAGGGCTGAAGAACGCGCCGGTCCGAAGTCCCTGGTGGCGCAGGATCGACTCAACGAAGGCGGTCGTCGTTCCCTTTCCGTTGGTACCGGCGATGTGGATGTAGCCGCGGCCGGCGAGAGTCCTTGCGAGCCCTGCCCGCTCGACGAAGGCGCGCATCCGGTCGAGTCCAAGCCGCCAGCCGCGGCCTTCCAGGCCGTTGAGAAAGGTGATGGCCTCGTCGTAGCTCATCGCGGAAGATCGAATGGAATCAAGCTCGGGCACGCCACCTCCTCATTGTACGCCGCCGGGTGCCGCAGGCTGAAAAGCTCCTCGTGTATAAGGGTAACGTTCGTCCGTCTATGCGATCCTCCCGCATCCTCAGCGCCGTCTCTTTGGTGGCCCTGTCGTCCCTCGCCTTTGGGCAAAAGAAGCCGCTCGACCACAGCGTCTACGATGGCTGGAAGTCGATTCGTGGCACCGTCTTGAGCCGCGATGGCAAGTGGCTGGCCTACGTCGTCGCGCCTCAAGAAGGCGATGCGGCCGGCACCATCCGATCCGTGGCCGACGGCCACACGATCAGCTTGCCGCGAGCGAGCACGATTCAATTCGCCAAAGACGGAAAGTACGCGCTTGCGACGATCGCACCGGCCTTCGAAGAGGCTCGTAAGGCGCGGCGCGACAACGTGCCGGTCGTCGATCAGCCGAAGAACGCGCTTGACATCGTCGACCTTTCGTCGGGAACGATCACTACGATTGATCGGGTGACGAGCTTTACCCTTCCGACGGAGGACAGCGGATGGTTCGTCTATCGACCTGAGCCACCCAAACCGGCACCCCCGGTTTCGCCCGCGAAGCCTGATGAGAAGAAGCCGGATAGCGAGGAGGATCAGCGGGGGCAAGGCCGCCGAACGCAGGGAGGAGGTGGGCGACCGGCCGGGGCCGCCGGAGCCGCCCCGACGACACGCGGAGCAACGTACGTCCTACGCCAACTGGCGACGGGCAAAGAGGAGCGGATCGAGTTCGTCGATGCGACCGCCTGGGACAAGAAAGGACTGACCTTCGCCTATACGCTTGTCGCGGACAAGGAAGGCAAGGGCTCCGCCGTCGAGATGCGCGACCTTTCGCGAGATACGAAATCGACCGTCTTCGCGGGCGTCGAAAAAGCGAAGTACCCCAAGGTCGCTCTAAGCGAGGATGGTGGTCAAATCGCGTTCGCGACCGACAAAGACGATCTCGCGGCCAAGAAGCCTGCACTCTCTCTCTATGAGGCGAAGGTCGGAGACAAACCCCGTGTCGTGCCCATCCCGAATGCGGGAGACAGCCTCAACGAAGGCGGAACGCTTCGCTTCACGCCGAGCGGAAAACGACTGATCTTCCCGACCTCGAAAAAACCCCTGCCCGATCCGGCGGCCGTGCCGGACGACGAGAAGGTCAGCGTCGACGTGTGGACTTGGAAAGATCCAGAGATCATGCCCCAGCAAATTCTTGGGGCGACCGCCGCGCGCGTGCGGGGCTACGACGCCATTTTCGACGTGGTCAGCCGCAAGTCGGTCCAGATCGCAACCCCCGATTTACGGTCGGTGCAGATGGGCGACCAAGGCGACGGTCCGTACGGCATCGCCGACACGAGCCTTCCCTACCGCCTTGAGGCTACGTACGATCCGGGCTATAGCGATCTCGTCGTCGTCGACCTGAAGACCGGCGCCCAAAAACCGCTGCTGACCCACAACTCCGGCGAAGTCTCCCTTTCTCCCGACGGCAAGACGGTCGCCGCCTATCTCGGAGAGAAGATGGAATGGATGGCTTACGACCTGACCTCCGGAAAGGCGGCGAGTCTTAGCGCAAAGATTCCGTACCCGGTCTACAACGAGCTTACCGACACGCCCGAAGTCAAGCCGGCGTATGGCCTTGGCGGTTGGACGAAAGACGGAAAGGTTCTCGTTCGCGACAAGTTCGACCTGTGGCTCTGCGATATCAGGGGGATCTCCACGCCGAAGAATCTCACCGCAGGTCGTTTGCGCGATCTCACGTTCACTCCCGTCGATCTTGATGCCGAGAATCGTTACACCGACATCGACGACCTGCCGCTGACCGCGATGGACGACCGCACAAAGGCGGGAGGACTGTACTGGCTCCGCAAGGGCGTGGTCCAAAGGTACTTCCAAGAGGATCGCCGGTTCGGCATCGCCACCAAAGCCAAGGACGCCGACACTCTCGTGTATACGCGCCAGGACACGACCGAGTATCCAGACCTGTGGCTCACAAATACGCGTTTCGAGCACCCTGCGAAGGTCACGGAAGCCAACCCCCAGCAGAAACAGTACAACTGGCTGGAGAGCGAACTCGTGAACTGGACGAGTTCCGACGGGACGCCGCTGCAGGGCATCCTCTACAAACCGGAGGACTTCGACTACGGCAAGAAGTACCCGATGATCGCGTACTTCTATGAGCGAAACAGCGAGACGCTGCACAACTACCTTGCGCCCGCGCCGAGCGCCAGCACGATCAACATCCCACTTTTCGTGAGTCAAGGCTATCTCGTCTTTGTGCCGGACATTCCGTACAAGACGGGCGAACCCGGTCCGAGCGCGCTCAGCGCGATCGTGCCCGGCGTAAACAGCATCGTCGCTCACGGCTACGTCGATCCGAAACGACTCGGGATTCAGGGACAAAGCTGGGGCGGTTACCAAACGGCCTATCTGGTGACCGCGACGGACATGTTCGCCTGCGCCGAAGCCGGAGCGCCGGTGAGCGACATGTTTTCCGCCTACGGCGGCGTTCGGTATGGCTCAGGCGTCCTGCGCCAGATGCAGTACGAGCATGGTCAGTCTCGCATCGGGGGGACGCCGTTCGACAGCTTCCTCAAGTACGTCGAGAACTCACCCGTCTTCCATGTGGACAACATTCACACGCCGCTCATGATCATGAGCAACGACAAGGACGGCGCGGTGCCGCACACCCAGGGCATCGAGATGTACTCGGCAATGCGCCGGCTGAACAAGCCCTGCTGGATGGTGGTGTATAACGAAGAGGACCATAATCTCGTGCAACGCAAGAATCGAAAGGATCTCTCCGTTCGACTCTCCCAGTTCTTCGACCACTTCCTCAAGGGGGCACCTATGCCGGTCTGGATGGCCGAAGGGGTGCCCGCAACCGAAAAGGGCCGCACGATGGGCGAGGAGCTCTCTAAGCCGAAATAGCCGGCCTGGCAAGACCGGTCCTGCGGTCACAGGATCGGTCTTGCCAGTGTCGACAGGCGCTCGGGAATACTTCTCGGTGCAGGCACGAACCATCCTGCGGCACAGGTTTGCGCTCAAAGAACGTGACCATCATATTACTGTCTCCTTCGAGCAGGATGGCCTCGATCGAAGATTCGGTAAGAGATGCCGGACCTAGAGCGGATCGTTGAACTTCCGCTGCATTTCTTCGAACGAAGCTTTGCGGTGAGCCAATATCTCGTCCGCCACCGCCGAGGCCGATCCCTCGGTCGGTTTCTGGCCGTTCGGACGCCACGATTTCCAGATGGCCATCAACGTGGACAGCTGCTGGTTGAATCGATCCTTTCGCGCGACGACCGCGGAGTTGTACAGCCGCCAGTTAGGCGCTCCGGGATAGACGAGGGCGGCAAAATAGCCGAGGCTCGCGTAGGTTTGGCCCCCGGCGGTGAATTCGTACAGGATCATCGCCGCGGGCGCACCGTTTACGCCCTGGATCCGCTTCACCTTCGCCGATACGAGTCGAGCATGGGCCACTTCGGAGAGAACGGACCGAAGCCCGCCGATCAAATCGCCGGGCATCGCCTTGGGCGTTGGATAAGGGGCTCGGAACGATGCGGCCGACGATCTTGGGTCGAGGATCGTCCAGGGCATTCCCAGGTTGATCGAGTCATTGGCTGCGTCGTTCGCCGACACTTGGCCGTGGTCGCTGCCTTGCATCGTCCAGCCGGTCGGAAGACCGACCGACCCCGTGCCGTCTTGGAGCGACATCGTTCGAAGCTGCGCCGAGAGAGGCAGCGCGAAAACGACGAAGGGAACGACGAAAACGGAGCGGAGATGGATCATAAGGTTCAGCTTTCGGTCGCCGTTGATTGTCCCAGGCCACCGTAAAGTATCGTAAAACAAGGAAGACCCGCCGAAGTGTTTGCTTCGGCGGGTCTTCCGGTCTTGCGACCCTTCCTCTTAGTCGAGGATTTCGGTGATGGTGCCCGCGCCAACGGTGCGGCCACCCTCACGGATCGCGAACTTGGAGCCCTGCTCCATCGCGACCGGCTTGCCTTCGATGAGCTCGATGTCCATCGTCACGTTGTCGCCGGGCATGACCATCTCGACGCCCGTTGGGAGCGCAAGGGTACCGGTCACGTCCGTGGTGCGGAAGAAGAACTGCGGGCGGTAGCCCGTGACGAACGGCGTGTGACGTCCGCCCTCGTCCTTCGAGAGCACGTAGACCTCGGCGCGGAACTTGCGATGAGGCTTGATCGAACCCGGCTTCGCGATAACCTGGCCGCGTTCGATGGACGAGCGCTCCACGCCGCGGAGCAGAAGGCCGACGTTGTCGCCCGCTTCGCAGTAGTCCAGCAGCTTGCGGAACATCTCGATACCGGTGCAGGTCGTCTTCCGCGGAGCCTCGGAGAGACCCACAATTTCGACTTCCTCCATCGACTTGAGCTGACCGCGCTCGACGCGACCCGTGGCGACCGTGCCACGACCGGTGATCGTGAACACGTCCTCGACGGCCATAAGGAACGTCTTGTCCTTATCGCGCTCGGGGGTCGGGATGAAGGTGTCGACCGCGCTCATCAGCTCGAGAACCGGCGCGTAGACCGGATCGTCGGCGGGCTTGCCCGCTTCGAGAGCCTCAATGACCTTGACCGCCGAACCCTTGATGATCGGGGTGTCGTCGCCGGGGAAGCCGTACTTGCTAAGCAGGTCGCGGACCTCCATCTCGACGAGCTCGATGAGCTCCTCGTCGTCGACGAGGTCAACCTTGTTGATGAACACGACGATGTGAGGCACACCGACCTGACGGGCAAGCAGGATGTGCTCGCGAGTCTGGGGCATGGGACCGTCCGTCGCGGACACGACCAAGATCGCGCCGTCCATCTGGGCGGCGCCGGTGATCATGTTCTTGATGAAGTCGGCGTGGCCTGGACAGTCGACGTGCGCGTAGTGGCGCGTATCGGTCTCGTACTCCTGGTGCGAGATGTTGATCGTAATACCGCGCGCCTTCTCCTCGGGAGCCGAGTCGATCTCTGCATAGGAGACCTTCTTCGACAGCCCCTTCAGCGCGAGGGTGCCGGTGATCGCGGCGGTGAGCGACGTCTTGCCGTGGTCGACGTGGCCGATCGTGCCAATGTTGACGTGGGGCTTGTTCCTTTCGAATTTAGCGCGTGCCATTTTGGGTTTCTGAGCCTCCGAGTCCGGGGGCCTCGAAGGCCTGCGGAGACCATTCCGGCCTCGGAGGACGGAAGGGGATATCAGTCACTGAGTGTACCGGCATACCGGCACCCCGCGCAACGTGCGAGCTATGGCCGGGACGTGAATGACCTAGGTTCGAATGGTCGCGGGCCAACTTCCCAGGCATCGAGCCACGCGACGACGACCGCTTGACCGTTCTTAGCCGCGAAACCGCGGGCGTCGAGATCAAGATCGCCCTTGGCGTGAGTATCGGCGCCGGCCGCGACGAGTGCGATGACCGAATTCAAGTGACCATGCTGAGAGGCGAACATGATGGGCGTGGAGTTTCCGTGATCCCGGGCGTTCGGGTTTGCCCCGACGGCGAGGAGCAGAGTCACGCACTCCGTCGCGCCCGCGTTCGCTGCCCACATCAGGGCCGTAAAGCCTTCCCGATCGCCCAACTCTAAGGCGGCTGAATGTCGCAGGAGTGTACGGACGGTGTTCTCGTGGCCGAGATAGGCCGCCGCCATGAGTGGTGTCACTCCGGTACCGTCTGTACGATTTACTTCCGCCCCTTTTGACAAGAGGAGCGCCACAGCGTCAGCGCGATCGGCGCGAGCGGCTACGTTTAAGGGAGGCTCGACAATCGTGTCCGACACACCGCCGAGATCGGCGCCCTCCTCGATGCACATCTCGATCAAAGAGAGCGGCGCCTGCACGACGACCGACGCAAAAAGAGAGGCCTCAACATTGCCGATCTTGCAAAGCAGAACGGATGCCTCCGTCCAGCGGCGCCTACGGATCGCATCGGCGAGCTTCTCTCGTTTGGAAAGACCCAACATAATCTTTAGCGTGGGATGGACGAGGCCTCAACGAAGGGGAGGATCGTCCCCGAGCTGATAGCCGCTACCCTTTCGCTCGTAGCGAAAAGAAGAACCGGTGCGAGGATCTATGGTTTCGATTGAAGGCGCCCCTTCGATGAGACGATCGGGCGGTTTACCGAAGCTCCAACGATAAGCCTCGACTCTCATCCGCAGCCGCACGAGAATGAGCCGCCGCCGGGACTCGACGGCGGATCTTCCGACGAGGTATCCATCTACCGCTTTCCGAATGCGCTCGCATTCTTCCAGCGGAATGCCCTCACTCTCCCTCCGGAACGCGTCGGTGATAAGCGTCTCCGCCAAAGGGCTACCGATTCGCACTGCCATGGTCGCTCCGTCGATAAGCAGCGTCACCGCGTCATGGCGGGCGCCGTCGGCAAACCGAACGTGAGCCGCCGTGACGACGAACGCCTCGAAACGATCCAGGGAGGCTATTTCCAGCGGTAGCAGCGGACGATTAGGAGCATAGGCAGCCCCATCTACGTTTTTTAACTCGACGAGAAGCGAGTCGTAGCGAAGTGCAAGGGCTTTCGCAGCGTCGAGAGGCGTCGCGTTCGGGGGAACGAAGGCTGGCAGCTTCGTTGCCATGCCATCTTGTGCGTACCGTTCGATCGATGACCATTCCGATGCGGGTAGAGCAGCGGCAAGACGCACGTAGGAGTCATCGCCCTGGAGAGCACAGATCGCGATCGACAGCATCATGGCTTGGTGCCCTTCTCTGGTTCGGATGCCGGGCGAACGTAGCGGAGCTCGATCTCGCCCGTCTGAGGAATGCCTTTCGAAGCCAGGCGAATCGTACCATCCGGATGCTTTTCGTAGACATAGGGCTCGTCGGTTAGGGGATCGACGAAATCCAGAGACTCGGGATAACGACCAAAGTTCCAGTGCTGCTGAAGAAGACGCGCATGCAGCCCAAGGAGGCGCAATTGGGTGCGGCTCCGAACCGCGGCTCCGACATAGCCGCTGTAGGCCGGCGTGAGCATCGCCACGAGAGCGGAGTCGAGATCCGGGGGACTTTCCTCATCCTCGCCCGCAAGCGCGGCGATCCCCGGAGCCCACCCACGCTCCGGCCCGGCAAGAACGCGATCCATGGCCAGCGCTCGCGCGTCGACGCGAGCCTCGACGCGCCGTAGCATCTTCAGCCGATCCGAGCGCGGCATCGCGTCGAACGCGTTGGCCATGGCTTTGGCCTTCGAGTCGGACATGTCGTCGTCGGAACTGGAGAAGAGACTCTTCCCCTCCCCTTCATTGAAAGCCTTCTGAAGCCCCGCTTTGGTGAATGCGAGTTCCGCCGGCAAGACGGCCCGAGCGGCGGCGGGACGTGCGAGGATCTCGTCGACCGTCCGCTGGATTCGAATCGCGTCGGTACGACTAAGACGAGGGAAAAGATCGGCGAAAGCCGCGAGCGTCGTCGTCGTTCCTGCCGTCCCGACCAGATTCGCGATCATTACACTCCGTCCGAAGTTGTCCGCAAAGGCGAGTTGATCGAGAAGAATATCGACCGCACGATCCGTCCGACCGCTCGCCGCATAGACGGACGCCGCACGTACGGCAAACCGCGTCACTGCGCGAAAGCTTGAGTACTCGGGGAAAAGAGTGTCCGGCCCGAGGCGAGGGCGAGGATCGTAGACGGGCTTCCCGTTGCCTTTGTGAACGAGCTGAAGAGCCTGACCGAATCGTTGAAGTTCCTCGCGGCGAACGTCGAGGGGCGTGAGGGAGTTCAGGTGACGATCAAGTGCAAGGACCGCCGAACTCGGCCCTTGAAATTCCGACGATCTTCCATCACGTGGCTCCATGCCGGGCGTCCATTTTGCGTAAACGTCCGCCATAGGATCGAGCAGGGTGTCTGCCGCTTGGAGGTACTCCTCGTAGCCGTTCCGGCCAGTTGGATGGGGCACGACGCGCTCCAACAGACCTTGCTTTTGACAAGCAAACAAGAACGTGGCGACCGCAACCACCGGCAGATTGACCGGCGGAAACATGTCGACGG
>CAXUKB010000086.1:12527-15283 GCA_964251345.1 uncultured Fimbriimonas sp. | reverse complement strand
GCCTTGAGCATTGTCGCCCAGTTGATGCTCAACCGCAAGCGGCTTGAGAACTGGATCGTTTGGATCGTCGCCGACGTGGCTTACGTCGGGCTTTACGCCTATAAGGGTCTCAAGCTCACCGCCGTTCTCTACGCGATCTATCTCCTTCTCGCCATCTTCGGGCTGCTCAACTGGCGCAGGGATCTCGCGTCGAAGGAGGCTCTTCCTGCTTAACGGGCGACGCTGGTCGCATGGTCTCGTCATCGGCAAATTCCTGCCGCCCCACCGCGGTCACAAGCACCTGATCGACACCGCCCGATCGCACGTCGACCGCCTCAGCGTGATCGTCTGCGACAAACCCGAAATGCGGCCCGAAGGCAGCCTTCGCGCCGCGTGGCTCCGGGAAATCCACCCCGATGCCGAGGTCATCCTCATCGACGATCGCCTTCCGGCTGACGACTCCCGGCTTTGGGCGGAAAACACCAAGCTCATTCTCGGAAAGAGCCCGGATGTGGTCTTCACATCGGAAGACTACGGCGAACCCTACAGCCGATTTCTGGGCTGCGATCATGCGATGGTGGACCGCAACCGGATCGCCGTTCCCTGCTCCGGCACCCTCGTCCGCAAGTCTCCGCTCGAGCGATTAGACTTTCTCGAGCCGTGCGTCCGCGCCTACTACGTCCGAAGGGTGGCAGTTATGGGCGCGGAGTCGACCGGAACCACGACGCTCGCCCACGACCTCGCCGAAGCTTACGACACGAACTGGGTGGAGGAGTACGGTCGCGAGTACTGGATCGGTAAGGTCCGACGCGGTGAAGAGGATCGATGGACGGAAGAAGAATTCATCCACATCGCGGAGGAGCAGTCGCGCCGTGAGGATCTTGCCGCCCAACAGGCGAACCGCATTCTGTTCTGCGACACCGATGCGTTCGCGACCTCACTCTGGTACGAGCGATACCTTGGCCACCGTTCGGCCCGTGTGGAAGCCGTTTCTGCCGAGCGATGCTACGATCTGACGCTGCTCACCGGCGCGGAGATTCCCTTTATCCAAGATGGCTGGCGCGACGGCGAACACATTCGCCTCGACATGCACCGCCGCTTCATCCAACGGCTAGACGAGGAAGACCGACCTTACGTCTTGCTCGAAGGCTCACCCGATGAGCGGATTTTCAAAGCGAAACGCCTCGTTGACCTTTTACTATAACCGCTAGATAGTTCTTGCAGGCGCGATGAACCTGCTATGCTTGCTCGACAGGGCATTGGGGATCCGCGTCCAAAACAGCGTTCTCGAAGATTTCATCGAGAGGGAGGTCGATGCCGATCGAAGGGAGACGCGCAACGCTTCCCTTTAGGTGGACGCTTTGCGCCCATCGGCCGTCGGTAAGGCGGCTGAACACCTCGAGCCGAGCGCGATCACTTTCGATCAGCACGTAATCCTGGAGCAAGGGCAAGGTCTTGTAGTCGTCGGCCTTGTCCCGGCGATCGAACTTCTCGGTACTGGGCGAGAGAACCTCGAATATGACGACGGGATTGTCATAGGTGCCTTGCTGTGGGTCGAGGTCGTTCGGCGGGCAGCCGATTGCCCCATCGGGATAGTAACCCGATCCCGAGGCTTGGATCACGACTTTTCGGCTCTCGCCGACGAAGCGACAAGGCTTTCGACTTTGTAATGCTCGGCCGCAAACCTGAGCAAGTGAATCGATGATGTTGCCATGGTTCGAACTCCCTCCGGCCATCGCATAGACCAGACCACGGAAAAGTTCGTGCTTGTCGGGCTGCAGTTTCTCGAAGTCGAGGTACTCCTGAATCGAAGCACTGGCGAGCGGCAAAGCCTGGGCCATGCCTCATTGTATCGCGCCCTTTGAAGGACAAAGAAAAAGCCCGAGCGAAAGATCGTCCGGGCTCTTTAACTTTCTAAGAGATATCTTACTTCTCGCGGAGCGGAAGGCCGAACGTCTTGAGGAAGAAACGTGCCTCTTCGTCCGTCTTGGCGGTCGTGCAGATGATGATGTCCATGCCGCGGATCCGATCGAACGTGTCGTAGGGGATCTCGGGGAACACAAGCTGCTCCTTCAGGCCGAGGGCGTAGTTGCCACGGCCGTCGAACGACTTCGGCGAAAGGCCTTGGAAGTCTCGGATTCGGGGAAGCACCACGCTCGTGAGCTTGTCGTAGAAGTGGTACATCCGGTCGCCGCGGAGGGTGACCTTGCAACCGATCTTCATGCCTTCGCGGATCTTGAAGTTCGAAACCGCCTTCTTAGAAACGGTCGCCACCGGCTTCTGACCCGAGATGAGCGCCATGTCGCGCATGGAATTCTCCAGGTGCTTCGGATCCTTGTCGCTCGGGCCGGTGCCCATGTTGATCACGATCTTGTCCAGCTTCGGAAGCTGCATGGAGGACTTGTACTTGAACTGCTCCATAAGCTTGGGAGCCACGTCGTCCTTGTACTTCTGTCGAAGCCTCGGCATAGGGAGATTCGTCGATTCGCCGGCCTCGAAGGTAGCTTCGTTCGTTTTGCGTGCCATTTGGGTTAAGGATTCTCCTTTGCCTGATTTCTGACCAGGCGGTCATGGAAGAAGTCGGGGAGCTCAGGAGAAAGGGAATTAGGATCGGCTCCTAACTCCCTTTTTCCCCGCGTCCCAGCCTCCTCAAAGCTTGTAGTCGGGCTCGGCGATCGTCGCGCCGCTCTTCTTCGCGTAGCGAACGAGCTTGCCATCCTCGACGCGCCGACCCACGCGCGTGGGCTCGTTCGTCGTCGGATCGATCAGCTTAACGT
>CAXUKB010000086.1:12083-12517 GCA_964251345.1 uncultured Fimbriimonas sp. | reverse complement strand
GCTTAACGTTGCTCACGTGAAGCGGCTTCGGAATTCGAAGCCGAACGCTTCGCTCACCCTGCTGACGGGCCTTACGGTGCTTCGTCGCGGCGTTCAGAGGAAGCGGCTGCTCGGGATTCTCCGCGTTGTCGGCGAGGACGATGACCTTCATCTCCTTAGGCGACACGGCGTAGATCGTGCCGATCTGCCCCTTGTCCTTGCCTGCGATGATAACGACCTTGTCGCCTTTTCGAACCTTGAGCTTGACGTGCTTCGCACGCTGCTTGATTTCGGCCTTCGTCATGGTTTAAAGCACCTCCGGAGCGAGCGACACGATTTTCATGAAGTTCTTGTCGCGTAGTTCGCGAGCGACCGGTCCGAAGATGCGGGTGCCGCGAGGCTCGAGGTTGTTGGGGTTGATGACCACGCACGCGTTGTCGTCGAACCGAAGCGTC
>CAXUKB010000086.1:6189-12073 GCA_964251345.1 uncultured Fimbriimonas sp. | reverse complement strand
GCGTCGAGCCGTCTTGCCGCCGCGTCGCGCGGCGGGTGCGGACGATGACCGCCTTGATGACGTCGCCCTTCTTGACGGGCATGTTGGGCGTCGCCTGCTTGACCGAAGCAACGATAACGTCGCCGACGCGGCCGTAGCGGGGCTGGCTACCCTTCAGGACGCGGATGCACATGACATCGCGCGCCCCCGAGTTGTCGGCCACTTTGAGCCGGGTGAATTGCTGAACCATTGTTGTTTTCCTTTTCCAGAGGCCGTCTCCGAAGGTTGGAGGTGGGCTTGGTGAATCTGTGGCGGACCATTGCCTCTACTGCGAACGGCTATCGACAATTGCCCGGAAAGGCAATCGTCGGCAACCGTAAGCGACAGGAGGCAACCGTCAGCGCATGCTTACTTAACCTTCTCGAGAATTTGGGTGACGCGCCACCGCTTGTCGCGGCTCATCGGGCGGGTCTCCATAATCTCGACACGGTCTCCCTCGTCGCAGCCCACGATGTCGTGAGCCTTGAACTTCTTCGTGCGGAGCACGACCTTGCCGTACAGCGGATGCTGTACGCGCCGCTCGATCTTCACAACCACCGTCTTCTCCATTTTGCTGGAGACGACGATGCCCTGACGGATCTTTCGGCGGCTACGCGTTTCGACGGTCGGAGCGGTCGTCGTCTCAGACATTGGCCTCTCCCTTGTTCTCAGCGATCACGGTCATGATGCGGGCGATGTTGTGACGGCGAACCTTGAGGCTCGCGGTGTCGGTGATGCGACGGAACACGAGATCGCGACGCGCGGTGAAGAGATCCTGACGCTCCTTAAGAAGCATCTCCTCTAGCTCCGGCACGCTCTTGCCCTTCAGCTCTTTGGCTTTGAGATCCTTCATTACGTTATTCGGCGGCGACGGCCTCGACCGTCTCGGAGGTGCCCGCGTCCGCCACGGCGGTCGCCACGTCGAGCGCACCCATGTCGCGCTTCGTGACGAACTTGCACTTGATCGGCATCTTGTAGATGGCGAGCCTCATGGCCGCCTTCGCCAGCTCTTCGGGAGGACCGGCCATCTCGTACATGATGGTGCCGGGCTTTACGACCGCGACCCAACCCTCGACGCCCGCCTTACCCTTACCCATACGGGTTTCGAGAGGCTTCTTCGTGTACGACTTGTGCGGGAAGATGCGGATCCAGACCTTACCACCACGCTTAATGTGGCGAGTCATGGCGATACGTCCGGCTTCGATCTGACGCGAGGTAATCCACGCGGGCTCGAGAGCGACGATGGCGAACTCACCGAAGGAGATCGTGTTCCCCTGGGTGGCCTTGCCGGTCATTCGGCCGCGGTGCATTTTGCGGCGGCCGTCTTTGACACGCTTGGGCATCAACATGTTTAGCTCTGTCCTCCGTTGTTGGTCTGCGTGGCGCCGAACGCGTTGTCGCGTCGCGGACCACGATCGCCGTCTCGGCGAGGGCCACGGTCGCCGTCTCGGCGGGGGCCACGATCTTCCCGGCGCGGCGGGGTCATGGGCTCTTCGGGGCGCATTCGGCGCTCGGGGAGCACCTCACCCTTATAGATCCAGACCTTGCAGCCGACCGATCCGTACATCGTGTGGGCGGTCGCCTGGCCGTAGTCGATGTCGGCGCGAAGGGTGTGGAGCGGAATCTTGCCCGTCTTGTCGCCCTCGCGGCGAGCGATCTCCGAACCGCCGAGGCGACCCGAGACCTGAATCTTGATACCCCGACCGTTCATGCGAACGACGCGGGTCATCGCCTGCCGCATGGCGCGACGATGGCTGATGCGCTTCTCGAGCTGAACGCAGACGTTCTCGGCGACGAGTTGGGCGTCGAGCTCCGGTTGGCGAACCTCGGTCACGTTGACCTGGACCTGCGCCGTTGGGTCTTCCTTACGAATCTGGTAGTTCAGAATCTGGGTCAGCTCATCGATCCCCTTACCGCCGCGACCGATGATCGCGCCTGGGCGGGCCGTGTAGATGTTGACCTTAACGCGGTTCGCCGCGCGCTCGATCTCCACCCGGGAGATCGTGCCCAGGCCGACGCGGCCCTTGACGAACTTACGAATGCGGGCGTCCTGCAGAAGAGCGGGCGCGTAGCCCTTCTTCGGGTAGTACCAGTGACTGTCGTGCCCGCGGATCACACCGACCCGGAAGCCGACGGGATGGATCTTCTGTCCCATTAGGCGTTGTGCTCCTCGTTCTCGACGGCGCCCTTAGCCTCGGGGCTGGACTCTCCGTCGTTCGTTCCCGCAGGCGCGGCAGCGCCGGCCTCTTCGGGTGCGTTATGATTCGTAACCGGGCTCGCCTCGGCGGCGGCGGTTCCAGGAACGACCGGCGCCGCGCTCTCGTGCGAGGGCGTTTCGGGCTCGTCGCCACCCGTCTCCTCAGGCGCATCGCTGGACGTCACCGGAGTGGCCTCCACCGGCTCGGCGGCGGCGCCATCTTGGACGGCCGCCGTCGCGTCGGCGGCCCCCGGAGTGACTTCGGGCTCCTGCACGGGGGTCGATTCCGGCATCGTGGTCGACGGCGAGTCCGCAGGCTCGGCGATCGGAGCCGAACTCGGCGTCGCCGCAGACTTGGGGCCACGCGCAGGCTTCGTGGCGAAGGTCGGGCGCGCTTTCGCCTTGGTGCCGTGCGGCCGCACGACGGGCGTCGCCTCCACATCCTCGACGACGACCGTGATGTGGCTCGTCTTCTTGAGGATCCGGGCGCCGCGACCCATCGCCTTCGCAGTCATCCGCTTAAGGCGGGGGCCTTCGTCGACCATGATCGTCGCGATCTTCAGCGTCTCGGGAGCGAGCCCGTGGTTCTCCACGGCGTTCGCGACGGCGTTGATCAAGACCTTGCGCAGGCTCTTGGCACCCTTGCTGGTGTGGTGATGAAGGAGCGCGGCGGCGTGGCCCGCGTTCTTGCCGCGAACTTCGTCCGCGATGATGCGCACCTTGCGGGGTTGAACCCGAATGTACTTGGCCGTAGCAGAGACTTCCATTGTGCGTTCCTGCTCCTTACCGGAGCTTGGCCCCCCGCTCCGGGATGCCGCCCGCGTGACCGCGGTACGTACGGGTCGGCGCGAACTCGCCGAGCTTGTGGCCGATCATGTTCTCGGTGACGAACACGGGAACGTGCTTGCGCCCGTCGTGTACCGCGAACGTGTGTCCGATGAAATCGGGAATGATGGTCGATCGGCGGCTCCAGGTCTTGATGAGCCGCTTCTCGTCCGTCGCGTTGAGAGCGTCCACCTTCTCGATTAGGTGATCGTCCACGAAGTATCCTTTCTTTAAACTTCTTGCCATAATCCTCCCTTGTTAACCCACGGTCCTGCCGGGGCAAGTTAAGCGGATCCCCAGCTCTCGTTAAAGAGGGCCAGGCACAAGAAAGGATGATACCCGCGCGATAGCGTAAAAGACAACGCTATCGTTCCGACGCGGGCCGGAATCTACCCTTTCGGATAGGATCGCTCATCGACTAGCCATTGACGGATGCCAGGCTCTGGTAGCCGTTCCAAAGCTCGGAACGCACCCGCTCTTCCGTCCAGCCCTGCCCAAGCTGAACGCCTCGGCTCGAATCGCCCACTTGGGCCACGATCTGAAACGGCTGGGAAGTCGGATCGACCGTCTCGAGCAACTTATCGACGGCGGCCGCGAAAGTCGCTTCAGTGGGATCGTCGAGGAGCCCCTCCCCGGCTCGTGTCGGGTGCCCGGAGGCTTTCTTCTGCCACATGGTGAGCACGAGCATCATTGTCCGGCCTCCTGAAGGGCACCCGATTTCGAACCGCCGCCACGCGGATTCGCTTCGGTGACCTGGAGGGCTCGTCCATCGAGAAGCACGCCGTTCACACCGAGAATCGCCATGGCAACCTGATCCTCCGCCACGTCGACGAACCCGTAACCTCGGTTTGCGACCACGCGAGTGCCGCTAGGATGATAGGCGGCGAACGCCTCGGCGAGCGTCGCGTCGGTCGACGAGTAGGCCATGTTGCCCACGGGGAGAGCCTTTGTTGCCATGTTCGATACCGTCGGTACGGGCTTGGGCCTTCGGTCTCGGGGCGGGACTCTTAACGAGATCGGGCGAAGAGGGAGCGGATCAAGGGCGTAACCGCTCTTTCTACTCCGGAATTCACGTTTTATTCGTCCTTACTGAACTTGACGATCTTCGCTTTTGCGAACGCTATAGTTTAATGGGCGTACGTTGAGGAACCGCCCTCGTTAGAGCGCCGTTTTGCCGACGAAGGCCACTCCCTACAGAACTATGCCCCACACCCCTTTTCAGGCTCGACTCGTTCGGGTCCACAACGTTGGGGAAGCGAAGACGTTCCTGACGGACGCTCTCGCTCGGGGCAGCCACGACGATCTCGTCGGAGGGGATTACCCCTTCGATCTCGACCTCGCCGGGATGCTTTTTCCCTTGAACAATCGAGGCATTCGGCCGGACGAGCCGGATGCCGGCGGCCTGTCGCCCGCCCAACTCGGCGAGGTCTTTGCCGACGCGGCGTGGGAGCTCTGCCTCTTGGGCACTCTTCGTCCCGGCCCCCGTTCGCCGCTCGACAAGACGGTGCGTCAATCCAGTGGCTACTGCCTCACCGAGCGAGGCCGACGGGACATGCTCGGCGGGGGAAAAGGCTAGACGCCATGCCGACCTCCGCATTCGAACGTTATTGGACGGCGCCGATCGCGAACCTTTGGAACGTCGATGGTTCGACCTGGCTGAACCTCGACTATCTCCAGACCGGGGATTACGAGAGCAGCGAAGGCTGCTTCATGACGCTGACGGACAGGGGAGAAATCTGGGAGTACTGCCGGGATGGGCTTCGATCTCCGGACGGCAAGGCCCCGTTCGTCGTCAGCAAGTATCGACCGGTCCGAGCCTGAATCGGGTCCCCGGAACGCGGACGCTTATTCCATCCGAAGGGTGACTCGAACGGAGCGAAAGCCCGGGGGCGGTTCACCCTCAGCGACCGGGTCGAACGACGGCTCGTAAGCGACGTCCAGCACCTCGGTCGAGTACTCGGCTCCGTCCTGCCCCGTCCAGGCGAGCCGCTCGCCGATCCTCGGCACGACTTCGCACGTCTGGGTGAAGGCGGGATTGCCGTCGGGATACTCGAACGTCACAAGGAGCGCCATACTCGCATCTTAGCCCGAACTCTTTGGAGGCGATAGGCACGTCCCTCCAAAGAGTTCGGGCAGACGAACGGCACGTCGATCGAGCGGCGGCTCAGTTCGGATGGAAGACGGCGCGATAGTTGAAGCGGTCGTCCGGCGCGGCGTCTCCGTTCAGGGTGAAATCGGTCCAATCGCCACGCGCGAAACAGTGGTCGGCCCACTTGAAATCGACGTACGAACCGAGCCGTCCGAGCAGCTTTCGAGGCACGGCGATTTCCATTTCTGCGCCCCTCACCGCGAAGCGCACCCGTCCGACCGTCTGCCAGCGGCCGTCGATCCACCGTTCGACGTTGGTCGTCGACGATCCCGGGTCGCCGTTCAGGGCAAAGTCGTAGCCGAGCCAACCGGTCTTCGAATCGCCATCGGTATCGAGATAGAGCCTCATCCAATCGCCGCCCGTCCGAGGAGTCATCGCTTCCCGGGTCCGAACGTAGAACGAGACAAACCGCGTGTCGGCGCTCACCTTGGCGGTGACGATGTCGTTGCGGCCGCTTCGATTCACGTAACGTCCGGACTTTCCGACTCCCTCCGAATCTCGACGAACCGGGTCGTACGCGGCGTCGCGGAACTCGGGACCGACATCCTTCCAATCGTCGAACCGACCGTCGATCACGATGGGCTTCGACGTCAACGGCGGAACCGTACGCGCCCCTTTGAACCGTTTCACGTTCGCGACAAGTTGGTAATAGTAGTCGTCGCCGTGGCCGCCGCGCATCGGCTCGATGTCTCGGC
>CAXUKB010000086.1:0-6179 GCA_964251345.1 uncultured Fimbriimonas sp. | reverse complement strand
ATCGAACTCGCACACGAAGATCGTGGGCGGCGCGTGGAATCCCGCCCAGGCGTCGTAGAAGCCCGCCGTCCATTCGTTCCAGCCGGTGACGAACACGAACGGCGGATCGGCTTGCCGGGCGCGCCGCCATTGCTCCTCGAAGTTGAAGCCCCAATCCACCGCTCCCGGACGGAGGTCGCGCTTGCCATCGTGGAAGCTTCGGCCGAACGCGCCCGGAACGCTCATCGGGGCCGTGTCGTTCACGGTCGCATTATAATTCTGCGCCACGCCCACAGTGATCTGCTCCGCACGACCCGAGGCGTCGCGCTGAACCGCCTGCGGGTAGACCTGCAACCACGCCTAGGCGTCGGGCGGTGGCGACTGGACATTGTAGGGCGCGATGGGAGTCCGAAAGGTGAAAAAGTTTCGAAGGACGGCAGCCCGCCGTTCGAGCGCCTCTTTCGAGGGGCGCTCCGAGGGCTCGAGGAGAGCCCTCGGCTCAGCGCTATCGACGTAGCGCACGTAGAGCGACCGGCCCCCGCCCACCCGATCGCCACCTTCGAACGCCGCTCCTTTCGAAGAGGGGACTCCGGAGTCGCTCCACCATCCAATCGTGCCGACCGCGTCCGAAATCTGGAGGGTGTAGCGTCCCGCAGGCAACGGCCGCACCGCCTCGACGAACGACGTCGCATTATCCGCGACTTCGCAAAGAACCCGGCGCGCGACGAGCCGACCTTCGAGACCGCCTTCGTAAAGGGAGAGCGTCGCGCCCGAGGTTTTCGTGCCCCAGGTCGGGAAGCTGCCTCCGGCGGCGACGAACGGCCGGTCGACGGTGAAGCTTTGCGCCAGCGTCGCGTGTGGACTCAATCGTGCGGGATGGCGCCTCGAAAGGCTTGAGAGAGCGGCGGTGTCGACGTAGCTCGGATCGGCGAGGATTAACGGCTTCCCTCTCCACCGATAAAGGAGATCGGCGTACCGTTCCGAGGCGTAAACGTCGTCGTAAAGCCGGCTCAGCGTCGAGGAGCCGATGCCGCCCGTATTGCCGAAGGGGCAGAGAAAAGCGATTTGGGGCGTCTTCCCTCCCTCCCGCCGAATCTCCTCCCAAACTCGGAGCAGAGCGTTCCGCGCCCGGTCGTACGTCACCGCGTTCGAGTTGTCGAAGACGACCATATCGATGCCCGCGTCGATGAGCATCGCCGCGTGCTTGCGCAGGACGGACTCGTCGTCGCTCGAGTAATAGCCGAAGAGCGGCTCGCCCCAGTAGTGCGCTGCGTTGAGCGGCCCCCAGGCGGGATTCTTCACGTCGTCGATCGCCTCCGGGTGGACGTGGAGGATTTTCGTGTTGTCGTAAGGTCCTTCGACGGTTGGGTCGAAGGTCAGGAAGTAGAACATCCCAACCGCCTTCCCGGGGCGGGGTCCGCCGACAACCGTGCGATCGGGTAGTACCCTTCCCAGCCCGTCCGCCGCGACCCAGGTATCCGAGTACAGATCCCGAGCGGCGACTTGGTCGGGGCGATTGGCAGGAGACGCGACCAACGCTTCGCCCAAACTGACGGCGGCCAAAAACGCGAAAAGGCAGCTCATAAAGCGGAATCTGCTATCCAATTCTATCCGAACGTTTTCCTGCCCGTTCCGAAACGGCTAAGCCGCGGAACGGGGAGCGTTCTTCGCCGCAAGACGCCACTTGCGGAGAGGATTCGTGACGTGCTCGCGGACGAACTCCTCAGTCGCCAACGAGAGGCGCTCCTCCTTCGACATCCACTTTGCGGCGAGGCCGTGCCTCACGGGATAGCCGAGCAGGTCGAGCATCTCACTCGCCACCGACTCGAAGATTTCGATTTGACGGGCGGAGAGTTCCCGCTCCCAAGCCGATGCCCGACTCGCCTCCGGCGGCTTGCCGACCAAGCCGTGCTGATGCTGGGTGATCGTCGGCACGTCGAAGCGGCCTCCTTGAAGCATTCGAGTCGTAAACTCCAGTTCGCAGAACGCGCAGAGTTGCCGCAAGATCGCTTCCGGGTCGGCGAGCAGATCCTCGTAGCGGACGCGGATCGTCCGGCCCGCGAGTCCCGAAGTCTCCAGCGCAAGACCGTAGGACACGCGCTCGATCCAGTACCGTCCGACGGAGTGGATCGCGTTCGGTCCCCACGTGAGCGGCATGATCGACGCGGCCACCCCTCGCCCGTCGCGCACGACGTGAACGAATCGTGCGTCTGGAAAACGGGCGGCGGAAAGCGGACCGAGCCGCATATTGCCCGGGCTGTGATCGACCCAAACATAAGGCGACTCTGCGCCTTTGGCCCGGGCGTACCGACGCACCAAACGTTCCATGACGTCGCGAAATTCGTCATAGGGGCAAGCCCCTTCATTTGGCAGTTCCGGCGCGCGCCACGGTCCGAACTTGACATGCGTCTGCATCCGGGCCACCGAATCGGCGGGACACCTTCCTTGGGCGAACGCACGCATTCCCGATTGGCGAAAAGGGCTCTCGGGAACGGTGATCGCACCGGGTGCGGCCCCGAGCAACGCGCCGAGAAAGGTCGTGCCACTTCGCTCGCAACCACCGATAAAAATCGGGCGGAGACTCATCGCATCGTGGGCACACTCCCACCCAAACGCAAAACCATCGCTTCGACCAGTTCGGAGACGCACCGTTCTTCGGTTTTAAGGACCAGATCCGGCCGCTCTGGGGGTTCGAACGGGGACGAGACGCCGGTGAACTCCGGAATCTCACCCCGGCGCGCGCGGCGGTAGAGACCCTTCGGGTCTCGCCGCTCGCACTCCTCGAGGCTCGTGTCCACAAACACTTCGATGAGGCGCTCGCCGAGGATCTCACGCATGCAGCGTCGATCCTTCGCAAACGGGGTGACGAACGAGCAAACGACGGTCATACCCGCGTCGCTCATAAGGCGGGCCACATGAGCCGCGCGGCGCAGATTTTCGGCGCGGCTGGAGGGATCGAAACCCAAGTCGGAGCAAAGCCCCTGTCGAAGGTCGTCGCCGTCGAGCCGAACGACCGACGTTCCTAAACCGTGGAGGTGAGCGGCGAGCGCGACCGAAAGGGTCGTCTTCCCGGCTCCCGAGAGCCCAAGCAGCCAAACGACGCTGGGCTTCGATCCTTGCTCTTTGCAAAGCACCTGTCCATCATATCGCGCTTAGGATGAAGAAAGGCTAAAGAATTCGAATTCTCCAAAAAGATAGTGGGGATCACCCTATCGGATGATCCCCACTCCTCTTCGGTAAGCCGAGGCTTACTTGCTACCGCGGCGGCGAACGATAAACTTGTTGCTCCGCTTGTTCGAGCGGGTACGCGTTCCGAGCGCCTTGTTGCCCCAGCGGTCGACCGGGCCCTTCTTGCGGCCGATGGGCGACTTCGCCTCACCACCACCGTGCGGGTGGTCGCGCGGCGACTTCACGACGCCACGGACGTGCATGCGGCGACCGAGGCCGCGGTTCTTACCCGCCTTACCGATCGCCTCGTTCTCGTGCTCGGCGTTGCCCACCTCGCCGACCGTCGCCCGGCAGGTGTTGTGGACCATGCGCATCTCACCCGAGGGGAGGCGGAGGGTGACGTAGTTGCCTTCCTTCGCCATGACCTGCGCCGAAGCGCCCGCCGAGCGAACCATCTGGCCGCCCTTGTTCGGCTGGATCTCGATATTGTGAACGAGCGTACCAAGCGGGATGTTCTTCAGCGGGAGCGCGTTGCCCGGAAGGATGTCCGATTCAGGACCGCTCTCGACCCGCGCGCCGACCACGAGGTTGCGCGGCGCCAGGATATAGCGCTTCTCGCCGTCCATGTAGTGGAGCAGCGCGATGCGGCAAGTGCGGTTCGGGTCGTACTCGATCGCCGCGACCTTCGCCACGACGCCGTCTTTGTTCCGCTTGAAGTCGACGACGCGGTACTTGTTCTTGTTACCGCCGCCCACGTTGACCGACGTGACGCGGCCGTAGTGGTTGCGGCCGCCGCTCTTCGTCAGGCCCTTGGTGAGGGTCTTTTCCGGCTTGCCTTTGGTGACCTCCTCATACGTCGCCTTGATGGCGTGCCGCATGCCCGGCGAGGTCGGTTTCATTTTCTTGGTAGGCATTAGACTCCGTAATCCTCCAGCATCTGACCCTTCGCGAGGGTCACGATCGCCTTCTTGCGGTCGGGCTCGTAGCCCGTGGACTGGCCGCGACGCCGCTTCTTGCCCAAAACCTTCACGGTGCGGACCGACTCGACGTTGATCTCCGTGCCGTTCGCCTTGTAGATCGCCTCAAGCGCCTGCTTGATCTCGATCTTGTTGGCATCGCGGTTCACGATGAACGTGTACTTGCGAACGAGGTCCGCCTCGGTGTGCTTCGCCGTGGGCTTCTTCTCGCCCTTCTTCGAAGGGTTCGCGGCCTCGGCCTTCTTGGCCTCGTTCCGCAAACGAAGGTCGGCCGCACGCTCGTCGCCGTAGCTCATCGCCACCGACTGCTCGGTGATGTGCGGTTTAACGATGATCGAATAGGGATCCTTCACTTAGCCCAAACCTCCTCGATGCGCGCCAGCGCATCCTTAGCGACCACGATCTTCTGCGCGATGAGGAGATCGCGGGTCGAGAACGTCGAAGTCTTCGCGCCCTGCTCGGTCGACGGTGCGGTGCGCACCTCGACGTTGGGCAGGTTGCGGAACGACTTGTACGTCGCGTCGTCCACCTGCGGCAGGATCACCAGCACGCGGCGCTGGTTCTTGGCGATGCCCGCGGCCGTCAGGAGCGCCTCGGCGTCCTTCGTCTTCGGGGCGGCGAAAGCGATGGTCTCGACGACCGTCACGTTGCCCGCCTCGAGGTGCGCGCTAAACGCGCCCAGGATCGCGGCCCGCTTCTCCTTGCGGTTGACCTTCTTGTCGTAGTCGCGGGGCTGAATGGCGAGCGCCATGCCGCCATGCGCGTACTGCGGCGCTCGGATCGAACCCTGGCGCGCGTTACCCGTCTTCTTCTGCTTGTACGGCTTTCGACCGCCGCCGCGAACTTCGCTGCGGGTCTTGGTCTTCTGCGTGCCCTGACGCGAGTTCGCCTCTTCGGCGACCACCGCGCGGTGGGTCGTGACGAGCTTGGCGGTCGCGTTCGCGAGCTTCTCGCCCAGCGTGTGCGTGCCCGCGTCCTGCCCGTCGGGTCGAATTACCTTGAGTTCGGCCATGTTACTTCGTCACCTTGTTCACGATCACGAGCGAACCGTTGCCGCCCGGCACCGATCCGTCCACGAGGAGAAGATGCCGCTCCGCGTCCACCTTCACGACCTTGAGTCCCTTCTGCGTGACCCGCGCGTCACCCATCTGACCGGGACCGCGCTTGCCCTTGAAGACCCTCTGAGGACCCGTCGCGCCGTTCGAAAGCGGCCGTCGGTGAGTCATGTAGCCGTGGGTCATGTGCTGGCCCTTAAAGTGGTAGCGCTTCACGCCGCCCGCGAAGCCGCGGCCCTTGCTCGTGCCGGTCACCGTCACGACCTCGCCCTCGGCGAAGATCGACGCGTCGATCTCCTGGCCCGGGGTGACGCCGGCGTCGCCCGCCGTGCGGAACTCGCGCAGGGTGCGCAGGTTCTTAGTCAAGCCCGCCTTCTTCAGGTGGCCGTACTTGGGAAACGTGAGATTCTTATCCGACACGTCGCCATAGCCGACCTGAACGGCGCTGTAGCCGTCCTTCTCGTCCGTCTTGACTTGCGTCACGTAGACCGGTCCGGCTTGGATGACCGTCACAGGCACCATCTTGCCCTCTTCGGTGAAGAGGTGCGTCATGCCGACCTTCCTTCCTAAAATTCCTGGGATCAATTGTTCTCCTTTGCTTCCACCGGCCCCCTGCCCTGTCGACGTTGCCCACACGGGGACATCCAGACCGGGTGCCTACGAAGCGACGCGCGAGAAAGTACGACTTTCTCGCGCGAAAGAGGATATTACCTAGGCGATCGACCCGATTGCCTATTCGTGCGCCAAACGCTTAGCTTGAGTCCAATTAGGAGTTTATTGGATCAAAGACCCACCCTCTGACTTGCGCTTTATCTCACCTAAGCCGAGCCAACTTTGCGTTCCATTACAAGCGCTCTACCTCGGCGGGTGGCCCGAACCGCTCGAGACGCCTTCCGCTTGTTGCGTGGCACGGGTCGGATGTTTGTGCCGCCCTGTCCGCCCCGCCCATTAAAACCCCTCGTCCTTTCGGGGGGGTCAAAGAAAAACCCAAGCCATTCGG
>CAXUKB010000085.1:0-15414 GCA_964251345.1 uncultured Fimbriimonas sp. | reverse complement strand
GCCGCGAGCGTCTCAAGGGTCGGAACGTCGCCCGCGCAGGCCATCACGACATCGGGTTCGACCCCCGCGTCGGTACTCGCCCAGCGCCAGATTCCGAGCCCTTCGGCGCAGTGCGTCTTCGCCGATTCGATGTCGAGATACTGCAAGGACGGCTGTTTGCCCGCGACGATCAGGTTGATGTAGTCGCGGCTGCGCAGGCAGTGGTCGGTTACGGAGAGCAGCGTGTTCGCGTCGGGCGGCAGATAGACGCGAACGATCGACGCTTTCTTGTTCACCACATGGTCGATAAAGCCCGGATCTTGGTGCGAGAATCCGTTGTGGTCCTGCCGCCAAACGTGGGAGGTCAGAAGATAGTTCAAGGACGCTATTGGTCGCCGCCAGGGGATCTCCGCCGACGCTTTCAGCCACTTCGCGTGCTGGTTGAACATCGAATCCACGATGTGGATGAACGCTTCGTAGCACGAGAACAGACCGTGGCGGCCGGTGAGCAGGTAACCCTCAAGCCAGCCTTGACAGTTGTGCTCGCTCAGCATCTCCATCACCCGTCCGTCCCGCCTGAGATGGGCCTCATCGTCGGGCCGCGCCTCGGCGTCCCAGGTGCGTCCCGTCGCCTCGAACACCGCGTCCAAACGGTTCGAGGCGGTTTCGTCGGGGCCGAAGAGGCGGAATCGGTCCGTATTCTCGGCCAAAGCGTCCCGAAGGAACGTTCCGGCGACGCGGGTCGCCTCGCCGAAAGTCGTACCCGGCCGCTCGACCGGAACGCCGTAAGGGGTGAAGTCAGGGAGGTGGAGCGCCCGAAGGCAAAGGCCGCCGTTCGCATGTGGGTTCGCGCTCATCCGACGCTCGCCTTGCGGGGCGATCGCCGCGATTTCCGCCCGCAAGTGGCCGTCGCCGTCGAATAGCTCCTCGGGCCGGTAACCTTTCATCCAGCTTTCCAGCAGAGCGATGTGTTCCGGCTTGTCCATCTCGCCCATCGGCACTTGATGCGAGCGCCAACTTCCTTCGGTCTTCTTGCCGTCGACCGTCTTCGGGCCGGTCCAACCTTTTGGCGTCTTTAGCACGATCATCGGCCAGCGGGGCCGCTCGACGCAACCGTCCTCGCGCGCCTTTCGCTGGATCTCGCGCACCTTTCGTACGATCGACTCGACCGCCGAAGCCATCCGGCGGTGGGTCGGCTCGGGGTCGTGGCCTTCGACGAAAATCGGCTCGTAGCCGTAACCCTCCAGAAGCGACGTCAATTCCGCGTCGCCGATGCGCGCCAACACGGTTGGGCTCGCGATCTTGAAGCCGTTCAAATGAAGAATCGGTACTACCGCGCCATCGCCGACGGGATCGAGGAATTTGTTGCCGTGCCACCCGGTCGCCAACGGTCCTGTTTCCGCCTCGCCGTCACCCACCACGCAGAAAACGAATAGGTTCGGATTGTCGAACGCCGCGCCATAAGCGTGCGCAAGCGAATAGCCAAGTTCGCCGCCCTCGTGGATCGAACCGGGGGTGTCCGGCGAGGCGTGGCTGGGGATACCGCCGGGAAATGAAAATTGACGGAAGAGCTTGCGCATCCCCTCGGCATCCGCCGAGACCTCGGGATACACCTCGGAGTACGTTCCCTCCAGATACCCATTCGCTACGACTGCCGGGCCGCCGTGACCAGGGCCGCACACGAAGATCGCATCGAGGTCGTGCGCCCGAATGGCTCGATTCAGGTGCGCATACATGAAGTTGAGCCCCGGCGACGTGCCCCAGTGGCCCAAAAGGCGAGGCTTGATGTGTTTTCGCGCCAGCGGCTCCCGCAGGAGAGGATTGTCCAGCAGATAGATCTGCCCCACCGAAAGGTAGTTGGCCGCCCGCCAGTAGGCGTCGATCAGCGAGAGTTCGGCTTGATCGAGCGCGAAGGAATCCGTTTCCTGAAGGGTAATCATCTCTAGACTATTGTCGACTCGTGCGATCCACCGTTGCACGTCGCAGCTTTGGCGTCATCGGGTCCGACCTCAACCCGGGGCGAGTTCGAGAGTGCCGAAGGTGAACCGAAACGTGGCTCCTTCTCCTTGCACGCCCTCCGCCCAGATTGTGCCCCCGTGCCGTTCGACGATACGTCGAGCGTTCGCCAACCCGATGCCGGTGCCCGAGAACTCGTCGTCGCGATGCAGTCGGCTGAAGGGCTTGAAGAGCTTATCCACGTAGGCCATGTCGAATCCGATACCATCGTCCTCCACCCTAAACGCGAGACCGGAGCCGGTCGTCTCCGATCCGACGCGCACGGTCGGCACCCTTCCGAAGCGGCGATACTTCGCGGCGTTCTCCATCAGGATGTTCAAGACGATTTCGATTTGGGCCGCGTCCCCGTCGGCGACCATCCCCGGTTCGACTCCGTACACAACATCCTCTCCGATCCAGCCCTTTTGGTTCAGTCGCTCCGCGACGTCGCAAGCCAAGGCGGAGAGATCGAAGGGGGCGTGGCTCATGCTCTGCCTTCCGAGTTTCGCGTACTTCAGCAGATCGTCGATGAGCGCGCCCAGCTTCAGCGCGGCCCTGCTCTGCCGTTCGAGGCTCGATCGATCTTCGGGCGCTAGCTTCGGGCCGAGATCTTCGATCAAGATGCGGCAAGACGCGTCGATGGCACGCAGGGGCGAGCGCATGTCGTGGGAGATCGAGTACGTAAATCCGTTGAGATCGTCGATCGACCTCTGCAACGCCTCCGTACGCTGAGCGACGCGCTCCTCAAGCTCTTGGCGACCTTGACGAAGCGCCTGGACGTTCGCCAGCCTCTCGCGCGAGAGATCGATCGCCGTCCAGAGCGTTTGCGCGGTGAGCCGATCCTTAAGGAGGTAGTGCTGAGCCCCGCGTCGCAGTGCCTCCAGCGCGTTGGGTTCGTTCGATTCCGAGGTAAGGATGAGAACCGGCACCCGCTCGAGGGTGCCGCGCTCGTCGAGCGTAGGAGCACTTCGAGCGCGGTTCCGTCCCAAAGATGGTAGTCGAGCACCACGACGCTGGGGACGTATTCAAGGAGAATTTCCTTGGCGGCGTCGACGCTCGCGGTGTGGATTAGGGTGAGGTCGACGTCGCGACCTTGCCTCAAGAGTTTCTCGAGGACGACTTGGTCTTCGAAAGAATCCTCGATCGAGAGGATGGTGATCGCAGGCACCCGCCTAGCGAAGCCGAGGTCGGCCCTTAGGTCGTGGTTTTGCTGATGGGACATGGACATTCCGTCCGAGCAGGGGCAGCATACAATACCCGGGGCACATAAAACGAAACGTCCCGTTCGTCATGGCCGGAGAATCCCAATTCGTTCGGGAAGTTCGTCGGGTATCGCGGGTTCGAGACGGTTCCGGGGAGTGACTCCTCTGTTCGGAGCCACCATTCGAGGACTCTTTCTTGATCAAAACCTGAGCCAACCGCGACGGTGAGGTTTAGCTCAATCGGATCTCTCCCTGGGCATCGATCCCCACCAAGATGAAGATATCGTCCCTTCCGACGTCTTTACTATCCTCCAACGCAGGTTCCGGTCGGTAGTCCGTCCTTTGAGCGTCCGATGGTTGAACGACATTGACCGGTCGCGACCGTCGCACCTTTGGTTAATCGTTTGCGACGTTTAGAATGCTAATGCACCCAAGAACCTCGTCGGACTCGTCTCGGAGGGGCATCACCCGAAGCGTCATCTTAGAAAACTCCCCTCGGAGTCGAACCGACGTTTCCTCGCCCCTTAGCGCCGCAAGGTGAGCGGCAACGCCCAGGTCGGTAGGGTCATGCGTCTTGAAGATTTCATAGACGGTCTTGCCGACCTCCCAGACGACACCGCCGTGGGTGGCGGGAAACTCGCCGTTGGCCACGATAAAGATCAGCAGATCGTGATCGGTAGCCCAGGTGGTCGACCGAATCTGCTCCATCGCTAAGTTGAGCAGGGCAAGGGCGGCGCGAAGGTCGACCATCCCGCGTTCCTTCTCGGCGACCAACGCCGTAAGATCTCGGCGCTCGACGTTCGCATCCCGTAGCGCGATTTCGGACCGCTCCTTGATAATACGAGCGACGATCTCTGTCCGGCCAATTCCGCCCACCTTTAAACGAATGCGGAGCCAGTACGTATTGACGGTGCCGATACCAAGGCCCAACTCGTGAGCGATCCCTTCGTTGGTATAGCCTTCTGAGCAGAGATCGACGATCTGCTCTTCGCGCGGAGAAAGGACTTTCGTAGGAATAGGTCTCTATTCTGGGAGGGTTCCCGAGGAGGGGCTTGGAGGCGAGGGGCAAGGACGATCTTTGTGGATCGGTTATACCACAGCAATCTAACGACAAGTATAGACGTTAGTGAGCTTTACCTGTGGTGCAACGACCGGATCATAGACCGATCTGCCCCCGGGGCCGAACTTCGATCTCCGTGATCGCGACCCGGCGGGAGCGCGAAAGACAGTAGGCGATCGTTTCGGCGACGTCTTCCGGTGCGAGCATCGTTTCTTGGGAGACCGCGAGGGCCTTGGCCTCGACGCCTTCGCTCACCATCTCGCTCGCGATTTGCCCCGGATGGATCATCGTCACGAGAATGTCGTCGGGTGCGACCTCCTTTCGGAACGAATCGGTGAAACCCTGGACCCCCATCTTGCTCGCGACATAAACGTCGCAGCCTTTGTCGAGCACCCGGACGCAGAGCGATCCCACGTTCACGATCTGTCCGCCCGATCCTTTCATGCGGTTCGCCGCCTCTCGGGCGCAGTACATGTAGCCCAGAAGGTTCACCCCGATGATCGCCTTCCACTCTTCCACCGGGGTGTCGAACACATTGTTGCCCGCAAGCGCCGCGTTGTTGACCAAGGCATCGAGGCCGCCCCACTCAACGTCGATGCGCTGGAATGCCGCCGAGACCTGGTTGGGATCCGATACGTCGGCCACGATGGCGATCGCGTCCGGGCCCAACTCTTCGGCGAGAGCTTCGATGCGGTCGAATCGACGCGCGATCAGAGCTACGGAGGCGCATTCGGAAATGAGCAGGCGAGCCAAGGCCGCGCCGACGCCACCGCTCGCTCCGGTGATGGCGATCCTTTTCCCGATCAGATTCTTATTCATGGTGCCCATTCCGGATCGACGTCGTCATAGTTAGGCGGCTACCGTCGATTTCCCCGCAGGCTCCGTCAGGAACGCTCGGCCTCGTTGCGTCAAGGAATAGCCGCTCGACTTTGGAGACGACTTGTCCATCGCGGAGCGGGCGCCGGGTCTGAGCACGCCATCGAGGCACAGTTCCCACGCCGCGTCCGAAAACATCGGACCGAGGTGGTCGAGCGAAGGACCGTTTCTTCCGGGCTCGTCCGGGCGGGTGCCCCGGTTTTGAACGTGGAAAAGCATCCCCCCGAGATCGACGTCGAACGGATAGTCGCCTCCGACCAACTCCGTGTGATTCTCTTCCCGGAGAGCGTCCAGCAGGAGGGCCTTTGCGCCTGCGATGCTGTCGACCCTTGCGAGTCGAGCCTGAAAGGGGGTTAGAAGCATTTGTCTTTTTCCTGCTGGCCGCACCAGACGACTCTTCTACGCCTCCCCGAGACCCTGTCTGCGTAAGAGGTTTCGCGTCATCGGTGAGAATGACGGCGAGGAGACGACTATCGATCGACTTCGCGTGAGGGAGAGACTGAAAGGGCCATGAGCTCGACGATCGATCTTCCCACCCTCACGGACCACACGGTGGCCGTTTACGCCACCCACGATCTCGCCGAGTCCGCGATCAAAGCCCTGCGGGACGAGGGTTACGACCTTAGGAGCCTGAGCATCGTGGGCCAGAACTACCAAACCGAGGAGCACCCGGTCGGCTTCGTCAATACGGGCGACCGGATGTGGGCGTGGGGCAAGCTTGGGGCGTTCTGGGGAACGATCTGGGGCCTTCTGTTCGGATCCGCGATGCTCGTTATCCCCGGCATCGGCCCGGTACTGTTCGCCGGCTGGATCGTCGCCGCCGTTCAGGGAGCGCTGATCGGTGGCGGCGTGGCCGCGCTAGGCGGCGCTTTGACCAGCATCGGCATTCCTCAGGACAGCGTTATGCATTATGAGAACGCCCTGAAGGCAGGCAGCTTTCTGGTCCTCGCGCACGGCACCGAGCACGACGTCCGCCGGGCGAAAGATCTTCTTTCGCGCACGTCGGCCACCCGGGTCGACGCCTACTCTTGCTCCGTGGCGAAAGTCTCGACTCGTGCGTAAGCCGAGCTTACGAAGCGATGGCTGACGCACCGATTCCACTCGGCCTGTCTTCGTTCGACGCGGCGGCGCGACTCGCGCAAGTGGGCCCGAACGATGCCGAAGCAAAGAGGCGTTCGGGGCTTCTCACCCTCATCCTCCCGTTCTTCGCGAACCCGCTCGTTCTGGTGCTTCTGGCCGCCGCCGCGGTTTCGGGAGCGCTTGGCGATCGCATCAACGCCGGGATCATCGCCGTCCTCGTGATCGCGAGCGTTGCCCTCGACACTCTGCAGACCTTCCGTTCCCGCGCGGCGGTTTCCGCGCTTCAGAGCAAAGTGGCGCCAATGGCGTCGGTCATGCGCGATGGAGCGTGGAAGGATGTTCCGCGCATCGGAGTCGTGCCGGGCGATCTCGTGCGCCTCTCCGCCGGTGATCTCGTTCCGGCGGACGGTCTCCTAATAGAGGAGAAGGACCTCCACGTCCAAGAGTCCGCGCTCACCGGCGAGTCGATGCCCACGGAAAAGGCGGTAGGCACGGGCGATGGCGGCCGGGCATTCCTCGGCACCTCGGTGGTGAGCGGCACGGCCACGATGCGCGTCGAGAAGACGGGCGCGCAGACCGCTCTGGGAGGCATCGCGGCGCGGCTCGCCGAAAAGCCGCCCGAAACGGAGTTCGAGCGGGGCTTGAGAACCTTCAGCGGCCTGATCACACGTATCGTCCTGCTGCTCATCGGGTTCACCCTAGTCGCGATGTTGGGCTTCCATCGGCCGCCGCTCCAGTCCTTGATGTTCGCGGTGGCGCTCGCGGTGGGACTCACGCCGGAGTTCCTGCCCATGATCACCACCCTAACGCTCGCCCGCGGCGCGATGCGCATGGCGAAGAAGAAGGTGATCGTCAAGAACCTCTCCGCGATCCCAAACTTCGGGAGCATGGACGTCCTCTGCTCCGACAAGACCGGAACCCTCACGACGGGGGAGATGACACTCGAAAAGCGGCTCGGCCTCGACGGTCAGCCGAACGAAGAGCCGCTGAAGTGGGGCGCCCTGAACGCCGCGTTCGAGAGCGGCGTCGCCAATCCGCTCGACGCCGCGATCCTTGTCGCCTCAAGGCCGGAAGAGGGCTGGTCGAAGGTCGATGAAATTCCCTTCGACTTCGAACGTCGGCGGGTGTCGATCGTCGTCGAGAGGGAAGGCCGTCGCGTTCTCATCGCCAAAGGCGCTCCCGAAAACGTGTTCGAGGCTTGCGCAAGTGCCACGATGCCGGCGTGCGTCGCGGCCCTCGGCAAGGATGGGTTCCGCGTCTTGGCGGTCGCCATCAAGGACGTCCCCGTACAGAAGGAGTACGGCATCGAGGACGAGAAGGGTCTTACGCCCATCGGCGTGCTCGGCTTTTTCGATCCTCCCCTGTCCGAAGCCGTCGAGACGATCAAAGCCCTGCGCAACGCGGGCGTCGACCTTAAGATCCTGACCGGGGACAGCGACGACGTGACCTCCCATGTGTGTGCCGAAATCGGTCTCGATACGGGCAAGATCCTTCTTGGAAGCGACGTCGAAAAGCTGAACGATGATGCCCTTCAGGTTGTCGCCGAAAGGACGAAGGTCTTCGCACGCGTCTCGCCCGCCCAGAAGAACCGCGTGATTCTCGCCCTCAAAGCCCGCCACCATGTCGTCGGCTACATGGGGGACGGTATCAACGATGCGCCTTCGCTCCACACCGCCGATGTGGGAATCTCCTTTGCCGGAGCCACCGACATCGCGAAGGACGCGGCCCAGATCATTCTCGTCGATCGTAGCCTGCGTCTGCTCCACGAGGCGGTCATCGAGGGCCGCATGGCGTTCGGCAACGTGATGAA
Source organism: uncultured Fimbriimonas sp. (assembly GCA_964251345.1). Classification (GTDB taxonomy): domain Bacteria; phylum Armatimonadota; class Fimbriimonadia; order Fimbriimonadales; family Fimbriimonadaceae; genus Fimbriimonas. Next base: position 7,412 of record CAXUKB010000085.1, on the reverse strand, counting down.
GTACCTGCTGATGGGCACCAGCTCGAACTTCGGCAATGTATTCAGCATGGCCGGGGCGGCGCTCTTCCTTCCGTTCCTGCCTATGCTTCCCCGGCAGATCCTGCTGAACAACCTGCTCTACGACCTTGCTCAGGTCACGATTCCCACCGACCGCGTCGATGACGCCTACACCCTCAAGCCGAAGCGCTGGAACCTCGGCCTGATCAAGTCGTTCATGGTCGTGCTCGGGCCCGTCAGCTCGCTCTTCGACGGGTTGACCTTCGTCGTTCTGCTCCGCGTCCTCCACGCGCCACCCGCCGAGTTCCGCACGGGCTGGTTCGTCGAATCGCTCGCCACGCAGTCGCTCGTCATCTTCGTGATCCGCACCCGCGACCTTCCTTGGCGCAGCCGCCCAAGCGCCCCTCTCGTCTGGACCGTCCTTGGCGTCGTGCTGCTGGGAGCGGCCCTTCCGTTCTTGCCTTTCGCCTCGCTCCTAGGCTTTACCCGCCTGCCTCTCGCCTATTTCGCCTTTCTCGTTCCGACGACGCTCGTCTATCTCGCCGTCGTCGAAGGGCTGAAGCGACGCCTCTTTGCGAAGGACGATGCGGCGCTCCCGTATTGAGGGGCCGGTCACGCTATCTTTGTAATATTGTGGGAGCGACGAGTTCGCGCAGCGCGGGGCCGATGTCCCCCAGCGCGATGATACGATCCACGGCGCCCGTTGCGATAGCCGCTTGAGGCATGGAAAAGTGGGCGCTGCTCGCCTCGTTCTGCGCGATCGTGACCCCGCCACTCTCTTTCACCAGTTTGAGTCCTGCCGCGCCGTCGCCGTCGTAGCCCGTAAGCACCACGGCGATCGCGTGGGGGCCGTAGTTCCGGGCCAGTGAGGCGAAGAGCGGATTGCCCGAAGGGCGGGAGGAGTGGTCGCGGGGCGCTTCCGTGAGGGCCGCCGTGCCGTCGGCGCGAACGATGAGGTGGCGGTCGGGAGGGGCGACGAGCACCGTGGACGGAGCAAGGATCTCGCCGCCCCGGGCCTGTCGAACGGAGAGCCCCGTCTTCCGACCCAGAATCTGGGCAAGGAGACTCGGCCGGTCCGCCCGTAGGTGCAGAACGATCGCGATTGCGGCGGGAAAATCGCCAGGCAGGGTGGAGATAACCCGCGAGAGCGCCTCGACGCCCCCCGCCGAAGCGACGATGCCGATGCAAAAGGTGGCTCGGTCCATCACAACGTTCCCCGTCCCCTCCATTCCGCTGTTTTGCCTCATTCTTGCCGACTGATCGTTTTAATCGAGGATGCCGGAGTACGAACGAGAGTTACGCCCTTGAACTCCTCTTTTGGGGTCCGCTTTCGAATCGATCGAACGAGACCCAAGAAGGGCGATCTCAAGCCCGTACCCCTGAGTGGCGACGCTGCCTCTCAGCAAGGAAAGACCCATGTCCATTCGATCGCTCTACGTGGGAAACCTCGCTCCGTCCGCTACCGAGGCGTCCCTTAAGGCCGCTTTCGCGGCCTACGCTCCGACAACCATTCGGATGGCCAAAAATCGCGGGTTTGCCTACATCGAGATTCCGGAAGATCAGACCGAGCGAGCCTTGAAGGGCATGAACGGCCGATCTCTCGACGGACGCGTCCTCGCCGTCAGCGAGGCCAATCCCTACGAAAACGCGGGAATCCTTCGCGACGAGAGATCGCGGAGTCGCCGCGTCGGCTAAACCGTGGTGACGAGCGGGTCGGCGTAGAACTCGCGGGCCTTGACCAGCAACTGCGCTTCCGTAAGATGAGTCTCATCCACGACCTCCACGCCGACGACGCGCTCGAAAAGGTCGCGGTGCTCCCTGTGCAGGTGGTCGAGAAATTCGTTCATCGCGCTGCCGCCTCCCGTGCCGGTGCCGAAGAGGAGGATCTCGCCCGTATCGCCGAGGCTCTTGGCCACGTCTTCAAAGTAGCTGCGCGGCACCGGATGGTGTTGCCCCGCGGCGGGGTCGTGCAGGTTGTGGACGTGCTTTCCGAAGCCGTGAGGATCGTAGGGGACGACCTTTTCCGGCACCGAACCGCGCTGCTCGGACCGAAAGACTCGTGCCTCGTGATGATCGATGACGACCACAAGGGTTTCGCCCTTGGGCGCGCTCTCCGCCTCCGAGGCGTGCGACGACTGGATGAAGTGACGGATCTTCATCAGGGTCGCGGAGTCGGCGACGAAACTCGGCGCCATTGGGCGCAGGGAGAGCGTCCGGCCGTTTCGCGTGATCTTGGCGTTCCCGTTGTGCTCCTCGACGACTTCGCCCATGGACTCGAACATCGTGCGGACGTCGCGCCACTCGACGTTGTGCGACATGGGATGGCAGAAGATCGAATCGTACGTGCGACGATTCGCGCTGCTGAGGTCTTTTGGCATCGTCCCTAAAGGGTAGCGGCTGGGTGGGGCAGCGGCGAAAGGGATCTTTTCTCGTCATTGAAACGCCGTCATCGGTGAGGAGGACGTCGCTACGATGGGGCCGGGACGGGATGGAGGAGTTCGCCATGGGCGAAGGCGCGCAGGATCTCGGCCGTCGTCTGCCGGATTCGTCCGAGCGCTTCGGCGGAGTCGTAGGCGAGATGGGGCGTCACGAGGACGTTGGGGTGGTTCATGAGGGCCAGATTGCGCTCCATGTTCTCGTCCGGCCGCCAGTCTCGCAACGCCTCTTCGCCCTCAAGGACGTCGAGGGCGGCGCCGGCGAGCCGGTTCGCGTCGAGGGCTTCGAGGAGGGCTCCGGAATCGACGATGCCTCCCCGAGCGGTGTTGACGAGACGAGCCGTCGGCTTCATGAGACCGAGCGTGCGACGATTGACGAGGCCGCGCGTCGCGTCGGTGAGCGGGCAGCAAAGGGCCAGCACATCGGCGGATTCGAAGACCGCTTCTAGGGAAAGGGACTCTTCTCGGAAAGGGTCGTAGACGACGACGTTCATGACGAATCCTTTCGCCATCGCCTGGACGTGACGGCCGATCTTTCCGAGTCCGACGATGCCGAGGGTCTTGCCCGCGAGGTCGACGCCCAACAGGCCCTCGACGGAGAAGGCGCCGCTTCTCGAGGCGTCCACCTCCTGGGGGATGCAGCGTGTGAGCGAGAGAATCAAGCCGAAGGTGAACTCGGCGACCGTCGCCGAGCCGTACTCGGGCACGTTGCAGACGACGATGCCTCTCTCGTGCGTCTCGCGGAGATCGATGTGGTCGTATCCCGTCGAACGGGTGACGATCAGTCTCAGTTTCGGCATGGCGTCCAGCGTCTCGCGGGAGGCGGGCCGCCCCTGGACGACGGCAAGGGCCTCGACGTCGGCGTATCTTCCTTCTCTTCCTTCGGGTAAGCCTTTCGTCGTTTCCACCCGATGGCCTCCGAGCGCGCCCGGAAAGAATCGCTCGTCCTCCGGGCTCGCGGACGCAATGAGGATGTTCACAGCCTCAGGATGATTCGTCGGCGAGGGCAAGGCTTGTGGGACTCTCTGGGTCATTCGTTCGAATGACGCGACGCCGGGGACGTCGGACTTGCGACTTGTTCGCGCCGTCGGGTGAAGGCAAGACTGGAAGACGCCATGACGACCTCCGCCACAACCATCCCCGATCTTCCCACCGCGAGCCTTTCCGAGACCCCGTCCGCAAAGGTCGGTCTCGAGATCGTGGTTGGGATCGACAACGTCGGCCTCTACCGGCCGGTCGTGGCGTTGTTGGAGCGGCTGCGATTTCCCCTTGCCCGTTACACGATGATCCACTCGGCCAAGGAGAATTTCCCATTCGTGCCCGCGTTCGGCACCTCCCAAGCGATCGAGGCGCAGTACGCGAAGACGACCACAAGTCTGGGCGAGTTGGCCCTCGGCGAAGCGACGAAGCTCTTCAACGCTCAAGGTCTGCCCGCCGAGGCGCACTTGACGCACGGCAAGCCTTCCGAGCGGCTCGTGGCCGAAGCCGAGGCCCGCGGTGCAGACCTCATCGCGGTGTACGCAGTTCAGAGCAAGCGCGTGGGGTCGAGCGCGGTCGGCTCCGTTAGCCATGCCTTAGTCGTCGCGAGCACCGCATCGGTGCTCGTCGCGAAAGGCGAGCCCGAAGGGGACGGCCCCTTGCGCGCGGTGTTTGCGACGGATCACTCTCCGTTCGCTGCGCTCTGCTTCGACCGATTCCTCGGGCTCGCGCCCGAGGGGATCGAGGAGATCGACGTCGTGAGCGCCTGGGAGATCGACGAAGCGGAGTCGGAAATCCTGGGTCAGAACCTCACTGCGCTGGACGGCGACGCCGACCGATGGATCGAAGAGGCCGTCGAGGCCCGGAACGCCGAGGTTTGCCGACGTCTCGAAGAGGCTGGATATCGCACACGGTCGCTCGTGAGGCGCGGCGATCCCAATGCGGTCATCCCGGCCGCCATGCGGGAAACCGCCGCCGATCTGCTCATCATCGGATCGCAAGGAAGCGGCGCGATGACCCGCGCCCTCGTCGGTTCGGTGTCGCTGAACCAAGTGTCGACGGAGACCTACTCGATCTTGATCGTACGACCGAAAGAGGCGTAAGCGTCGTTCGACATCCTTGGGCAAGACAGTTCCTAAGCCCGTCGACAGTTCGGGGTTGAAGTGTCGGCTGTTGCCGCGGCGACGGTGAAACTGTTAAACCGGCTCGCGCAAGACTCACGCAAGCGCGCTACACTGCCCCACGATCATGCTTGCCCTACTCGCCCCCGTTCTCCTCGTCTGGTCGCCCAAGGTTGGTGACAAGGCAGTCTACGATGTTACAGGGAGCGGCGTTTTCGGAGGCATGGGCGCGGCGCTATATGGCAAGCGCTCGCGGATCGTTAAGACGGTCGAGCCGGGGCGCGTCGTTGTCGTCGACGTCCCCGAGATCCACCTCAAGCCCGACGGCCGGGACCTGGACGTCGACGCGCCGCTCACCTCCACCGAGAGCACCTTCGGACCCGACGGGACCCTTCGGAGCGTCAAGACGGAGTACTCGCCCATCAACATGCTTCGGCTCGGGCGTCTCACCGAGCTTGCACTGCCCAAGGAGCCCATCACCGCTGGAGGATCTTGGACGGCCGAGACGCCGCCCGATTCAAAGGCGGAGAACGTCGGTGTGAGCCTCGTTTACACCCTCGTCGGAGAGGAGCGCGCCGCCGGACGCGACGCCTACAAGATCGCCGCAAAGGGCGGAGAGAAGGGCGCGGGATCGGCGAAGGTGGAGGCGACCTACTGGGTTGACAAACTCACTGGAATGCGGCTGCACGCTCACTATCTCGTGACCGGGGTGGACGCTGGGCCGGGCGAGGAGGGCTCGCCATCGAGGTACGAGGAAGACCTCCTGATCCGCTCGTAGGCCGCTCAAGCCTGCGGGGTCCAACCTCACAGAAGGAGGTTCAGCGTCGCTGCTTTCTGAGGTGCCAGAGGGAGGCGACGAGCAAGGCGAGCCCGGCCACGACGAAGCCCGCGTCGATTTCAAGGTTGGGCTGTCCATGGGAGCGCGCCAAACCCGGGTCTCCAGGAAGATAGTCGACCGCCGGGGATGGCGCCCAGTAGCACTGCCCCGTAAGCGTCCGAGACTCCGAGCCCGCCCTGTACGCGTAGGTACACGAGCCCCCTCGCCCGTGGTGGCCTTCGAGGAGCGTGGCCGGTGTGGTGCGGCCGTAGAGATCGAGCCGGATCTGCAACGACGTCTGGAAGCAGAAGAACGCAAGCAGTCCCGCCGCGATAACCGTGCCGACGTGCCCCCCGATCGGGGCGTCCCACCTGATTCGCACGCGCGTCAGGCTACCCCTCACCGCTTTGTGGACCTCAGCTCACCACCTTGACATCCAGTTGGGTCTTCGCTAAGCTTGGGGAATGCGAAAGCCCTTCCTTCTCCTCCCCCTCGTCCTCCTCGCCGGGTGTGGCGGCGGCGGCTCCACCACCGCCGTTGCGAAAGCGGTCTACCTCTATCCGGAGAGCCAAACCCTCACCGTCGGCCAGACGGTCCCCGTCGAGGTTTACGCCACGGGGCACCCGCACGCGACCTACGCTCTGCGGGTGGTGGAGGCGGGCGGCGGCACGCTCTCGCCGAACGAAATCAAGTACCCCTACCGCGACAGCGGAGGGAGCGGCCTGGCCGAGCTCTACACCCCGTCGTCGATCCCCGGCACGTACACGATCGAAGGCACCGTCACCGACCCGTCCGGCACGGCCACCCGCGTCACGCGTATCATCACGGTGGCTGCTCCGGGGCAGTCGATCGCCGGCACCACGTCGGGAACTACGGGTTCGGGCCTCTAGGCGCAGGCCCGATCCTGATCAGAGCGGGCGTTCCCGTTCCGGGCCTCTTCACCGACCAACTCATCTCCGCGATGATTTCCGGCTGCCTCGAGCTAACGTCGAGGGCCTTTATGTCAAGTCCCCCCACTTCATCGTCGATCTCACACCCGTCGGCTCGGTGTTAGTTTCGTCGTCCCTGCTGGGGGCTACCAAAAACGGATTTTCCCACCGACTTCCACGCTGAGCGTAAGGCTCATCGGTTGATTACAGAGAACGGCTTTTAGAGGCAGGGCTAAGCCAAGTAGGACGGGGTCATCTGCACTGCAGAAGACCCCGTCCTAGGTGTGAAAACTGGAGCGGGCGACGAGACTCGAACTCGCGACAGCTTGCTTGGGAAGCAAGAACTCTACCACTGAGTTACGCCCGCTTAGGCGGTTTCAGTATAGCCTAGTCCGGCTGAGTTGGAGCGGGCAGCGAGAATCGAACTCGCATGATCAGCTTGGAAGGCTGGAGCTTTACCACTAAGCTATGCCCGCGTTCATAAAATTATATCCTAAACTCTAGCGCGCGAAGGGATATTCTGCCCGCCGCTTCGCGAGAAGCTCCTCGTAACGTGCGATCGCCGTCTCGATCTCCGCCGGGTTCTGTTCCGCGTACTTCAGCGCCGCCGCCAATTCTCCACGGGAGAGGGAGGCGAACGAGTTCACCAGCCGCTCGACGCTGCCGAGCTTCCGATATTCGCGGACGATCTCCCAAACGGCGACGTTGCCCTCCGCGAGTCTCGCCACCGCGCGCTCGTCTCGCACCACTGCCGTCGCCGGTTGGGGCGGCCTCGATCGAAAGGAGTGCAAGAGCTCTTCGACGCGGCACTCGTCCACCGCCAAAGCCTCGGCGCAACGTGCGACCGTGAGCTGCTCCTGATCAACCGCGGAGATGCAAACCTCCTCGAACAAGCCAGGGTAGGTGTTCCAAACGGTGTTCATCGTCGTCTCGACCCGCTCGGGGTCGAACGTCGCGAGTCGTTTCAGTTGCGAGAACTGCCAGGGTTCGAGAACGTGCCACATGGAGATCGCCGGACGACTTCGTCGGGTGAGAAGAGCCTACCGTTTCCTTACAGTGTTCTTCCTACGCTGCCCTTAGGTCTAATGACCCAAAACGCTCGCCGTTTCGTTCTCGAATGCCTTTGAATCCTCCC
>CAXUKB010000084.1:1604-15443 GCA_964251345.1 uncultured Fimbriimonas sp. | reverse complement strand
ACGCGACGCCTCCCCTTAGCGGATCGTCCCGTTTCGGCGCCGTCGGAGTAGGGCCCATCCACCGATCGCCACCGCCGCGAAGGGCGCCGGCTCGGGCGTCGCCTGGAATTTCGTAACGACGACCGAAACGCCGCCCGCATTGTCATCCACGCCTTGATCGGGAATGGCGAAGAGGAGCGTCTGAGTCTTCGTCAGCGTATAACTCCGGGCCAAGGTCCCGTTGGCCCGGCCACCCGGGCTGATGTGCAGCAGGTCTCGGTAGTTTCCGGTCTTGGCGGCAGCATAGGAGTCCGCCGGGTTGGTAAAGGATTGCGTGGCGACCGCGCCCGAGAAGAGTTGAGTCTGATTCGAGTCGTTCAGGGCCGACTGATCGAAGACCATGTAGTCCGTCAGCCAAGGAGAGTTGTAGGTCCAAGCTCCATTGATCGTGCCGAGTTGGGCCGACGTGAGAGTCGGGAAGCTCGCGACGGCGTCGGTCGGATCGACGATTCCGAACGTGTAGGTGCCCGGCGTCAACGTGATGCTGACGTCGTTCGCGAAGGGCTGAAACCAGTCGCTGAAGTTGTTGGCGCTGCTCGCCGCTCCGTCGGCCCGGGCGTCGATGTTGACGATCTCGGTGCCGGTGGGAACGTTCGTCGTGATCACGGAGCCGGCGAGCGCCACGCTGGACAGCGCAAGGAGAGCGATTACAGGAAAGTAGCGAGAGTAGCTCACGGGAAAAAGGTAGCGCAATCTGCGGCCGACGTTCGATGTGCTTCCCGTGCTAAAAGCCGAACCCAAACCACTAATGGGGCGTTCGATTTTGTGCAAGCGACCGCAGGGCGCGGGGGGAGAGTCCCGAGGCGGCGCGGATCGTCTTATTCAGATATTGGAGGTCCGGCATTCCGGTCCGACAGGCGATCGCCTTGAGCGGCAGATCGGTGGATACGATGAGGGTTCGCGCCACTTCGGCACGCTTGTCGCGGATGAACTCCTGTGCGGTGCCGCCGTGTTCTGCACGCACGAGGCGAAGCAGGTGCGACTGGCTGACGCCGAGTTCGGTGGCCAACGTGGCGATGGAAAGCTTCTCGCGCAGGCGTTCGATCACGAGCGTCTCGAACTCATGAACGACGGTCGACGATCGGAGCGCATCCGAAGGCTGGGCGATAGACCAAAGGACGTCGTACACGAACGCGAGACCCCGCCCGATAGAGCGTGAGAGCCAGTGGACCGCGTCGTGCGCCTCGTGCCGGCGAAACTCGCGGAATTCGCCGAGATCCGCGAGCGCCGGGAGAGCGACCGTCTCGACGCGCTTCGTCAGGTTGAAGGTGAAGCTGATGTACCGCGTTCCCTCGCCGAGGCACAAGAATCCCGCTTTCGTCCCCGGCGCAACCAGCGCGACGAATCCGTCCTGGTACGAATAGGTCTGGTTGGCGACGGAGAAGCCGCCCGCGTGCTCAAGGAAGAAAAGAGTCCAGTGGTCCGGCTGTTGGGTCCACGATCGCTTCGTCTCGTCGAGTTCGCCGTTGCTTACCCAGAGCCAAGGTGCGATGCCGCCCATCTCCGCGCGGTAAAGCTTCATGGTCCCATTCTGACCTAGCTTTTTCGACCCCAGAGGCTTATCAAGGCCACACAACGAGCGGAAAAGGCCGGATGGAGACCACCAAAGCGGAATTGAGACCAGCTTCCTTTTTTGGAGACCTAGGAAGGTCGAAAAACAAAGAAGCCCCGTCGTTTCGGACGGGGCTTCTAAGATCTGGTGCGCCGGAAAGGACTCGAACCTTCACGCCTTGTGAGCACTACCACCTCAAGGTAGCTTGTCTACCAATTTCAACACCGGCGCGCAGTTCGTAAACTTTACCCCAATTCTCCGTCTTCGGTTGGCAAAGGGGCCGCGTCCGGTGGAGATTGCATTTTTGGCCCTCCGTCTCCCAGGCCCCGGGCCCCTTGCGCCGGGAGGCTGGCGCGCTCGGCGCGCCGTGCGCAAGACTGAAAGGGCTCATGGACGAGGCGATCGAGGGTTTTCTGGCGCATCTCGCCGCGCGGCGGGCAGCGAACACGGTGCGCGCCTACGCCGCCGACCTCGCTCCCCTTCGGACGGGGGAGTTTCCCCTCACCACCGAGCGCCTCCGCCTCCTTCTGCGGGCCGAAGCGCCCCACCCGGCCACGCGGGCCCGCAAGCTCTCTTCGTTGCGTGCCTTCTGCCGGTGGGCCATCGGGCAAGGTCTCATGACCGACGATCCGACGGTCCGCCTCGAACCGCCCATCCGACGCCGTCCGCTACCCCGGGGCGTGAGCGCCCCCGAGGCCGCCGACCTGATGGCGGTCGCCGTTTCGGCACGCGACCGGGCGCTTTTGGAGCTCCTCTACGGCGCGGGACTCCGCGTCTCCGAGGCATCGGGACTCGATCTCCACGACCTCGACCTGGAGGCGCGCACCGCGCGGGTGCGCGGCAAGGGCGCGAAGGAGCGGATGGTGGTGTTCGGCGAGCCCTGCCGCCGCGCCCTCGTCGACTACCTCGCGGAGCGCGTGGTCCCTAGCTCCGGCGCGCCGTTCTTCACGAACGCCCGGGGCGGGCGGCTCACCGTCCGCTCGATGCACACCGCGGTGACCCACGCTGCCGGGGCGGCGGGCCTGCCCGCCCTCTCACCCCACGGCCTTCGCCATTCGTTCGCCACGCACCTGCTCGACGGCGGCGCGGATCTAAAGTCGGTGCAGCAGCTCCTGGGCCATGAGGACCTCGCGACGACTCAGGTCTACACCCACGTGAGCGTCGAACGGCTCCGCGCGGCGGTGTCGAGCGCCCACCCGAGAGCGAGAAAATCTGGCGGGATGTAGCGAGCGGCGATCCTGATCGTACGCCGAAGGGTTGTAGCCGGAGGCGCCAGCCTCCGGCTACAACCCTTCGGGTTTCGGAACGCTAAGCCGTAAGAACGGTCAGCTCTTTAATCAAGGTAAGGCGTTAAAGGCCTTCCACGCGAGCGTCGAGGTACGCGCCCACCAGCGCCGCCGCGAGTTCCTCGGGGTCGGCTTCCAGCACGCGCACGCCCGCGCCGGAGAGGACGCCCCCGGCGGTGCGCCGGTCGTCGTCGAGGAGGGCCGCCGCCGCGCGCAGATACATGCCGTCGGGGAGTTCGAGCGGCGCTTTGCGAGCGGCGGCGAGCTTTGGGTCGGCGACGCGGCACAGCAGCACCCGGTGGCGGCGCGACAGCGGTCCCAGGGCGACCGACAGCGGCCCGGCCGCGTCGGCGTCGTCCGCGTCGGAGAAGACCACCACGAGCGCCCGGCGTTTCCATTTCGCGCTCAGCGAGGCGAACGCGCCGATGGGGTCGCTGGCGACGGGCGAGGCTTGAAGATCGCTCGCCGAGCGGATGAGCAGGCCGACCTGGGCGCGTCCCTTAGCGGGTGGCACCCAGAGGCGCACCTTGTCGTCGTACGCCAGAAGCCCGATCTGGTCGCCCGCGAGCGACGCGGCTTGGGCAAGCATGAGCAGCGCGTCGAGGGCGCGGTCGAGCTTCACCACCCCGTCGGCCTCCGCAAGCATGGCGCGGCCGAGGTCGAGCACCACGATCACCGCTTGGTTGCGCTCCGCCTCGTGCCGACGCACGATGGGCTCGCCGCGCCGGGCGGTCGCCTTCCAGTCGAGACTCCGGAAGTCGTCGCCCTCGGTATAGGGCCGCAGGCTCTCGAACTCCGTGCCCTGGCCGCGCTGACGGGTGCGCCGAATACCCATCTCGCGGAGGCGGCCCGTCTGGCGCAGAAGGCCGAACTCCTTTAAAGCCAGCACGTCGGGATAGACCCTCACCTCCTCCCGCGTGTCGAGCCGCACCTGGCGCTCGACGAGCCCCAGGGGGCAGCGCACGCGCACGAAGGTGGCACGGAACGCGTCGGATCCGCGCTCGGGAGGGGTGACCGAGTAGGTCCACTCGGCGAGCGCGCCGGGGCGCAGGGCGACGTCGAACTCGCGCTCCGTGGTCGGCCAGCCCGAAGGCGGTTCGTCGCGCAGGCGGGCGGCGATCGCCGCGTCGCTGTCGTTCTCGACCACGAGGGTCACGCGATTCGCCCGCCGGACGCTGAGGACCGGGTCGCGCCGCCGCGTCACGCGGAGCTTGCGGGGATCCGGCCCGAGGCGGGCGGACGCGAAGGCGACCGCTACGAGGCCGACGTCGTACGCCACCGCCGCGAGCGGCGTGCCGAGACCCGCCGCAATGGCGGCGAGCGGCACGCCCGCGGCGGCGAGCCACCAGAATCTCGGCGTCGGCACGAGGGTCACCGCCCTATTGTAGACTGACCCTCAGCGCGATGCAAGGCGATCTCGAGATCCTTACGCCCGAGCGGGCGGTTCTGGGCTACCGTTTGGCGGGCATCGGCAGCCGCGCCCTGGCGCAGTTGCTCGATATCCTCATCGTCGCCGCCGCCATGATCCTTCTTTGGATCGGCGCCGGCTTCCTCAGCATCGTCGATCAGGCGCTCGCCATGGGCCTGTTCATGTTCCTGCTGTTCCTCCTCCCGATCCTCTACTTCGTCCTAAGCGAAGGGTTGGGCAATGGCCAAACGATCGGGAAGCGCGCTCAGGGCATTCGCGTCCGCATGGCCGACGGCACGCCGGTAGGCCTGGAGGCGGCGATCCTACGCAACCTTCTCCGTCCGGCCGACCTTATCCCGCCGCCCTACCTGATCGGTCTCGCCTCGATTTTTCTTAGCGATCGCGCGCAGCGACTCGGCGACCTTGTGGCGGGCACCGTCGTCGTTTCGGAGCGCCTGGAAGCCCCGCGTTACGCCGTCGCGCCGCACGGCGTCGGCATTCATCCGCTCGAGAACCACGTCGGCCCTTTGCGTGGCCTGACCAACCCGGAGTACACCGCCCTGCGTCGCTTGGCCGACCGCTATTACGAGTTGCCGCCCGAGGCCCAGGCGCGCCTTCTCGGCACGATCTACCGCCCGATGGCGCAACGCCTGGGCATTCCGGACCCGCCTCAAGGGGAGACGGAGATTCGGATGGTCGAGGCGATCGTGATGGCGCACGGCCGCCGCAAGGGTCTACTCTAGTGACCGGTCGAGGTTCATTTGTGCGCCTCTGTAGCCCCAGGCTTCAGCCTCGGTGGGAGCCCCTCGCGGCGGCTAATGCCACCGGCTACAGGTCGAACGATGAAGCTTGACAAGCCACGCGCGGACGGTCAAGGCTCAAAGATCGGCCGTAAGCGTCGGATGCTCTCATGCCGACGCTCCGAACTTAGGTCCGCAACTCACGGGGCGGCTCCGCACGCGCGGGCACAAGGGCATCCCGCGGCTACGGAAAACCACCGAGCATAGGCTGAGGCGCCACAAGGCGAAGACACCGCCCTCTTCACCAGCGACGACTTCGTCAGGACCGACACCCTCGCGGCCTAAACCCCGTCGGGACGGTAACCTAAACCCATGCCGGAAACCCTCTGGGCGCCTTGGCGCATGGCCTACATCGAGCGGCCGGAAACCGGCACCGACAAAGGCCAAAACATTTTCGTCGAGCTTCCCGCCGAAGGTGAGGACCGTAAGAACCTCATCCTCCATCGGGGAGAGACGGCGTTCGTGATCATGAACGCCTTTCCCTACACGAACGGCCACCTCCTCGTCGCCCCTTTTCGGCAGGTCTCCGACGTGACGCAGCTCACCGACGAAGAGACGTTGGAGATCGGGCAACTCGTCGCGAAGGGCGTCGAGTGGGTGCGTCGCGCCTACAAACCGGACGGCTTCAACCTCGGGGTGAACATGGGCCGGGCAGCGGGCGCGGGCATTCCCCAGCACCTTCATTGGCACGTCGTGCCCCGCTGGAACGGCGACACGAACTTTATGACCTCCGTCGGCGACGTGCGGGTAATGCCGCAGGACCTGCACGAAAGCTACGACCGTCTCGTAGAAGCCTCCAAAGCATGAACCTGGAAGAGCTTCGGCAGGCCGCCTCGGGCTGTCTCGCGTGCGATCTCGCGAACCGCCGTACCCACGTGGTGTTCGGCGAGGGCGACCCCGCCTCGCCGCTCGTGCTCGTCGGCGAGGGGCCGGGCGAGCAGGAGGACAAGCAGGGCCGTCCGTTCGTGGGCCGCTCGGGCCAGCTTCTCGACAAGGCGCTCGCGGAGGCGGGAATTTCGCGGGAGCGGGTCTACATCACGAACACGGTCAAGTGCCGCGCCGCCGACTGGTCGACGGGCCGCCCCCAGAACCGTCCCCCCACGGAGGCGGAGACCACCGCCTGCCGCCAGTGGCTCGTGCCGCAGCTCGGTCTTATCGCGCCCAAGGTCGTGCTCTGCATCGGCGCGCCGAGCGCGAAGAACCTGATAAAGAAGAACTTCGCGATCACCAAGGAGCGCGGCCAGTATTTTCCCTGCGAGTTCGCCAAGACCGCGATTGCGACGCTTCACCCTTCCTACATCCTGCGCCAGCAGAGCGCGGGCGGGGGCGACGGCGGGTTCTCGCTTCTCGTGCAGGACATTAAGAAGGCGTGGGACGCCGCTCAGGCGCTGAAGGAAGGTCGCAAGCCCGAGGGAACGCCCGCCCAAACCCCGCCGAACCCCGCCGACGAGCAAGGCAGCCTCTTCTAGCCTTACCCGGTGAATCCCGGTAGGCGTCGGATGCCCTCGTGCCGACGCGCGAAGCCGCGTCATCTCGACCTTCGCGGGGCCACCGGACCCCTCACCCTTGCTTCTCCACTTGGGTGGAGGAGCAAGGGTGAGGGGTTCTCTTCGCTTATCCCGTGCTCTGCATCGCGGCGGCGATGCCCGCGATGCTCTGGAGCATCGCTTCGCGCCAGGTGCCTTCTTTCTCCTCGTCGGAGAGAGAATCCCATTTGTTCATCAGCAGAACCTGGAGCTTGGAGAGCGGCTCCACCATCGGGTTGCGGAACTCGACGGTGTTGCGCACGACGCGGGCGCGGGCCATGAGCTCGCTCTGGCCGGAGATCGCGAGGATCGCGTCCCGGGTGCGGGCGTACTCCTCCTCGATCAAGGCTTCGATTCGGTCGCCCAGCGCCTTCGGCTCCACGCGGGCGGCGTACAGGCGTGCCGTCGGCAGGTGCGCGCGCATCAGCTCCAACTCGGCGTTGTTCAAGACCATCGAGAAAAAGGGCCACTCGCGGTACATCCGGCGCAGCTCGTCGAGGCCGCCCGAATCGATGTGACTCTTGAGGGCGGTGCCCAGGCCGTACCAGCCGACGAGGGTGGCGCGGCTCTGGACCCAGGCGAAGTTCCAGGGAATCGCGCGCAGGCCTTCGACCCCGGTGACGCCGCTGCCGCCGCGCGAGACGGGGCGCGAGGCGATGGTGAGCAGGGCGATGTGCTCGATGGGCGTGGCCTGGAGGTAGAAGGGCCAGAAGCCCTCGTCCTCGTACACGAGCGAGCGATACTTTTCGCGCGAGGCGGCCTCCATGCGACGCATCGTGTCGCCATAGCGCTCCTCCGCGCCCTTCACGCCGGTGCCGTACTCCGCGAGGAGCACCGCGCCCACGATCTGCTCGAGGTGGCGGTGGGCGATGGGCGGCAAGGAGTAGCGGAACGAGATCACCTCGCCCTGCTCGGTAAAGCGGATCTCGCCGGAGAAGGAGCCCTCGGGCTGCGAAAGGATCGCGCGGTTCGCACGGCCGCCGCCCCGGCCCACCGTGCCGCCGCGACCATGGAAGAGGCGGATGGGCACGCCCGTCTCGCGGCTCGCGACGGCGAGCCCGGCGAGGGTCGACTGAAGCGACCAGTTCGCGGCGAGGTAACCGCCGTCCTTGCTAGAGTCGCTGTAGCCCAGCATGATCTCCTGCGTACCGCCCCGGGCCCCCAGGTGGCGACGGTACGCCTCGTTCGCGAGCATCGCACGGAACAGATCGCCCGAGTGGTGCAGGTCGTCGATGGTCTCGAAAAGCGGCACCACGTCGAGGTCGCTCTCGACGCCGTGCGGCCCGACGCGGTAGAGGCCCGCCTCCTTCATAAGGAGAAGCACCTCCAGAAGGTCGGAGACCCCGTGGGTCATGGAGATGATGGTGGCGACGACGCTCTGGGGCGAAAGCTCGCGGTGGGCGCGGGCGATCACGTGATAGGCGTCGACCACGTGGTGGCTCTCCTCGCTCAGCTCGTATCGCGCGGGCAGGAGGGGACGTGGGTTCTCAAGTTCCGCGGTGAGGAGGGCGACCTTCCGGGCCTCGTCCAGGTCCGAGTACTTCTCCTCGATCGGCAGGACGCCCGCGGCGCAAAGAATCTCGTCCAGGGCCACGGCGTGGGCGTCGCTGTGCTGGCGCACGTCGAGGGTGGCGAGGTGGAAGCCGAACGCCTCGACCTGCCGGACGAGGTGCGGCAGGGCGCCGCCATCGGCCACGCTCGCCGCGCCGTTCTCGCGCAGGCTGTCCCGCACGAGCGCGAGATCGGCGAGCAGTTCTTCGGGACCGGCGTAGGCGTCGTCGAATCCACCCCGTCGGCCGTGGGTCAGCATCGCCCGGCTCTTTTCGAGCGCCTGGCCGAGCCGCGCCTCGATGCGCAGGAACTTGCGGACGTACGGCTCCTGCGAGATCCGTTCGCGAAGCTGAGGCGTGAGCTTCTGGTCCTCTTCCCGAAGATTCTCCTCCAGTGCGGCGGAGATGGGCACGAGCTTCGTGCTCAGGGTGAGGGCGCGGCGCAGGATGGCGGCGCGCTCGACGTACACCTCCAGCGCCTGAATGCGATGCTCCAGAAGCGTCGTCCAGGTGACCTCGGGCGTGACGTTGGGGTTTCCATCGCGGTCGCCGCCCACCCAGGATCGGTAGGTGAGAAAGGTGGGCACCTCGAACGCTTCGCCGGGATAGGCCTCGGCGAGGGCGCGGGCAAGATCCTCGTGAAGCCACGGCACGACTTCCATAACCGTCTTCCCAAAGAAGTAGAGGGCGTTGCGGACCTCCTCGCGCACGCTCAGGCGTTGGGCACGCATCTCGTCCGTCTGCCAAAGCTCGACGAGAATGCGCTCGGCTTCCGCCATCGGCGCGTCCTCCGACTCGAGCGGGTCAGTGAGCGCGGGCGGCGCCTCGTCTTTCGCGAGGAGGAGGGCGACCTCTTGGAGCTTGTCGAGCACCGACTTTCGCTTGGCCTCGGTGGGGTGGGCGGTGAGCGTGGGAGCGATGTGCATCCGCTCGAGAAGCCCGCGCACGTCGTCGGCGCTCGCGCCCCGATCCTTCAGGCCGAAGACCGCGTCGCGGATCGACTCGCGCCGGGGATGGCGGGCGCGGTTCACCCGCACGATCTCCTTCTGCTCCGCGACGTTCATGAGCTGAAAAAGCACGGTGAAGGCGCGGGCAAGACGGCGAATCCGGTCGGCGTCGTCGAGACCGAGCTTTTCGGACGCGACGACGAGCTCCCGGGCCTCTTGGACGAAAGCGGAGCCCTCCTGCGAGCGCAGGACGCGGCCCAGCAGGTCGTCGATCCGCCGGAGGTCGTGGCCCAGGGGCTCGGAGAGCCCGTACGCGTCCGGCTGGAGATCGAGGAAGGCCATGCGGACTTCTATTGTGGCGGAGACTGCACGGCCTGTTTCTTGTCGTCGGTCGATGGTTTACGCCGACACCGCTTGAATCCGATCGGAAGCGCCGGCACAAACCATCCGGCGGCTACGGTTGGCAAAGGGATGAGCCCTTGCGGAGTTGCGCGCACAGGAGCCGGACAGGCTCCTATCCACCCTTCGCTTCCCTGAAGATTGTGGGGTTGCCGCCGAAGAGATGCCGGTTGGGAACGGCAGGCGAAGTTTCACTCGCACCGTAGAGTTGCGGTGGGAACGGGCCAACGCACCGCGACGTTCCATAAAAGACGATGAAACCGACCTTCCGCAGGGCGATGGGCAGTACGGCGATGGCGCTGGCCGTCATCGCCGGCGTGGGCGGCGGCGTGATCGCCTGGCGCAAGTACGGCGGTCTCAACCCCTACGCGAATCTCGACCGAAAGCGGCCGCACGATCCCACCACGGAGATCCTCGTCTCGGGGGTCAAGATGCGTCGGTACGAGGGCGGCAAGCTCGTCGCCTCCGCGCAAGCCGACCGAATGCGCGTCGCGGCGGGCGCGAGTACCCTCACGCTCGATCACATCAAGAACGGCACCCTCCAAACGCCGCAGGGTCCCATGCAGTTCGCCGCCGGAACGGGGGTGCTGCAGCCGAACCTCAAGAACGTCGAGCTTTCGAACGGCATCCGCGTGAAGGGCAACGGCGGCACGGACTTCGACATCCAGAGCGCCCGGGCGAGCCTCAACGGGCGCATCGGCGAGATTTCCGTTCCGACGCCGCTCAAGGGCACGATCATGGGCGGCACCCTCACCGCGGCCAGCCTCGTCCGGCGGATGAACACAGACTACATGCGCATCGCCAAGCCCACGTACATCGGCCCCCTACCGAAGGCCGTGGGCGCTCCCGCGGAGATCCAGAGCAAGGTCTGGAGTTTCACCGGCGAAGAGGTCACCAAAGAACACGGTCTGAACAACGCTAAGGACGGTTGGGCGAGCGATGGAGACATGGTTATCACGGCTCCCAAGCTGACGCACGATCCTAAGACGGAGGTCGTCACCGCCACGAGCGAGGGGAACGTGAGGGCGACCTATCGCTCGGCGAAGGCCGACATCGTCGCGGACAAGGTCGTGATCTACCAGAACGAGAAGAAGGCGGTCTGCACCGGCCACGTCCTCGTGTACGTTCGCCCGAAGAAGGAGTGGGACAAGCCCCTTCGGATCAACGACGAAGACCGGGGCCCGCTCGTGCCGGACATTCCCCCTTCTCTCATGGCGAAGATGAGCGAGGGCGGAACGCTCAGCCAGGCCGAGAAGGACAAGGTCACCGAACTGCGGTCGGGCAAGAACCTGCGCGACTATCCTTTGCAGATGGCGGCCGAGGAGGTCACCTACTGGTACAAGGAGGGTGAGCGCCACGCGATCGCGAAACAGGGCAATCCCACCGCGTTCCAGAAGTTCGACGACGGCCGCTGGCGGCAGGCCTGGGCCCCCGAGGCGCACTACGACGGCGAGAAGGACATGCTCGACCTCATCGGGTCGATGGACAAGCGCGAGGTCCACATGAAGAATTCCGTCGCGGACAACAACGACTGCTTCAAGGCCAAGCTCTCGACCAAGGAAGACCAGACCGAGGACGACGAGTACGTGTACATGCTGAAGCCGAAGGGCAAGGGCATCGACTTCGACGCGGACAAACCCGCGACGAGCGCGACGGGCACCAAGCCCGCAGCCGCAACGGGTACCAAGCCTGCGGGAGCGCCCCCGGCCGGAACGCCTCCGACGGCCCCGCCGCCCGCAAAGACGGGCGGCTAACCTCCCGTCCTCGTCGTGAGTGGGAGGAAGGACCGGGAGTGGTGGGCCGGAGACTCTGGGCCTGCGCGGAGA
The DNA here is from genome assembly GCA_964251345.1 of uncultured Fimbriimonas sp. Classification (GTDB taxonomy): domain Bacteria; phylum Armatimonadota; class Fimbriimonadia; order Fimbriimonadales; family Fimbriimonadaceae; genus Fimbriimonas. The sequence continues at coordinate 4,110 of CAXUKB010000084.1, read as the reverse complement.
TGGGGGCGAATGTTGAGATCGGTCCTCTCCACCCCTACTCCCTCCTCTACTGGAGGCGCGCAGGAATTAGAGTTACGGTACCGGCGCCGCCTCAAGGTGGAACGACAGCCGCACTTCATAGGCCCGGGGCCACGGAAGGGAGATCGACACGTCGTCGATTCCCGAGAAGGCGTACTGCTTCGTGCCTGCGAAGAATCGGCGTCCGAGAAACTGATCCTGGAAGGTCGCCATCAGATGCGACTTGAGGTCGCGCTGGACGAACGCCTCCACCCGCGCGAACTCCTCGCCGTACACCTCGTCGATCGAGCCGCCATTCGCCTCGCGAATCATGCGGTACGCCGCCGGACGGGTGAGCTTGTGGTAGTCCGCGTCGTCCACGAATCGGTGCAGGAGAAACTCCCGTTGGGCCACCTCGCGCACGAGGGGATCGACCCGCAGCCGACGCGCCAAAAGGTACACGTTCGCCGCCGGAATCGCGGTGCCCATCGTGTTGCCCGCGGTGTTCCAGCCGGCGAAGGCGAGGAGTTTCATCGTGCGCTGGCGCTCTTCCAGGCCCGCGAACAGCGCCGGGTCGGAGGTGCCGTCGGCCGCGAGGTTGATGTCGGCCACCGCGACGGGGAAGCCCTGGTCCACGTCTTCCTTGAGCGAGGTGAGGAACGTCTCGAAGCGATCTTCCCGACGTTTGGGCGTGTTCAGATACAGCGTGTAGTCGTACTCGTCGCCAGGGGCGGCGGGCTTCGCGCCGCTCGCGAGAAGCTGATCGCTGAGGCTCTCGCGCAGAGGCTTGCTCTCGTAGCTCGCAAAGGCGTTCAGGCCGTCTTCGTCGCTCGTCACCACGCGCACCACAGGGCTCCAGCCCGCCTGGGCGAGCAAGGCGCGGCTCACCAGCACGTTCGCGTGCTGGTCGATGCCCTCGCAGAAAAACACGCTGTCGTCGATGCCGAGGGCGGTCGCGCGCCGCTTCAGGGCCATGTTCTCTCCCACGTGCGGACCAAAGGGACGGGCATCGTCCTGGCCCATGATCATGTAGTCGATGCTCTTGTCCGCCACCATGCGGAGGAGCCCCGACTGGACGTAGACGTTGCGCAGGCGGGTCTTCTCGTAAGCCTCGACTTCGGACTTGGGCAGCGCGGGAAGGATGCGGGCGGCGGTGCGCCGGGCCTCCTCGTCGCCCAGGATCTTGGCCTTGGCGTTCGCCTCCTCATACTTGGCGAGTTGCATCCGGTAGCGGCTCGCCTTGCGCGTGGCGGTCGGGAAGAGCCGCATCGTGCTCGCGAAGGCGTACAGCCGCACGTGGGGCGCGGTCCGGACAATGCGACTCAGGCGTCGCGCCCGCTGGAGGGCGAGCGGCATCGAGACGGTGTTCACCCGCGACTCGATAAGGCCGCCGTAGCACACCATGTCGGTGCTCGCGATCACCGCCGACACGTCGGAGAGATCGGCGCGCTCGAGCCAGTCGAGGATCTTGTCCGGCTGGCCAGGGGTCGTGAAGCGGCCAAGCAGCTCCATCGGCGGCAACTCCACGTCGACGCCCGCCGTCTTGGCGATCATCTGGGCGAACTGGCCCGCTGCCGGGCGGCTGTCGAGGGGAATAAGGAGAATGCGCTCGGCGCGGGCCGACAGTGCCGCCAGCAGCAGGAGGAATGCGGCGAGGAGCCTCATCGACAGGACACTAATCTACCCCGTCGTGCCTTCTACTCGACAGAAATGGCGCGCCAGATCATTGTCAAGCATCGCCGAGCGTTCCCGCCGCATGGCCCCAGGCGAGCAGGGCGGGAATGCGCCGGGGGTCTTTGGAGAACCGGCGTTCCTCCAGGCGACCGTCGCCCCCGCGCCTGAAGCTTGTCTAAACGAGCAGCTTCAGGATGCTGTGCGAGGACGGGGACGGCTACCCGCACGCGGTCTTCGAATACCAAAGCCTCAAGCCACCAGAGCGCACAAGACGGGAGGGGAACGCCAACCGACTCCTAAATTAAAAGCCACCCGCTCCAGGAATCCATTGGTGAAGGTTAACGAACCACTAGGCCGTCTGGGGCATGGTCCGGAAGCGGAACGCGGCGACGAGGCCGAAGACGAGCGCGAAGAAGAGGAGCCCCGCGGCGGGGGTGAGCGCCGCTCCCAGGCCCTGCCCACGCCAGAGCATCGCGTCGAAGCCGTCGAGCGCCCAGCGTACGGGCACCACGAACGAGATCTTCTGGACCCACGCGGGCATGAGGAAGCTCGGGAACCACGCGCCGCCCAGCATCACCATCGCGAGCACGGCGAGAATCGAAAGTCCCCGGCTCTGCTCCTCGGTCCGGCCGAGGGAGGCGACGAGCAGGCCAAAAGCCGAGACCATGAGCGCCGAGGCGACGACGATGAGGCCGAGCGCCAGCGCGCCCAGGTAGGGCCAGATGCGGCGCAGCCCGATCTCGGGCGGCACGCGGCCGATGATGCAGGCGGCGTAGTAGCCGAGGCCGAACGGCGGGGCGAACAGGCCGATGCCCATCGCGAGGATGACGACGAC